>JBKQKS010000390.1:0-15446 GCA_052147395.1 Roseiarcus sp.
TCTCGCGGCTTCGGCCGTCGCCGCCCATGCCGATCCGGTAAAAATCGTCGCCGCCGAGAATTTCTGGGGGGACGTCGCGGCGCAAATCGGCGGCGCCGATGTCGCCGTGACCAGCATTCTCTCCAGCCCGGATCAGGACCCGCACCTGTTCGAGGCGAGCGTCGACACCGCCAAAACCCTTGCGGAGGCGAAAGTCGTGATCTCCAACGGTGTCGACTATGATCCGTGGATGGACAAGCTCCTCGCCGCCCACCTGGCGCCGGGACGCAAAACGATCGTCGTCGGCGCGCTCGTCGGCCGCAAGTCGGGAGACAATCCGCATCTTTGGTACGATCCAGCCTATGTGAAGGCTGCAGCCAAGGCGATCGAAACGGCGCTGGAAACAGTCGATCCGGCGCACAAAGCCGATTACGAAAAAGGCGAGGCGGCTTTCCTCGCATCGTTGAAGCCGCTCGACGCCAAGATCGCCGACCTGCACAAGCGCTTCGCCGGCGTCGACGTCATCGCCTCCGAGCCGGTGTTCGGCTACCAGGCCCAGCTGATCGGCTTGAAAGTGCACGACGAGAAGTTCGCGCTCGCGATCATGAACAACGCCGAGCCTTCGGCCTCCGAAGTCGCCGCTTTCGAGAACGACCTGAAGGGCCACAAGGTCAAGGTGATGTTGTACAACGCGCAGGCGAGCGAGCCCTCGGTGCAGAAGCTCGTCGACCTCGCCAAGGCGAACGGCATTCCGGTCGTCGGCGTCAGCGAGACCGAGCCGCCGGACACCACCTATGTGAGTTGGATGATGGGCCAGCTCGGCGAACTCGATCACGCGCTCACCGGGCCCAAATCTTGAGCGCGCTGGCGTTCGAAAACGCGACGATCCGTCTCGGCGGCCGAGACATTCTCTCGGCCGTCGATTTCACGATTCGCGAAGGCGAATTCGTCGGCATGCTGGGCGCCAACGGCGCCGGCAAGACGACGCTGATGCGCGCTGCGCTCGGCCTGATCCCAACCGCCGCCGGCGCCATAACACTGTTCGGCGCCTCGGTGCGCCGCGGCAGCGCCGATATCGGCTACATGCCGCAGAACCGCGGCGCCGCGGCGTCGCTGAAACTCGCCGGCT
The DNA here is from genome assembly GCA_052147395.1 of Roseiarcus sp. Taxonomy (GTDB): domain Bacteria; phylum Pseudomonadota; class Alphaproteobacteria; order Rhizobiales; family Beijerinckiaceae; genus Roseiarcus. Next base: position 1,109 of record JBKQKS010000390.1, read on the forward strand.
ACGATGTGGTGGCGAGCGCCGCGCTGGGCGCCCGCTTCGGCTTTCGCCGCCTCGATGCGGCGACGCGGCGCGAGATCGACTGGGCGCTCGACATGGTTGGCGCCAGGGGTCTGGCCGATCGGCCGCTGTCAGAGCTTTCCGGCGGCGAGCGGCAGCGCCTGCTGCTGAGCCAGGCTCTGATCGGCAAGCCAAAACTGCTGCTGCTCGACGAGCCGCTGATCTCGCTCGACCCCGCGCATCAGAGGGCCGTAGTCGAGATCGCACGAAAACTGCGCGACCAATTGAAGATCGCCATCCTGTTCAGCGCCCACGAGCTCAATCCGCTCGTCAATGCGATCGACCGTGTGCTCTACCTCGGCGCCGGCTCGGCGGTGCTGGGCCCGGTCGACGAGGTCGTGACCTCCGCGGTGCTGTCGCGGCTCTACAAGGTGGAAATCGAGGTGGTGAGGGTGCGCGACCGTTATTTCGTCATGGCCGGCGAAGTCGAGGTCGAGCGCGAGGCCCATCGCCACGAGCATGAGCATGAACATGCGCACTGATGTAGCCGGGGGCGTCGAGCGCGGCGTCTCGCGACACTGGGGTCAGGGCCCCAAGGGATGCAAACATCCTCGCGCCACCATCGGAACCCTCGTCCTGAGGCGGCCCGAAGGGCCCTCGAAGGACGCTCCAGCGAGCACGACCGGCGCCGCCGACGCTCGAACGGAGACATGTGGGCTGCTCGATCGCCTCGGATTCCTGGAGCGTCTTTCGAGGCCGCTACGCTCCTGAGCTTGTCGAAGGAGCTCAGCACGAGGGGGTTGATGGCATAGCATGCTCGATTATGACTTCATGCGCGTCGCCTTCGCGGCGTCCGGCGTCGCGGCTGTGCTCGCAGGTTTCGTCGGCTACTTTCTCGTGCTGCGCGGGCAGACATTCGCTGGCCATGCATTGAGCCATGTCGGCTTCACCGGCGCGACCGGCGCCGCGCTGTTCGGCGTCTCCCCGCTCGCCGGGCTCCTGGCCTTCACGCTGTTCGCCGGGATCGGCATGGGCCTCATCGGCGAAAAACTCTCCGAGCGCGACGTCGCCGTCGGCATGACGCTGTCGCTGGCGCTCGGCCTGGGCCTGCTGTTCCTGCATTTCTACACCTCGGCGGCGACGCGGGCGGCGGCGCTGCTGTTCGGCAACGTGCTCGGCGTCGACGCCAGCGCGCTCATGACCCTCGTTGTCCTCGCCCTCGTCGCGCTCGCCGCGCTCAGCCTCATCGCCCGGCCGCTCATTTTCGCTTCGCTGCAGGCCGAGCTCGCCGAAGCGCGCGGCGTGCCGATGCGGCTCGTGTCGGTCGCCTTTCTCGCCATCGTCGCCGTCGCGGTCGCCGAATGCGCGCAAATCGTCGGCGTGCTCCTGGTGTTCACGCTGATGGTCGGCCCCGCCGCCGCGGCGCAGAACTTTTCCCGCCGGCTCGGTCGCGGCGTCGTCATGGCCGCCGCCCTCGCGCTCGCGGAAGCCTGGGGCGGGCTCACGCTCGCCTATTACAGCGACTGGCCGGTGAGCTTTTGGATCTCGATGCTGTCGGGGGTCGTATATTTACTCAGTCTGGCGTATGTCGCGGGCTTGCGTCAGCTGTTGGCCACGCCGGGAGGATGAGACGATGCTTGCCGGCGCCGAGGCGGCGCGCCGGGCCTCGAGGCGCCCGATCAGCGCGAAAATGGGTTGAGGACGCCGAGCCCGAGCGCCGCGAAGTCGCGCGTGTTGCGCGTGACCAGCGTGAGCGCGTTGACGAGCGCGATAGCGGCGATCTGCTTATCGAGGATCGGCGTGGGGTCCGGGGCGCTGAGCCGGCCCCAGACCTGCGCAGCGTCGCCGTCGAACGCCAATACCCTATCCGCATAGGCTTCGAGGACCGCGCCCATCCAGGCCTCCAACAGGCCGGCTTGGTCGATGTCGCCACGTAGCCGGACGCGCTCGATCCCTCGACGGAGCTCGCCGACGCTGATCGCCGAAAGGAACAACGGCGTGTCGTTCGCGGCCGCGCGCTCGAGGAATTCTAGGACGCCGGGGTCGGCCTTCGCGCCCTTGCGAGCTTCGCTGATGACGTTCGTGTCAATCAAATACATCAGGCCGCTCAGAGCGCGGTTCGACTCGCGCGAAATCCTCGTCGAGCCCGACATCCGGCATCGAAAGCAGCAGCTCGGCGAGACTCCGCCTTTGTGGCCGGGCGAGCGCTTCGGCCAGAATCGCGCGGTGTTCGGCCTCGGCGCTGCGCCCGTGAGCGCCGGCCCGCGCCTTCAGCGCGCGCACGATTTCTTCTTCGACTCCCCTTACGAGCAGATCTGGCAACCGACAGTCTCCCTCTTGCGCTATCAATGCTAGCACAATCGGGCATCCACAACTAGCGCATTCCGCCGGGCTAGGCGCCGGCGCCCTCGCATGGTAGGTCGCGGCGCCGCCTCCGTGCTCACGAGGGAGTCATGGCGCAAATCGAAAAATCGAGCTTTGCCGAGGGCCTCGCCTTCGACGATGTGCTGTTGAGGCCCGGCCATTCCACCGTCATGCCGGGCGAGGTGAGCATCGCCACGCGGCTCACGCGCGCGATCTCGCTCAACCTGCCGATCATTTCCTCCGCGATGGACACGGTCACCGAGGCGCGGCTCGCCATCGCCATGGCGCAGGCCGGCGGCATCGGCGTCATCCACCGCAATCTGACGCCCGAGGCGCAGGCCGAGGAAGTGCGCAAGGTCAAGCGCTACGAGAGCGGCATGGTCGTCGACCCGATCACCATCTTTCCCGACGCGACGCTCGCCGACGCGCTGGCGCTGATGAAGCGCGCCAGCATTTCCGGCATTCCCGTGATCGAGCGCGGCCCCGACGGCAAGGCGGGAAGGCTGGTCGGCATCCTCACCAACCGCGATGTGCGCTTCGCCGAAGATCCGCGCGAGCCGGTCGCCGAGCTGATGACGCGCAAGGTGGTGACGGTGGGCGAGGGGGTCTCCAAGGACGAGGCGCGCCGGCTGTTGCACCAGCACCGCATCGAAAAGCTGGTGGTGGTGGACGACGACGGCAAATGCGTCGGCCTCGTCACCGTCAAAGACATCGAGAAGGCGACCGCGCATCCCAACGCCGCCAAGGACGCCGACGGCCATTTGCGCGTCGCCGCCGCCACCACCGTTGGCGACCAGGGTTACGCGAGAGCGGAGTTGCTGATGGCGGCAGGGGTCGACTGCCTCGTCGTCGACACCGCGCACGGCCATTCCGAGCAGGTGCTCGAGCAAGTGAGGCGCATCCGGCGTGGCGCCAACAGAGTCGCGATCATCGCCGGCAACGTGGCGACGCGGGAAGGGGCTCGGGCGCTCATCGACGCCGGGGCGGACGCGATCAAGGTCGGCATCGGGCCGGGCTCGATCTGCACCACCCGCATCGTCGCCGGCGTCGGCGTGCCGCAGCTCACCGCCGTCATGGAGGCCTCAGAAGCCGGCCGCGAGGCTGGCGTTCCCGTCATCGCCGACGGAGGCATCAAATATTCCGGCGACCTCGCCAAGGCGATTGCGGCCGGCGCCGAATGCGCAATGATCGGCTCGCTGCTCGCCGGCACCGACGAGAGCCCGGGCGAGGTGTTCCTCTACCAGGGCCGCTCGTACAAGGCCTATCGCGGCATGGGCTCGCTCGGCGCGATGTCGCAAGGCTCCGCCGACCGCTACTTCCAGCAGGACGTGCGCGATTCGATGAAGCTGGTGCCCGAGGGCGTCGAGGGCCAGGTGCCCTATCGCGGTCCGGTCGGCGCCATCCTGCATCAGCTCGCCGGGGGGTTGCGCGCCGCGATGGGCTATGTCGGCGCCGCGACCATCCCCGAATTGCAAGCCAAAGCCCAGTTCACCCGCATCACCTCCGCCGGCTGGCGCGAGAGCCACGTCCACGACGTGGCGATCACCCGCGAGAGCCCGAACTATCCCTCGACGGGGGGGTGAGGCGCGGCTGTCGTCTGCACGACGCCTCCGAGATCGCTCGCCATGACTGCGGGATCGCCGGATTTTTCCCATTCCTGTCTGCGCGGCCCGGCCATACGATGCTCGGCAGAGTCGGGGGCCCGAGATCGCGATGAAAGATATTTTCGAGTCCTACTTGCATTCGTTACGGGAGGACAGGGCCGACAAGAAAGAGCTGAGCGACCGCAGTGAGCTAGAAAAGCTCTTGAAGGCGGCGGCGAACAATGTGGATGCGGCTATCCACGTCATTCACGAAGCGAAAGCGACGGCCGGCCAGGGCTGCCCCGATTTCAAGGTTACGAAGTCGGGGATGATTCTCGGCTACGTCGAGAACAAAGCGGTCGGCGTAAATCTCGATGAGGTGCTCAAGTCCGAACAGATAGTGCGCTACAAGCAGCTTTCCGGCAACATCCTGCTGACCGACTATTTGCAGTTCATTTGGCTGAAGGACGGGAGGGTCAACGGCCGCGAGCTGATAGCTTTCCCGCACGATCTCGAAGGGAAGCCGAAACGCCCCCGCCAGGATCGGGTCAACGCGGTCACCGGGCTGCTGCGCGGCTTTTTCTCATCAGCGCCGGAGGGGATCGCCCGCGCGGAGCAACTCGCTTTGGCGCTCGCCACGCGCAGCCACTTTCTGCGCGATTTCTTGGATTCTGAACTGCGCCGGCAGGAAAAGGAGCACAGGCAGGCCCGGCTTTACGGCCTCTACGAGATATTCCGCGATCAGGTGTTTCATGAACTGGCGCTCGCCGAGTTCGCCGACGCCTTCGCGCAGATGCTCGCCTACGGACTGTTCCTCTCCCGGCTCAACTCCGGCGCCAAGGAAATCACGCTCGCAAACGCCAAGCAGTTCGTGCCGGGCTCGTTCCGCCTGATCCGTGAACTCGTCCAGTTCCTCGATGATCTGGACGCGCCGGAGTACGCCGAAATTCGCTGGGTGGTCGAAGAAATTCTCTCGATCGTCAACGGCCTCGATCTCGCCGCCATCCACGAGGACCTGTCGTTCCGGCATCGCAAGACGATCAGCCACCGCGTGCGAGCGAAGGACGAGGAGGAGCGTCGGCTGTTCGAGCGCGATCCGTTCATCTATTTCTACGAGGACTTCCTCGGAAAGTACGACGCGCAGATGAAGAAGTCGCGCGGCGTCTATTACACGCCGCCGCCGATCGTGAATTTCATTGTTCGCGCGGTCGACGACATCCTGAAAGATACGTTCGGCATCGAGGATGGCCTCGCCGACCACAAGCGCGTTACGGTGCTCGATTTCGCCTGCGGCACCGGCACTTTCCTCCTGGAAGTGTTCCAGCGCATATTCGACAACGTCGGAGGCGCCGATTCCGGCAAGGCGAGCCTGATCGTCCGCGACCACATGCTGAAGAACGTCTTCGGCTTCGAATACCTCATCGCCCCTTACACGATCGCCCATCTCAAGCTGTCGCAGTACCTTGCGGATCAAGGGCATCAGCTGACGGCCGGCGAGCGTTTGCAGGTGTTCCTGACCAACACGCTCGAGCCGCTCGAGCCGCAGAAGAACTTCCTTATGCCTGCGGTGAGCGCAGAGGTTGCGGCCGCGCAAGCAGTCAAAGAGCAACCGATTCTCATCATCACGGGCAATCCGCCGTACTCGGGACACTCGAAGAACAAGGGACCTTGGATCACCACCGCGATCGATGAGTACAAATTCACCTGGGAAAAGACCGCCAACGGTTTGGACGAAAGGAGGCCGCTCGGCGAAAAGAACCCGAAGTGGCTGCAGGACGACTACGTCAAGTTCATCCGCTTCGCGCAAATGAAAATGGACGGGTTCACCTTCAAAACCAAGGCGCCGGACGGAAAGCCGCTGGAACACTCTGTCGCGGGGGTGGAGCGGGGCGTGGTCGGTATCATCACCAATCACTCTTGGCTCGACAACCCGACCTTTCGCGGCATGCGTCAGAGCCTGATGCGCAGCTTCGAGCAGATATACGTGCTCGACTTGCACGGGAGCTCGAAGCCAAAGGAACTGGCTCCGTCCGACGCGGAGAACGAGAACGTCTTCGATATTCAGAAAGGCGTCGCAATCACGTTGCTTGTCAAGAATCCGAAGCTCCCACGGGCAATTTGGTTTGCGGAGTTTTGGGGCAACCGTCTCGACAAGTACCGCGCTTGCGCCGAGGCCGCATTCGACTGCGTTGATTGGCGTCCGGTTCGCTGCATTGCGCCCTATTACATGTGCCGTCCGCTCGACTGGACGGGGTGGGACGAATACGAGAAAGGATGGCCGGTCGCCGACGCGCTCGACGCCGATGCGAACAAGCGACAGATTTTTGAAGTCAATGTGCTTGGTTTTCAAACGCATCGAGATCATTTCGCGGTGGCGTTCGAGAAGAGCGAGATCGAGCGGCGCGTACGTGACATGGTCGATCCGGCTGTTTCGGATAGGACGATCCGCGAAAGATACAATATAAATGACAACCGAGATTGGAAATTGCGCGAAGCCAGGCAGGCACTGAGAGCGCGATCGAAACAAGACCTCGTCGGAAGTATCGTCCAGTGTGCGTATCGACCCTTTGATGATCGAAGTTGTTACTTCCGAACCGAGTTCATGGATTATCCTCGGCGTGAATTAATCGACAACGTCACGGGCCGTACCAATTCGGTCCTCCTGATTTCGAGACAAATCGGCGTTCGGGACTGGCGCCATGTGATGGTAACTGCGCTACCGGCGAACGATTGCGTCGTATCGGACGGTTCCAGCGAAGCAAACTACTGCTTTCCAATTTGGACTTATGATTCAACGTCCGCGAGAAACGAGAACTTCACTGCCACCTTCCGCGCATTTATAGACGCGCGTTACGGCCATCACTATGAGCCAGAAGAAATCCTCGGCTACATCTACGCCATCCTTCATACGGCAACCTATCGCATCCGCTACGCCGAATTCCTACGCATCGATTTTCCGCGCATCCCATTTCCGAAGCCAGCGGCGGACTTCGAGACGCTTTCAAACCTCGGCTGGACGCTGGTGCAAGCCCACCTCTTGCGCCAAGTTCCGATGCGCAAGCTGGCGAAGTATCATGGCAAAGGCGCCCACGAGGTGGAGTTCGTCCGTTATTCCGCTGCGGATCAGGCAGTCGCGATCAATGACGCGCAACGCTTCGCCCCGGTGCCTCCAGCGGTCTGGGATTTCTGCATCGGCGGCTATCAGGTGCTCGACAAGTACCTGAAATCGCGCAAGGGCCGCAAGTTGACGCTCGACGAGATCAATCACATCGCGAGCGTCGCCGACGCGCTCGCCTTTACCCTCGATCAGATGGCGAAAATTGACGAAGCCTACCTCGCCGCCTTTCCTTGATCGTGGATAAGCCGTCGCTTTCGACGCGGAGCGCCGAGGCGGGCCGCCCGCCCCATGCTATGGTCGCCCCATGAGTCGCCAGTCGCGCAAAAGCGCCTATGATCCTCGCGAGCCGACGCTGTTCGGCCCTCCCGAACAGCCGGACCTGTTCGGGTCGCCAGAACCTGCGCGCTACGCGCCAAAGCCCGAACACGTGCGTAGCGGGCTGCGCAAGCTGGTCGAGACTCTCGCCGCGGCCGAAACGTGGTGGGGCTGGACGGACTACGACATCGAACGCTATCGCCAACGCGACATCGCCTACTACTGCGACCTGCTCCCCGACGCGGCCGAGCGGGAGGAATGGCATGCGCGCCTCATGGTCGAAGTGGCGCGCATCGACGCGGCGTCGGGTTCGACGCGCCCCTACGATCCGCAGTTCGACCCCGGAGGGAAAGCGCTCCGGGCCATGAACCGATAGGCCGCTTTCGAGCGACCCAACGAAAAATGCCCCCGCCAGCGAGGGCGGGGGCTTTGCATTGCTCGATCAATAATCCATCCCGCCGCCCGGCATCGCCGGGGCCGCAGATTCTTTCTTCGGCTTCTCGGCGATCATCGCTTCGGTGGTGATGAGTAGGCTGGCGACGCTGGCCGCGTCTTGCAGCGCGATGCGCACGACCTTGGTCGGGTCGATGATGCCGAGCTCGAACATGTCGCCGTAAACGCCTGTTTGGGCGTCATAACCATAAGCATAGTCGGAGTTTTCGAGGATCTTGCCGACGATGATCGAGGCGTCGACTCCGGCGTTCTCGACGATCTGCCGCGCCGGCCACTGCAGCGCCTTGCGCACGATGGCGACGCCGGTGCGCTGGTCGTCGTGCTCGCACACGACCGCGTCGAGCGCCTTCGCGGCGCGCAACAGCGGCACGCCGCCGCCCGGCAGAATGCCCTCCTCGACCGCGGCGCGGGTCGCGTGCAGCGCGTCGTCGACGCGGTCCTTCTTCTCCTTGACCTCGACCTCGGTGGCGCCGCCGACGCGAATCACCGCAACGCCGCCGGCGAGCTTGGCGAGGCGCTCCTGCAGCTTCTCGCGATCGTAATCCGACGTCGTGTCTTCGATCTGCGCCTTGATCTGGGCGACGCGGCCCTCTATGTCGGCCTTGGCGCCGGCGCCCTCGACGAGGGTGGTGTTCTCCTTCTCGATGCGCACCTTTTTCACCCGCCCGAGCATCTGCAACGTCACGTTCTCGAGCTTGATGCCGAGGTCTTCGGCGATCATCGTGCCGCCGGTGAGAACCGCGATGTCTTCGAGCATCGCCTTGCGGCGGTCGCCGAATCCAGGCGCCTTGACCGCTGCGACCTTGAGGCCGCCGCGCAGCTTGTTGACCACCAGCGTCGCCAGCGCTTCGCCCTCGACATCCTCGGCGACGATGAGCAGCGGCTTGCCGCTCTGCACCACCGCCTCGAGGACGGGGAGCAGCGCCTGCAGGCCGGAAAGCTTCTTCTCGTGGATGAGGATGTAGGCGTCCTCGAGCTCGGCGAGCATCTTCTCGGGGTTGGTGATGAAATAGGGCGAGAGATATCCTCGGTCGAACTGCATGCCCTCGACGATGTCGAGTTCGGTCTCCAGGCTTTTCGCCTCTTCGACCGTGATCACGCCTTCCTTGCCGACCTTCTCCATCGCCTGAGAAATCAACTTGCCGACCGACGCGTCGCCGTTGGCCGAAATGGAGCCGACCTGAGCGATCTCGTCCGACTTGGTGACCTTGCGGCTGTTCTTGACGAGCTCCTTGACCACCGCCTCGACCGCGCTGTCGACGCCGCGCTTGACGTCCATCGGATTGGCGCCGGCGGCGACCGCCTTGGCGCCTTCCTTGACGATGGCGTGGGCGAGCACCGTCGCCGTCGTCGTGCCGTCGCCCGCTTCGCTGCTCTGCTTCGAGGCCACCTCGCGCATCATCTGCGCGCCCATGTTCTCGAACTTGTCGGAAAGCTCGATCTCCTTGGCGACGGTGACGCCGTCCTTGGTGATGCGCGGCGCGCCAAAGCTCTTCTCGATCACGACGTTGCGGCCCTTGGGGCCGAGCGTTACGCGCACCGCGCTCGCGAGCACGTCGATGCCGCGCAGCAGGCGTTCGCGCGCGTCCTGGGAAAATTTGACCTCTTTGGCGGACATTTTTGCTTCCTCGTTCGGGTTGGATTGCGGACTGCCGTGAAACTTAAGCGACCACACCCATCACGTCGCTTTCCTTCATGATCAGGAGATCCTGACCGTCGAGCTTGATTTCGGAGCCGGACCACTTGCCGAACAGGATGCGGTCGCCGACCTTCACGTCGATGGGGATCAGCTTGCCGCTCTCGTCGCGCCCGCCCGGGCCGACGGCGATCACTTCGCCTTCCTGCGGCTTCTCCTTGGCGGTGTCGGGAATGATGATCCCGCCCTTGGTCCGCTCTTCCGCTTCGATACGCTTGACGAGCACGCGATCTTGCAGCGGCCGAAACTTCATGACCTCCTCCATGTCGATTTTCGTACGAATTCGGGTTTCGTCGGCCCCTCGCCGACGAAACGTGAGCTAAGCCCGTTGCGGTCCGGCTTCAAGGGGCGCGAGGCAAAAAATCAGCACTCGCCGACAGAGAGTGCTAACAATGTGATTTTTCGCGCGAAAATGCAATCTATCAGTTGTCGGCGACGAATTCCGTGGCAAACTCGGTCGTCCCTGGGTCTTTTGTGGAGAGAGGGCGCCATGGTTTCAGAGGATTTTCGCCGCCGGCTCGCGGGCTTCGGCCTCACCACCGCCAACATCTTTTATCGCCGACCCGATCATCCCGCGCTGCTGCAGAGCTTCATCTGGCAACAGCACGATCTGCATCCCGATTTCCCGGAATTGCGCAAATTTCTCGACTTCTGGCGCCGCGAGCTCGACGGCGCGCTGCATTCCGTCGTCATCGCCCATCACGGGCTCATCCGCCCGCAGGAGTTCCGCCTCCTCGACGGGGAGTTTCGGCTGAACTAGTGGGCACGGCGGCGCTACGCAGGGCGGCCTCGCCGCCTCATCCCTTGCGCCGCTTGCCAGGGTGGACGGCGGCTTCGAGGATGTGCGGGTGGTCGCCGATCACCAGCGCCGAAGAGCCGACGATGAGCGGGTCGGACGACACCACGACGCGATGGTCCTTGCCGTCGTAGGGCAGCATCGACAGGAAGTGCAGCATGCAATTTATGCGCGCGCGCTTCTTGTCGTCGGACTTGATGATGGTCCAGGGCGCATCGGCGGTGTCGGTATTGAAGAACATCGCCTCCTTGGCCTCGGTATATTCGTCCCACTTGTCGAGCGAGGCCTTGTCGATCGGCGACAGCTTCCATTGCTTGAGCGGATCGGTCTCGCGCGCGAGGAAGCGGCGGCGCTGCTCGTCGCGCGTCACCGAGAACCAGTACTTCAACAGCCGAACCCCCGACCGCACCAGCATGCGCTCGAGCTCGGGGCACTGGCGCATGTATTCGAGATATTCGTTGGGCGTGCAGAAGCCCATCACCCGCTCGACCCCGGCGCGGTTGTACCAGGAGCGATCGAAGAACACGATCTCGCCGGCCGACGGCAGGTGCTGGATATAGCGCTGGAAATACCATTGCGAGCGCTCGCGCTCGCTGGGCTTCTCCAGCGCGACGATGCGCGCGCCGCGCGGGTTCAGATGCTCCATGAAGCGCTTGATCGTGCCGCCCTTGCCGGCGGCGTCGCGGCCCTCGAACAGCACCACGAGACGTTCGCCCGTCTCCTTGACCCAGTTCTGCGCCTTCAGCAGCTCGGCCTGAAGCGGCAGCATGCGCGACAGATAGTGCTTTTCGGAGACCTTGGTCGAATAGGGATAGTCGCCGGTTTCGAAGGCGCGGCGAATCGCGTCGGGATCGTGGCGATGGGCGACGAACTCGCGCGGCGCGTGAATGTCTCTCTTCGGCGGCGCCGGCGGCCGCGGCGCGTCGAGAATCTTCGCGCTCGCTTCGGGTTCAACGTTCTTGCCCGCATCCGTCGCGGCCCAGTTCTGACCTTCGCCGTCGCTCATCATCGCCTCCGACCGCCAGATTCGAGTTCGCACGACGGAACCCGCCCGCGCGCGCTCGATCCATAGCGCAAACGGGCCGGGCAGCGCGAGGCCTGCCGCACCGTAGCCGCAAAGATTTGACGCGCGTCGTCCTTATCGAAGCAATAACGCGGCGCCGCGCCCTGGGGCGCGGCCTTCCGGCGGATCAGGGGTAGTCCGGCCTTTCGACGAGGCGCGCCCTGCATAGCGAGCACAGCATAGAAACTGCGAACATGATTGCGCGCTGCGTCTCGGCCCGTTGGAACACTCCCAACAACCCGAACCATCCCGCTATGCCGCCCTTGGGCGGCGGCTGCGACGCGATTTCCTTCGAGGCGAAGTCGACGGCGTCGAGCAGGTCGGGCGCCAGGCCGGAGCGCTCGAAATGCGCCGCCAGCTTCATCAGCTGATTGCCGAGGCCGCTGGTGGTCAGCGTCTCGACCATCGACAGGCCGTGACTGGCGACGCCCGCCAAGCGCACGATCATGTCATCGGTCATCGAGTCTTGGGCGGCGCCGATGAGGCGGGCCAGCGCCACGATGCGGTCGAGATCGCCGTTTTCGACGAGCGTGACGAGCGCGGCGTCGAGCTCGGCGCGCTTGGCGCCGTCCAATGCGGTCGGCTTTACGGATTCGTTCATGACGTCCTCCCTTATAGAATGCCGCGGGCCGAGGCCCAGTACAGCCGGTTGTAAGCCAGCTTGAACTGATGGACCATCGGGTTGGGCGCGCGCGGCTGCGGCGGGTTTTGATACGTGAACGCCGCGTAGGTGGCGCGACCGCCGCCCGACTCGATGAAGCAGAACACCTTGCCGTCGTACTCGCGCACCGGTCGGCCGATCTTGATCACCGCCGCGACGTTCTCGGCCGCCGCTTCCGCCTGGAAATGCGCGGTCGAACCGGCCTTGGAAATCGGAATGTTGGTGGTGTCGCCGAGCACGATCACGTTCTTGCCGAGCTCACCGTCCATGTGCAGCGTGGCTTTGTTGGTCGGGATCCAGCCGTTCTGGCCGAGGCCGTTCTTCTCGATCACCTCCATGCCCTTGTGCGGCGGCACGGCGATGAGCAGATCGTATTTGACTTCCGAGCCTTCCTCCGAGATCACCTTGGCGTTTTTGCCGTCGATCTCTTTCATGTTGAACAGCGTCTCGCTCTTGATGCCGAGGCTGGCGAATTCGCCCGCCGCCCACTTGCCGACGTTCTCGAGGGAGTGCAGCCGGCCGATCGGGTAGGTGTAGTAGAACTCGGTCTTGTCGATGAGGCCCTTCTCGGCGACGAAGTCACGCATCATCATCGTCACTTCGAGCGGAATCATCGGGCACTTGTGCGGCAGGCCGACAGTGATGACGATGCGTCCGCCCTTGAAGTTGTTGATCGTGTCGAAGAACTTCAGCGCATTCTGCTCGGTGTAGACGTTGATCGAGTTCTCGGCGAGGCCGGGGATCGTTTCCGGAGTCGCGCGAGAACCGGTGGAGATGATGATGACGTCGTATTCGTAGATCTTGCCGCTCTCGGTGACGACGTTGTTGTTCTTGAGATTGAAAGTGCGCACCGGATCGACGAAGAACTTGATCGTCGGCTCGAGCAGGCCCGCCTGGTCGCGATGGAGCTCGTCGGGCATCATCTTGCCGAAGGCGACATACAGGAACCCCGGCAGATAGGTGTGCTTGTCGGAGGCCGACAACATCGTGATCGACGCCTTGCCGGCCCTAATTTCATGGTGAATTCGGCGGGCGAGATTGTTGGCGAAAATGGTGCCGCCCATACCGCCGCCGACGACGAGAACTCTCATATGCTTTCCTCCCTCTGGTGATTCCTCCCCTCGACGCCCGGCTCTGTTCGCGAGCCGTTCGAGCGTCGAAGCCCGATTATTTCTTTTTGCGCACGTGGATGCGCCACATGCCGCCTTCCTGGGTCGTGCCCACCATCTCGTGGCCAACCTTGTGGATCCATTCCGGCACGTCGGCCGCCGAGCCCTTGTCGCTCGACAACAGCTCGATGACGTCGCCGACCTGCGACATCTTCATCGCCGCGATAAGCTCCATTAGCGGTCCCGGGCAAAAGCTGCCGCGCGCATCGACCGTTCTACTCACGCTCATCGATTGTTCCTTTCGCTTCAGAAGACGACGATCTGTCCGCCCTCGGCGTCATTCAGGAATTTGGTGAGGCCCGCCGGGCCCGCGACGCAGGAGACGAACGAGTCGTCCTTCAGTCCCATCACGTCGATCGCCATCGAGCAGGCGTGAATCTTGGCGTCGCCGAGCTCCACCGCCTGCTCGAAGATGTGCAGGAACGGCGGAGCCTTCTTCTCCTTCATGACGTCGCCGAGAACGCCTTCCGACGGCGCGTCCACCGGCGCGTCCTTCAAGAAGAACAGCATCGCGTTCATGGAGAGGAACACCTGCACTGGCCGGCCGCACACCGCGGCGACCGACGCGGTCATCGCCGCAAATTGCAATTTTTCGCGCGTTCCCGTCAGGCAGATTACGAACAGGCCCTGCATCCGTTTCCCCCTTGTGTCGCCAACCGCCGGCTGAAAGGCGGCCGAGGCTCGCTCATCGGTTCGAGCCGATGCGCGGCTCGTTGCATCAAATTCATCGACCAGACACCCGTTGTCAATCGACTTTTCGCAAGAAAGTCGTCATTGCGAGATAAACCAAAAACAAATTCCGAGGTTTTATCCGGCGTTCTTCGGCGCCGTAGGCGCGCAAACAACAACAATACTCTATGTCGTGCGTTGAATACGCAAAACTACTTCTCTAACGTGGATGACTAGTCTGTAACAATATCATGAATCGGGCGTCAGATTGGCGTTTCCCCTGGGCGACATCGGTTTTTTTAAACCATAACATCCGAATATATGAATAAGCAAGAGCGTCATTCGCGCCTCGTCGTAAGCCCGTCAGTTGTCCGGCCGCTCCGGCGCAATTGTAGCCGGCCGCGCCGAGGCCGGCCCCGCCGCGCTTGTCAGCTGGGCCAGCCGGCCTCGGCGC
>JBKQKS010000391.1:0-11096 GCA_052147395.1 Roseiarcus sp.
TGGCAGATCGATCCGTCGACGGTGAGATTCGCGCCGGCTCGCGGCAATGGGGCTGGGCGGCTGTGTCGACGCTGTGGCGTGACAGCCGTAAAGGCGTCATCGTCGCGGTGTAATCGCCGGCGCGCGACGTCGGCTGCACGGTCGCCGACGGTTGCCGGACTTTGCCGCCGTCGAAATCGGTTCGCGGAACGAGGGGCCAATGCTGGAACGGATCGAAGATCGGAACGCGCGCACGATGATGTTGCGGGCGAGCGGTACGGTGAGAAAGAGCGATGTCGAGTCGGCGCTCGCCGCGGCGTCACGGCCAGGCCTCGTCATCGACGTCGACCCGGATTTCGACGGCTATCTCGCGGAGATCGCGCGCGGCCTCGCGAGCACGACGGCCGAGCAAAGCGCAGTCGAGCACGTCGCGCTGGTGATGGACGCGGCGCTGCTGCCCGAGGCCGAGATCAGCGGCTTCGCTCACGCCCGCCGCCCGACCCGGCTGTTCGCGCGCCGCGATCGCCGGGCGGCTGACGATTGGGCCAGCGGGGAGTCGTGAAGAGCGCGCTGTCCCGGTTGGGGAGCAGGCAACGCCGGCGAGCGGCGGGACTCCGCCCTCCCGAGGCCTCTCGGGCCGGGCGCCAAACCCCTGATTTTCACCGCTAGGGCGGTTCCCGATCAAACCGACGCCCCCGTCATTGCGAGGTCGGGGAAACGCTTCGCGTTTCCCCTGTGCGCAGCGACGAAGCAATCCAGGGGCCACAGCCCGGCCGCCCTGGATTGCTTCGCTTCGCTCGCAATGACGGCGGCGATTCACATGGATCGGAAACCGCTCTAGCCCCCCGAGCCCGATCGCGATGCGAGGAACGGCTTCATGCCGGCGCGCGCGAGTTTGTCGGCGCGCTCGTTCATCTCGTTGCCCGCGTGGCCCTTGACCCAGCGCCAGTCGACCTGATGGCGTTCGCGCGCCGCGTCGAGGCGGCGCCACAGCTCCTCGTTCTTCACCGGCAGGCGCTCGGCGGTGCGCCAGCCGTTGCGCTTCCATCGCTCGATCCAGCCGGTGATGCCCTGTCTGAGATATTGCGAATCGGTATGAAGCTCGACGCGGCACGGACGGGTCAAGGCTTCCAGCGCCGCTATCGCCGCCATCAGCTCCATGCGATTGTTGGTGGTTTGAGCCTCGCCGCCGCAAAACGCCTTCTCGCGCCCGCCGTAGCTGAGGATCGCGCCCCAGCCGCCGGGGCCGGGATTGCCGGCGCAGGCGCCGTCGGTCCAGATTTTGACGAGGTCGCTCACGCGAGAAGCCCGTAGTCGGCGACGCTCTTCGCCTTCTGATGAAAGCGCAGCTTGGCGAGATATTCGCGCGGGTCCTTCGGTTTTACGAGCGCGCCCGACGGGACGTCGAGCCAGTCCACGAGCCTCGTCAGCATGAACCGCAGCGCCGCGCCGCGGGCGAGAATCGGCAGCGCCGCGACCTCGCGGGGCTCCAGCGGGCGCACGCGCTGATAGCCGGATATCATGGCCGCGCCCTTGGAGACGTTGAAGGCGCCGTCGAGCTCGAAGCACCAGGCGTTGAGGCAGATCGTGAGGTCGTAGGCGAGCGCGTCGTTACAGGCGAAATAGAAGTCGATGAGCCCGGAAAGTTTTTCGCCGAGGAACAGCACGTTGTCCGGGAACAGATCGGCATGCGTCACGCCCTCGGGCAGGCCTTCGGGCCAATTCGCCCGGAGAAAGGCGAGCTCGGCCGCCGTTTCCTCGGCAAGCCCCGGCGCCACTTCGTCGGCGCGGGCCTTCGCCGCTTCGAACAGCGGCGGCCAGCCCCGCAGCGACAAAGCGTTCTCGCGCCTCAGCGCAAAGCCGCGCCCCGCCCCGTGCATGCGCGCCAGCGCTTCGCCCACCTCCCTGCAATGGAACGCCTGCGGGCGGCGGACCCAAAGCCCCTCCAGAAAGGTCACGATCGTCGCCGCACGGCCGCTGAGCCGGCCGAGCGCATGGCCGGACTTCGAACGCACCGGCAGCGGACAGACGACGCCGCGCGTCGCCAGATGCTCCATCAGGCCGAGGAAGAACGGCAGGTCCGCCTCCTTCACGCGCTTCTCGTAGAGGGTCAGGATGTAGGGGCCGTTCTCGGTTCTGAGCAGATAGTTCGAGTTCTCGACGCCCTCGGCTATGCCCTTGAACGACAGCGCCTGGCCGAGATCGTAATCCGCGAGAAAGGCGCGCAACGCCTCGTCAGTGACTTCCGTATAGACCGCCATGCCGTCCCCGTCGGCGGCGGCGCGCCGCCACCTGCGCTCCCGCCGCTGTTAACGAGGCCGCCGCAGCGCGTCAAACGCAGAGCGGATTTCATGGCGGCTGCGAGGGACCCGCCTCGGGGGCACGCGCGCTTTCCCTTCAGGACGCGTCGAAATCGGGCCTGAAGCCGGCTTGACCATGACAGATAACTCTGGCATACGGAGTTATCTGTCATGGAGCCGTGCCATGTCCATACTCTGGCGCCTCGTCGTCGGCTTCTTGGCCCTCGTCGGGGTCGTGGCGCTCGCTTTCGTCGCGGCGCTCGGGACGCCGCTGAAGCCGCCGCCGCCGCTGGCTTCGATCCAGAACGGCGCGCTGGCGATTGCGCGCGGCGGGCTGCCTGACCTCTCGCGCTTCCAGGCGCGCGACGGCACGTGGCTCGCCTATCGGCTGTACCCGGCCGCCGGCGGCGCGACGAACCGGCTCGCGATCCTCGTCCACGGCTCCTCGGCGTCTTCCGAGGAGATGCACGCGGTCGCGCAAAGACTGGCGGCGGCCGGAGTCGTGGCGGTGGCGATCGACGCGCGCGGGCACGGGGCGTCGGGGACGCGCGGCGACATCGGCTACATCGGTCAGCTCGACGACGACATGGCCGACCTCGTCGCCCATCTGCGTAAGAGCTATCCCAGCGCCCGGCTGACCCTGGCCGGCCATTCCTCGGGCGGCGGTTTTGCCGCGCGCATCGGCGGCGGGCCGCTCGGCGACGTTTTCGACCGCTTCGTGCTGCTGTCGCCCTATCTCGGCTATCGGGCCCCGACCAACCGGCCGAACGAAGGCGGCGCTCAGTGGGTGAACGTCGACTATCCGAGAGTCATCGCGCTGACCATTCTGTGGAAGACGTTTGGCGTCGATTGGGCGCAGTCGCTTCCATCCATCGCCTTCGCCAATCCGCCCGAGGCCGCGCCGTTCGTGACGCTGAGCTATTCGTTCCGCCTGATGGTCAATTACGGCGTCGGCGACGATTGGAAGGCGCCGTTCGCGGAGCGGCGCGGAAAATTCGTCGTCATCGCCGGCGCCGACGACGAGCTGATGAACACGCCCACCTATGGTCCGTCGCTCGCGCCCTATGGCGTTCCGGTCGAGACGGTCCCGGGCGTCGACCACATGGGCGTCGTCTACCAGCCGGCGGCGCTCGACAGAATCGTCGAAGCCGTGAGGAGCGCATCATGAACTCGATCCGCAACAAACTCGCCGGTCTCGTGCGCTACGCGCTCGCCGAATTCGGCCCGCTCATCGCGTTCTGGATCCTCGCCGCGGCCTTCGGCGTCAAGCCGGCGATCGCGGGCT
Organism: Roseiarcus sp.; assembly: GCA_052147395.1. Taxonomy (GTDB): domain Bacteria; phylum Pseudomonadota; class Alphaproteobacteria; order Rhizobiales; family Beijerinckiaceae; genus Roseiarcus. Next base: position 3,565 of record JBKQKS010000391.1, read on the forward strand.
CGATCGCGACCATTTTGGTCGATGCGGCGTGGCGCTGGCGCCAGGGCCGCGCCTACACCCGGCTCTATCTCTTGGTGAGCGCGCTGACGCTGACCTTCGGCGCCGTCGACCTCTATGTCGCGACGCCGTTCATGCTGAAGTACGAAGCGCCGATCACCAATGTCGCGACGGGAATCGCGTTCGTGGTCGGCGCCTTCGGCGACAAGCCGATCCTGCAGGAAGTCGCCGAGCAGCGGCCAAACGTCTCCTTTCCGACAACGGCGGAGGCGCCAAAATTCTTCCGGCTGTTAACGCTGGTGTGGGCGGCCTATTTCTTCCTGAAGGCCGCAGCCTATGTCTGGGTCGCCGCGAGCTTACCCCTAATGGAAGCGCTGGCGTTGCGTTCGCTCGCGGGATCGCTGAGCCTCGGGCTGATGATAGCGTTGAGCGTCACCCAGGGCCGCCGGCTGTTCCTGCTCTGCCAGCGCCTGGGCTGGCTAGGCGCGCCCTCGCAGGCCCTCTGAGATGTCGGTGAGCAGCAAGGAAGCCAGCGAGCAGCTCGCGGAAATAGACGCCATCGTGGCGCGCGTAAAACAGTCGGGCATCTATCGCACCTCCGGCGCGATCACCATGATGTGGGGCGTGTTGCACTTCGTGCGCCAAGGGTTCTTCGCGCTCGCGCCGGTGTCGGCTTCGTCCTATTGGTTCGCGATCGACGCGGTCGGGATAGCAATCACCGTCGTGATGCTTTCGCGGGTGCGAATGCGCAGCCCGACGGCGCTCGCGCGCATGGTCGCCGTTTTCGCGTTGTTCTACGGCTTCGGCTGGGTCTGGTCGCACCTGCTCGGCGACATGGCGGGGCGGCAGCTCGAGGCCTTCTGGCCGACGCTGGCGCTGTTCGGTTTCTCGCTCGCCGGCCTGTGGTTCGGCGCCGCCTTTCTCGCGATCGGCCTGTCGCTGACCGCGCTGCTCGTCGTCGGCTACGAGTGGGCGGGTCCCTGGTATCATCTGTGGGTCACGGCGACGACCGGCGGCGGCTTCCTGCTGTTCGGCTATCTGATGCGGCGGGCTTGAGATGGTCGACGCGCCCGACGAGATCATCCACCAGCCGGTCAGGCTGCGCATCATGGCCGCGCTCACCGCGCCGGGCTGCGACGCGGAGGGCCTCGATTTTACCCACTTGAAGAATCTGACCGGCGCGACCGACGGCAATCTCGGCGCGCACATAGACCATCTCTCGCGCGCGGAATATGTGGAGACCAGCAAGGCGTTCGTCGGCCGCCGGCCGCGCACCACAGTAAAGGCCACCCCGCAGGGCCGCGCCGCGTTCGCCCGCCACGTCGCGTTCCTGAAAGCGATCATAGCAGCGGGATGACCCAGCGCGGCGTACATCGGCAATAAGCGCGGAACGCGTCGCCGAACTTTTCGGCGAGAAATTTCTCCTCCGGCAGCACCCAGCGGTAGTGCAGCCAGACGGCGAGCGCGATCGCGGGCGCGAGGTTCAGCCACAGGCTGCAAACGAGCGCCGGCGCCGCAGCGATGAGCGCCATGCCCAGATACATCGGGTTGCGGGTGAAGCGGTAGGGTCCGGCGACGACGAGCTCAGGCGTATCGTGGAACGGACAGACCTCCACCTTCGCGTCGTGCATGCTGCGGTCGGCGGTCAGGTTGAGCGCCGCGCCGAGCGCGAAGGCGGCGGCGCCGGCGAGCGCGGGCGCCCACGCGAGCTCGGGCGGCCAGCGCCAGACGAGCAAGGGAAGCTGAGCCAGCAGCGCCAGCAACAGCGCGCGGGGCGGAAGGAGAACGGGTTCAGGCGCCATCGCTGGGCTCCCTAGATTCGGCCAGGGTCGCGCGCATCTTGCGCAGCATGTCCGTGGCGCGGCGCAGTTCCTCCCGATCGAGCGCCTCGGCGAGGTCGCGGAAGATCTCCTCGTCGCGCTCTTCGACCCGCTCCCAGAACGCCCGCCCGGCCGGCGTCAGCCGGACAATCATGACGCGGCCGTCCTTGGGATCGGTCGAGGTCTCGATCCAGGCGGGATCGGGCAGCCGGCGTAGCGCCTGATGGATGTGCTGGCGGCTCACCGCGTGGCGCCGCGCCAGTTGCGAAAGCGATGCGGGTTCGTCGGCGCGCGCCAAGAATTCGAGCACCGCGCGGTCGCCGACCGTGATCCCCAGCGGCGCGAGGCCGCGATCGGCGGCGAGCGAGAGCTCGCGGAAGGCTCGGCGCAGTTCCCAGACGAAGGCGCGCAGCGGATCGGTCGAAAGCGTCATCAAGCCAAACTAGCGCAAGAGTTTGTCAACTCGTTGACAAACGCGCGCCTCATTTCCGCTGCGCACGAAAAAAGCCCGCCTCAGCGGCGGGCTACAACTCGGACCAGGATTTTCCGAGATCGAGGCTCAGTGCCGGTATTGCTGCAGTCGCGTCGTACGCAAGCCCGGGAGCCCATACTGGTCGATCGACACCTGCCAGCTCAGGAACTCGTCCACCGTGAGCGTGTAGCGCGCACAGGCCTCTTCCAGCGACAGCAGCCCACCGCGCACGGCCGCGACCACTTCCGCCTTGCGGCGGATGACCCACCGCTTCGTCGACGGCGGCGGGAGGTCGGCGATCGTCAATGGGCTCCCATCGGGTCCGATCACGAATTTGACTCTCGGCCGAAGCGTATCACTCATCGGACACTCACACACACGCGACGCTACAAACTGCAGCGAGGTTAAGGGTCCGCGCTTAAGATTCAGCTAAGCCGGGAGGCCGCGAATTTGTCCGGAATTGTCTCAAAACACTGCGGATTTCTTGCCTCTTAGTTATCCCGGCGCTTCCCCGGCCCGACTGGCGAGGCGCGCGGATTTCGACTATGTACTCAAAGGGAGGCGCGCCGATCTCGGACGCGTCGGGAACTCGTCATGATTCCGACCGCTCCTGTCCTGGTCGAAAAACCGCGTGCGCAGAACTCCCTGGGCCTCGACAAGGCGCCGGCGGACACTCGCGTGGTGGTCGCCATGTCGGGCGGCGTCGACTCCAGCGTCGTGGCGGCGATGCTCGCCCGCGCGGGCTACGACGTCGTCGGGCTCACCATGCAGCTCTACGATCACGGCGCCGCAATCCACCGCAAGGGCGCCTGCTGCGCCGGCCAGGACATTTACGACGCACGCGAGGTTGCCTCTCGGATCGGCATTCCGCACTACGTGCTCGACTACGAAGAGCGGTTCCGGGAAAAGGTCATCGAGCCGTTCGCCGAGGCCTATGTGCACGGCGAGACGCCGATCCCCTGCGTCGCCTGCAACCAGCACATGAAGTTCGTCGACCTCATCGGCGCGGCGCGCGACCTCGGGGCAGACCTCCTCGCCACCGGCCATTATGTCGTCGCGGCCGACGACGGCGCCGGGGGACGCGCGCTCTACCGCGCCGCCGATCCCGAGCGCGACCAGAGCTATTTCCTGTTCGCCACCACGCGCGAGCAGCTGAAGTTGCTGCGCTTCCCGCTGGGCCCGCTGCCCAAGAGCGAGGTTCGCGCGCTGGCGCGGGAATTCTCGCTCGCGGTCGCCGACAAGGCGGACAGCCAGGACATCTGCTTCGTCCCCGCCGGCCATTACAGCGACATGATCGAACGGCTCCGGCCCGGCGCCGCCGAGCCCGGCGACATCGTGCATGCCGATGGGCGCGTGCTCGGCCGCCATGACGGCATTCTGCACTATACGATTGGCCAGCGGCGCGGCATCGGCGTCGCCGCCGGCGAGCCGCTCTACGTGATCAAGCTCGACGCCGAACGGGCGCGGGTCATCGTCGGGCCGCGCCGCCTGCTGGCCACACCGTGGGTAAAGCTACGCGATTTCAATTGGATCGGCCCGGAAACGCTCGGCGCGCTGCCGGCGAGCGGGCTCGCCGTCGCCGCGCGCGTCCGTTCGACCCGGCCGCCGGCGCCGGCGCGGCTCTACCCCGACGCCAGCGTCGACTTCGACGAGCCGGAGCTCGGCGTCTCGCCCGGCCAAGCCTGCGTGATCTACGATTCCGCGAACGCGCGCGCAAGAATTCTGGGGGGCGGATTCATCGCCGGCGACAAGCCCATCAGAGAGGCGCCATGACAGCCATCGACGAGGAGGCCGCGTTCGGCCCGCCGAAGAAGAAGCCGTCGGCGCACGTGGTCGGCGAGCCGCTCGACGACGTATCGGCGCCCGAGCTCGCCGAGCGCATCGAGATTTTGAAACGCGAGATCGAGCGCCTGGAAGCCGCGATCCGCGCCCGCGCCGCGACGCGCGAGGCGGCCGCGGCGATTTTTAGGAGCTGAGGCGCGGCAGGACTCTCCAGAGCGCCAGAATGGAGCGGCGACCGCGCAATCGGGCGGCGGCGTTAAGCGCGCATTAACTTTTACCGATTATGAACAACATCGATCCGCTTGCGCGGGTTCTGAATGGTTTCGCTCCGTTCTGTTTCTTGCCTCATCTTCCCACTCGCCGCCCTTCGGGGCGGCGTTTTTTTTCGCGTTTCGTGCGAGACTCTTTGCCCGGATTAACCCTAATATAGGGTAAAGCCGCGCCAGCCGGCGATCGGCGTTACAACTGCGTAGAAGACTTCGGCGTCGTGGGGCAGGCGGGCGGCATCGGTCGGCCCCAGAGGATCGGACGAGGGGTGGGTACATGAGTTCGAGGCCTGGGGGCTCGCAATCGGGAGACGGCGGACGAGAGTTCTCAGTTCCGGGCGTCCTTTTGTTCGCATCCAAACATGCGGGATCGGATGCATTCAAGGCATTGTTCCGGGAGGGCATGGGCCTCGTCGAAACGGCGGCGAGCTATCTCGACGGACCCGGGCGCCAGCAGGCCAAGGCGCTCCCTCGGCCGGTGGCGCTGGTCTATGCGACCGAGAGCATGCGGCTGACCACGCGGCTGATGCAGATCGCGTCGTGGCTGCTGCTGCGGCGCGCCGTCACCGAAGGAGAGCTGACGTCGGCGCAGGCCGATTCCGACAAACATCGTGTCCGGCTCACGCGACAGGACTTCACCTGCGAGCCCGAGATGATGGCCGAGCTGCCGCCGGCATTCATCGCGCTGTGCGAAAAATCGCTGCGGCTGCAGGCGCGCGTGCTGCATCTCGACCAGTCGCTGAATATGGCTCGACAAACGCGTGCGCCGGCGTCGCCGCGCCCCGTCGAGGCGCAATGGGCGAAGCTGCGCGAGGCCTTCCCGACGGCCGCGGGTCGTTCGTTCAACCCCTGAAAGCTTGCCGGCGCCGCGATTTGGCCGCATGGTTGGGGGAATCTGCCTTCCTGCTGCAAATCTGCCAGGCCCATGACCCCCGACTGCCGTCTCTTCCTCATCACGCCGCCGCTGGCGCTCGCCGACGTCGACCGCTTCGCGCCGGCGTTCGAAGCCGCCGCGCGCGCCGGATCGGCGGCGAGCGCGCTCGTTCGTTTTGCCCGCGGCGCCGGAGGCGACGCCAAGCGAATCTCGAGCCCCCTCGTCAGCATCGCTCAGCGCCTCGACGTGGCGCTCATCGTCGAGGACGATGCCCGGCTCGCCACCCGCGCCGGCGCGGACGGCGTGCAGGTTGCGGGGGCCGGCGCGGCGCTGATGCAGGCGCTGGAAAGCCTGCATCCCGAACGGATCGTCGGCGCCGGCCGGCTGAAGCTGCGCGACGAGGCCATGACCGCGGGCGAAGCGGGCGCTGATTACGTGATGTTCGGCGAGCCGCGCCCCGATGGCTACACCCCGCCGTTCACGGAGACGCTGGAACGCGCATCCTGGTGGGCGGAGATCTTCGAAACGCCCTGCATCGCCCACGCTTCGACGCTCGACGAGGCGGCGACGCTCGCCGCCGCCGGCGTCGATTTCGTAGCGCTCGGCGACGCCGTGTTTTCCGCTCCGGACCCGGCGGCGGCGGCTGCCGCCGCGGTGAAACGCATGGCCGCCGCCGCAGAGCTCCGCTCGTGAAATCGATGATTCGCTCGGTCCTCTCCGCCCTCGTGCTCATCGCGACGACGCCCGCGCTCGCCGAGACCTTCGAACCGCCGTTCCAGATGCCGAAGCCGGCGCTCATCGAGCCCGATGCGCCGCTGCCGCCGAGGCCGGGCGGACCGCCGCCGGACCTCGCCTTCGGCGCCTATCAGCGCGGCTATTTCATCACCGCGCTGCGCGAGGCGATGAAACGCGTCGCCGCCAACCCGAAGGACGCCGCGGCGATGACGCTGATCGGCGAGATCTACCGCGACGGCGTCGCGGTCCAGCAGGACTTCGCCGAGGCCGCGCGCTGGTACCGCCTGGCGAGCGCGCTCGGCGACCCGGCCGCGCAGTTCCAGCTCGGCGTGCTGCTGCTCGACGGCGCGCCCGGCGTGCCGCGCGACCGACCGCGAGCGGAGGCTGAATTCGTCGAGGCCGGCGCGCACGGCCACGCCACCGCGCTCTACGACCTCGGCGTGCTCGCCATCGACGTCGGCCCCAGCGGCGCCCCCGACTTCGCCAGAGCCGCGAAGTACTTCAAGCGCGCCGCGGAACTCGGCGACGCCAACGCCGCCTATTCCTTCGGCGTGCAATTGCGCGAGGGCAGAGGCGTGCCGCTCGACATTGCCGAGGCCGCGCAGTGGTTGAAGCGCGCCGCCGACGAGGGCGCCATCGCCGCCCAGGTCGAATATGCGATCATGCTGTTCAACGGCGTCGGCGTCGAGCGCGACGAAAAAGGCGCGGCGAAGGTCTTTCTCATCGCCGCCGCGCGCCACAATCCGATCGCCGAGAACCGCCTCGCGCATCTCTATCTCATCGGCCGCGGCGTACCCAAGGACCTCGTGAACGCCGCCCTGTGGAACGGCCTCGCCAAAGCCGCCGGCCTCGACGACCCCGTTCTCGACAAGGCGCTCGCCGATCTCACGCCCGCCGAACAGCAGCAGGTCGCGAACCTGACGCGGCTGGAGCTGGAGTTTTAGAGGTCGGGGCCTAGAGCGGTTTCCGATCAAACCGATACCCCGTCATTGCGAGGAGCGCAGCGACGAAGCAATCCAGGGGCCGCAGCCCGGCCGCCCTGGATTGCTTCGCTTCACTCCCAATGACGGCGGCGATTCACATTGATCGGCTACCGCTCTAGCCCTCGGCGCCCGCTCGCATCGGCGGCGGGAGGCGTGCCTTCGAGCCGAAGGCGAAGTTCAGACTCGAGCGCCGGCTGTTCGCGGACAGGCGCCGGCGCGCGGTCGGCGCGCTGCCGTCCGAGGGTCGGCGCTCGGCGAGGGGTGTACATTTTTGTCCTGGGTTTAGGGATTTCAAGAGGTTGAGTGTACAATTTTGTCCGCCCCTAACAGCCAAGCGAGGGCCGTTGGCGCCGACCGAATCGCCCCAATGCCGTCATGGCCGTGCTCGTCACGGCCATCCACGTCGATCCGCAACAGCGCGCTTTCCGATTGGCGCGAAACTGAAGGTCGCGCAAACGATGAACATTCGTGCAGCTGAACCACGATAGGGGTAGGGAAGGCCTTTTGGGCCTCCCCTCCCTCCGAACCGTACGTGCGGTTTTCCCGCATACGGCTCTCCAGTCGTTGGTTTCCTCATCGGGGGCGTCTCGCTCTGTTCCGGAC
>JBKQKS010000392.1:0-66786 GCA_052147395.1 Roseiarcus sp.
TCCGCGCAAGGTCCGCGAATCTTCGACCGTGAACAACGGCGGATGCTCCACCGTCTCGGAGGCGACGCCGAGGTTTTCGAGAAAGGCGATGAGGTCTTCGGGGCTCGCGGGCATGCGGGACTCGTGATGAACGTCGGGGGGCGCTTGTAGCGCCGAGCCGCGCAAAGCGAAAGCCGCCGGAGCCGCCGACCGAGCGCGGAGCCTCGCCGACGCGCCTTCGTGTCCTCGGCCGAAGCGCCGCCAAACGGGCGCAATCGCGCCTTCGTCTTGACGACGGGGCCCATGCCCGCCCAACAATCCATCCTCGATCGGTTCTCGACTTCGATCGATTCGGAGCGTTCATTGCCAAAACCGACATTCGCGGGCGTCGTCTCGGCCTTCGGCGCCGAAGCCCGGGCCAAGCTCGACAATCCCGCCATTTCCGGCGCCGCCGAGGATCAGCTCCGGGCGCCGCTCGAGCGGCTGTTCCACGAGCTCACTGACCTCGACGATCTCGCGCCGGGCGGCCTGTCGCTCGTCGGCGAAACGACGCTCGCGCATTTGCAAACGCGGCCGGATTATGCGGTCAGCGTCGGCAACGCGCTCGTCGGCTTCATCGAGATCAAGGCGCCCGGCAAGGGTTCTGACCCGCGCAAATTCTCCGACCCGCACGACAGGGAGCAGTGGAGCAAGCTCAAATCCTTGCCCAATCTCGTCTATACCGACGGCAACGGGTTCAGCCTTTGGCGCGATGGCGAACTCGCCGCGAAAATCGTCCTGCTCGAGGGCGACATCGAAACCTCCGGCGCAAAACTGAAGGCGCCGGAGACTCTTCGCGCGCTTGTGGCGGACTTTCTGACCTGGAAGCCGGAAGCGCCGACCAGCGCCAAGGCGCTGGCGCAGACCAGCGCGCGCCTCTGCCGCCTGTTACGCGACGAGGTTCTGGAGGAGATGGCGGCGGGCCACGGCAGCTTGCAGCATTTGAAAGAGGACTGGCGAAAGCTGCTGTTTCCCGACGCCAACGACGCGGAGTTCGCCGACGGCTACGCGCAGGCCGTGACCTTTGGCCTGCTGATGGCGCGCGCCTTCGACATTTCGCTCGAGGGCGACATCAGAATGGTGGCGATCACGCTCGGCGACGCGAACACGCTAATGGGGCGGCGCTGAGCATTCTCACCGGAGACAAAGCAAACCAGCAATCGCTCAAGACCTCGCTCGGCACGCTGACCCGCGTGCTGAACGAAGTGAACTGGTCGACGCTCAGCAAGGACAAGCCGGAAGCCTGGCTCTATTTCTACGAGCATTTTCTCGAGGTCTACGACAACCGCCTGCGCAAGCTCACGGGCTCCTACTACACGCCGCCGGAAGCGGTCGGCGCGATGGTGAACCTCGTCGATCAGGCTTTGCGCGGCCCCTTGTTCGAGCGGGCGGCGGGGCTCGCCTCGTCGGATGTGACGATCGCCGACCCGGCCGTCGGCACGGGCACGTTCCTGCTCGGCGCGCTCAGGCGCATCGCCGCCAATGTCGAGGCGGATCAGGGCGCGGGCGCGGTCGGTCCGGCCATCGCCGCCGCCGCGAAAAGGCTGTTCGGCTTCGAATTGCAGTTCGGCCCGTTCGCCGTCGCGCAACTGCGCCTCATCGCCGAAATGCGGGCCTTGACGAAGGCGAAGAAGGGACCGGCGCCCGAGCTCAATCTTTTCATCACCGACACGCTCGGCAATCCCTTCGTCGAGGAGGAGCAATTGCCGCAAATCGTCGAGGCGATCGCGAAATCGCGGCGCGAGGCGAATAAGGTCAAACGCGAGCAGCCGATCACTGTCGTCATCGGCAATCCGCCGTACAAGAACGCGGCGGAAGGACGCGGCGGCTGGGTCGAAAAGGGCGCGGGCGGCAAGCTCCACGCGCCGCTCGACCGATGGAAGGCGCCGCGCGCATGGGGCGTCGGCGCGCACGGCAAGCACTTGAAGAACCTCTACGTCTATTTCTGGCGCTGGGCGACGCTCAAGGTGTTCGGCTCGGGCCGCTTCGCCGCGACCGGCCTGCCGGAGGGGGACGAGGAAGGCATCGTCTGCTTCATCACCGTCGCCGGCTTCCTCAACGGGCCGGGCTTCCAAAAAATGCGCGACGACCTGCGCCGAACGTGCTCGGACATATGGGTGATCGACTGTTCGCCGGAAGGCCACCAGCCGGACGTGCCGACGCGCATCTTCGAGGGCGTGCAGCAGCCGGTCTGCATCGTGCTCGCAGCGCGCCGGTTCGGGAAGGTCGAGACGAAGCCCGCGCACGTGCGATTTCGCGCGCTGCCGAAGGGGAAGCGCGAGGACAAATTCACCGCGCTCGCGGCGCTGTCTCTCGACGTGAAGGACTGGATCGCCTGCCCAGCCGAGTGGCGCGCGCCCTTCCTGCCGCAGTTCGGCGGCAAATGGGCCGAATTCGCGCCGTTGCTCGACCTGTTCGTCTACAACGGGTCGGGAGTAATGCCCGGCCGAACGTGGATCATCGCCCCTGACAAGGAGACGTTGGAGAAACGTTGGGAGCGTTTGGTCAAGGAAAAGGACGAGACGAAACGGGAAGAGCTGTTTCATCCGCATGAGGGCGGCGACAAGACTTCCACGAAACCTTCCAAGCTCGGGCTGGCCGGACACGAGTTCCGTTCGCATTCCGTCGCGAGCGATAAAGCGAAAGCGATTAGGCCGACGCGCTACGCGTTTCGAAGCTTCGATCGTCAGTGGATCATACCGGACAATCGGCTGATCAATCGCCCGAATCCGACTTTGTGGAAAGCGTGGTCTGACAGGCAGGTCTTTGTGACGGCTCCTGAAGATCGGGCCATCACAAGCGGTCCCGCAATCACATGCACTTCTCTAGTCCCTGACCTTCACCACTACCACGGTCGCGGCGGTCGCGTTTATCCGCTCTGGGCCGACGCGCACGCGACGCAGCCGAACGTGCGCGCACACATCGTGCAGGCGCTGGCCAAGGCGCAGGGCGGAGCGGTCAGCCCGGACGATCTCTTCGCCTATATCGCCGCGGTCATGGCGCATCCGGCATTCACCGCGCGCTTTCGCGCCGATCTCGTGCGGCCGGGCCTGCGCGTTCCGTTGACGGCCGACAAGTCGCTTTTCGCCGAAGCCGTTGTGCTCGGCCGCGAAGTGGTCTGGCTCCATTGCTACGGCGAGCGCTTCGTCGACGCCGGCTCCGGCCGGCCGAAAGGCCCACCGCGCCTGCCGAAGGGCGAAGCGCCGGTCATTCCCGCCAACGGCGCCATTCCGGGCGCGCCGGAACCGCTGCCGGAGACGTTGGATTACGACGCGGCCAAGAAGCGCCTCGTCATCGGCAAGGGTTTCGTCGAGAACGTGACTCCGGCGATGTGCGGCTACGAGATTTCCGGCAAGAACGTGCTCGACCAGTGGTTCAGCTACCGCCGGCGCGATCGGACGAAACCGCGGATCGGCGACAAGCGGCCGCCTTCGCCGCTGGAAAAAATCCAACCCGATGGCTGGCTCGCCGAATACACCGAGGACCTGCTGAACCTGCTCAACGTGCTCGGCCGGCTGATCGCGCTCGAGCCGCGGCAAGCCGACCTACTCGATCGCATCGTAGCGGGACCGCTCGTCGCCATTCGGGAATCGGGGATAACGGACGGCGTGCCGTCGCCATGAGCCGCGTCTTCTGGCAAACTCCTTCGACCGATTCTCCGACGACCCGACCGCGATGACGAGCTACGTTCAATTGGACCTGTTCGGCGACAATCCGCCCGAGCGTCCCAGCGCCGAGGCAAAGCCGCGGGCGCCTCAGGTCGATCCCGACAAGGTGCGCGGCGAATTACTCGCCGTGCTCGCCAAGGTTCGCGCCGCCAAGACCATTCCCTGGGACGCGCGCCGCGAACAATACTGGCGCGTCGTGTTTCCGCAGATGACCAACTGGCTGCCGGACGACGAGGCCCAGCGGCTGCGCGCCGAATTCGCGGCCGAAATGCAGCGGCTCGACGCGGCCTAAGCGCGCCGCGCTGTCCGCCGCCAAGGCGGCGAATTCCAGCTCGACTCGAATAGTCCGGCGGCGATGGCTCCAGACGTTCGACTCGCGCGAGCGAATGTCTCCACCGGGGTCGAACGCGGGCGTTGCCGGGATTTCGATTGCGCGTGTCGCCTTTTCGGTCAGTCGGGGAAAAGCGGAGCGGTTGCGTCGCGTCAATCGAAGGCCGCTTCGGGCCAAGTCCGACCCCTCCCGCCGCGGGGTTTCGCGCTCGAAACCTTTGCTTTCGCCATGATTGTGGCATTTACTCGCCGCATCGAGGAGGCCCTGCCATGCTGTTCATCGCCACCTGCGCCGACAAGCCCGACAGTCTGCAGCTGCGGCTCGCCAACCGTCCGGCCCATCTCGCCTTTCTTCACAGCCTCGGCCCCAAGGTCCGAGCCGGCGGCGCGCTGCTCACCGACGACGAGCAGGGCGTGCTCGGCTCGCTTCTGATCCTCGAGGGCGAGTCGGACGAGGAGATCGCGGCCCTGCTCGCCGACGACCCCTACGCCAGGGCCGGCCTGTTCGAAAGCGTCGACATCAAGCCCTGGCGCCAGGCCATCGGCGTTCCGCTCGACTGAGGCTCTGATGGCGCACTGGCTGTTCAAGAGCGAGCCCTCGGCGTTTTCGTTCGAGAAGCTGACGAGGGCGGGAGCGAAGGGCACGGACTGGAGCGGCGTGCGCAACCATTCCGCCAAGCTCAACATGATGGCGATGAAGCTCGGCGAGACCGGCTTCTTCTACCATTCCAATGAGGGCAAGGCGATCGTCGGCGTGGTCGAGGTGATCGCGACCTTCCGACCCGACCCGAGCGACGCCACGGGCAAATTCGGCATGGTCGACATCAAGGCGTCGAGATCGCTGCCGCAGCCGGTGACGCTCGACGCCGTCAAAGCCGAGCCGAAACTCGCCAAGATGGCGCTGGTGGTGAATTCGCGGCTCTCGGTGCAGCCCGTCAGCGACGAGGAATGGGAAATCGTCTCGGCGATGGGCAGGCTTTAACGCCGGGTTGACGAGACGGCGCTAGATTGAGGGCTTCACCGCTCTCCGGCTCCGATGCCCGTTCCGTCCCGCACGCTGGTCGCCTTCGCGCTCGCCGCGCTCATCGGCGTCGCCGCCGCGGCGGCGCTCGCCAAGGGTCCCGCGTTCGTTCATGCGCTGAGCTGGCCCGACGTCGACCGCCGCGATGTCTTCGTGACGCTGGCTGCCGTCGCGATCCTCGTCGCGACTCTCGCGCGCCTTCTGTTCCGCGGCGGTGGCCGCTGGCGCGCCGCCGTCTGGCTCGTCATCGGCGGCGTGATGCTCAGCGGGCAGATATTCCACATCCAGGCGATCAACCAGCTCTCCTGCGAGATCGTGCTCGACCACCGCCATCACGGCCGCCCGGACCCCTGTATGGCGCCGCCCACGCCCTCGGGTCTCGATCAGCCGGCGAATTCCAGCCGGTCGTAGAGCGCAACGAGCGGCAGAGCGACATCGATCGCCACGAGCGCGATCACGGCGTCCGGCCCCTGCAAATCCTCGGCGCTCCACTCGCCGCCTTCCTCGCGTGAATAGAGCCTCGCCTCCACCGCGTCGGGGTCGACGAGCAGGATGTGGCGCAGCGTCGGATGACGGCGGAACTCGTCGAGCTTGGCGAAGCGGTCGAACTTGTTCGTCGACGGCGAGAGAACGTCGATCACCACCGTCGGCCGATGCGCCTCGTAGGAATTTTCCTGCGGCGGCGCACAATCGACGGTCACGTCGGGGCGTCGGGTCGAGCGAATCGACGTGCGCAACGCCGTATCGGCGCTGGCGACGCGGCAAAGTTTTCCCCGCAAACGGGCGAATAGCTCGCCGACACAATTGACGACGATGACGTCATGGCGATTGCTCGCCCCCGTCATTGCGCGCAGGGGCCGCGGGACGCCGTCGACGAGCTCGTAACGCTCGTCCTGGTCGAGTTGCCAGACGTAGAATTCTTCCGGCGTCATGAGCCGCGACGAGGCTTCGGCCATTTCCGACCTCCGTAGCCACACTAGAGCGGTTTCCGATCAATGTGAACCGCCGTCATTGCGAGCGCAGCGAAGCAATCCAGAACGGCCGGGCTGCGGCCCCTGGATTGCTTCGTCGCTGCGCTCCTCGCAATGACGGGGTATCAGTCTGATCGGAATCCGCTCTAGCCGGGCTCGGCGACCCCGGCGCCCACGTCGACGAAAGCGGAGAATGCCTGTTTGTACGAGGCGGCGGGTCGAGCGAAGTGGATCGCGGCCGCTCGCGATCTGGCCCCTCGCCGCATCCCTGAGCCGCACGCCTCGAGCGCGACTCGAATCGCAAAATTCGCGGATTTGCTTCTCAGCCGAAGCGCGTTACAATTCTCGTCTTGATCGCCCGGGGGGCGAAGAAAGAGGAAAAAGCGCATCGTGCCCTTGCCGAACCGATCCGTTCGCCCCGCCGTGGGGTTCGTAGTCGGCGCCGCCTTGGCGCTGGCGATGTCCGCCGCCCTCCCCGAGACTCCCGAGCCCGACAACGCTGGGGTCGGTCAGTCGCAAACCGGCGACTATCTCTCCGCGCTGATCGCCAGCGCCGACCGTGATTCGTCGGGGGCGGCGCTGTTCTATCGAGAGGCGTTGCGCTACGACCCGCGCAATCTCGAACTCGTCGAACGCGCCTTCGCCGCGTCGCTCGCCGACGGCGACGCTGCCGACAGCTACGCGTTGGCGGATCGGCTGGTCGCGAGGGACCCCGGCAATAGTCTGGCGAGGCTGGCGCGAGCGGTTCGCGCGATCGGCCAAGGTCAATATGCGCTCGCGCGCGCCGAGCTGGCGGCGGGCGAGGCCGGCAAGGCGCATGATGTCACCACCAGCCTGCTGACCGCCTGGAGCTTTGCCGGCGCCGGCGATCTCCGACGGGCGCTGGAGACGCTCGACCACATGCGCGACAGCAGCATCGACGTGTTCCGCAATTATCACGCCGGCCTCATCGCCGATGCGCTCGGCAATCCCGTGGAGGCGCGGCGGCGGCTCGAGCTCGCTTATGACGCCGACAAGAACACGCTGCGGCTCGCGGACGCCTTTGCTCGCTTTCTCGACCGCCACGACGATGTCGCCGGGGCCAAGAAAGTCTACCAAGACTTCGATCGCACGATCCCCAACCACCCCGTAGTCGCGGCGGCGCTCGCCGAAATCGCCGCGGGAAAAATGTTGTCTCCATTGGTTCCGACGGCGCGCGATGGCGCGGCCGAGGCGCTCTACGGGCTCGGCGGGGCCAACGGGACACGGCAGGGCGACGAATTGGCGGCGCTCATTTACCTGCGCCTCGCGCTGATTTTGACCCCCGATCACGATCTCGCGTCGATCACGACGGCCAACCTGCTCGAAGACATGAAGCAGACCGAAGCCTCGGTTCGCGCCTACGACAGCGTGCCCAAGACTTCACCGATGCGCGAAAGCGCCGAAATCCAGGCGGCGATGGAGCTCGACGAGATCGGCCAGTCCGACGAAGCGATGAAGCGCATGAACGCCATCGTCGAAGCGCATCCGCAGGACTCGGATGCCTGGAGTTCCCTCGGCAGCTTGCAACGCGCCGCCAAAAAGTATGAAGACGCAATCAAGTCCTATGATCGCGCGATTGCGCTGCTCGGCGCGCCGGATCGTAGCCAGTGGACGCTGTTCTACTTCCGCGGCATCTGCTTCGAGCGCGCGAAACAATGGCCGAAGGCCGAGGCCGACTTCAAGAAGGCTTTGGATCTTTACCCGGACCAGCCATTGGTGCTGAACTATTTGGGGTATTCCTGGGTGGATCAGGGCGTCAATCTCGAGGAAGCGTTCAAGATGTTGCAGCGCGCCGTCGACCTCAAGCCGACGGACGGTTATATCGTCGACAGCCTCGGCTGGGCGCACTACAAACTCGGGCAATTCCAGGAAGCGACCAAGGAGCTCGAACGCGCGATCGAGTTGAAACCCGCCGATCCCGTCGTCAACGATCATCTCGGCGACGCCTACTGGCGCGTCGGCCGCCGGACCGAGGCGCATTTCCAATGGAATCATGCGCGGGACATGGGCCCGGATCCGGAAGATCTGCCAAAGATCCTGGACAAGATTGCGCACGGTCTTCCGGGTCTCGCTCCCGCTGAGCCCGCCGCTTCGTCATCGGCGCCGGCCGAGACGCACGACGGCGGCGGCTGAGTTGCAGGCTGTCGTCGGCAAGCGAATTTGGCGCGCGCCGGCCAAGGTCAATCTGACGCTGCATGTGCTCGGCCGGCGGGAAGACGGGTTTCACGAGCTCGATAGCCTAGTCGCTTTCGCCGGCGTCTGCGACGGGCTCGAATTCACGCCCGGCGAACCGCTCGCCCTCGAAGTGGCGGGGCCGACGGCGGCCGAATCGGGACCGGAGCCGGACAACCTCGTGTATCGGGCGGCCCGGGCGTTGCAGGCGGCCGTCCCGGAGCTGAAGGTGGGCGCGTTTCGACTGCTCAAGCGTCTGCCTGTTGCGGCGGGTCTCGGCGGCGGCTCGGCCGACGCCGCCGCCGCTCTGCGCGCCCTCGCGGCCTGCAACGGCTTCGCGCCCGAAGACCCGCGAGTTTTTCTCGCCGCGCGTTCGCTCGGCGCCGACGTGCCGGTGTGCCTCGACCCGCGGGCGAGCTTTATGCGAGGGGTCGGCGAGCGCGTTGCCCCTTGTCCGAATTTTCCCGCGCTGCCCAGCGTGCTCGTCAACCCGCGCGTTCCCGTGCCGACGTCGAGAGTGTTCGCGGCTCTGGGGCTCGCCCGCGGCGCGACGGCGCCGTTCGGGGCGCCCGTCATGCCGAAAGCCGGTCCAGATTTGTTCGCCGCGCTCAGAGCCGCGCGCAACGATCTGCAAAGCGCGGCCATCGCGATCGAACCCGAGGTGCGCGAGGTCCTCGAACGGCTGTCGAGGCTCGAGGGCGCGGAAGTCGCGCGCATGTCGGGCTCCGGCGCGACATGCTTCGCGATCTTCGCCGACCGGGCCGCCGCAGCGCGGGGCGCGGGCCGGCTCCGTTTGGAGCGGCCGGACTGGTGGATTCGCGCGACTTATTTGCGCTGACTGCAACCGTGGCGGATGCCCGGGCGCCCTTGTAGGCGAGGTCGCTGACCTCGCTGCCTCCGCTTGGAAGAGTCGTGTGAGGATGAGGCGCTTACGCGCCGACCGAGGTCAGCGACCTCGGCTACAGTATGGCGCCGCTCGGGAAATTGCCCCAGTTACCCGTGACCGCTTCTCGGGCGCCTGTCAGCGGGGAGAAATGGCGCCGCAGAGAGGTCCGGCGGCGACCATCCTCGCCCCTGGCGCGCTGAAGCCCTTGCGCGCGCCGATCGCCGATCGGGCCGCGGCCGACTGCCGGCGGGACGCCGCGCCGAAATACGATCAGGCGTCGTTTCCGCCGGTCTTCAGATCATGGACGTACTGAGCGGCGCGATCGACCCCGGTCAGAAAGTGGCGCATCACGATCCTGTCGTCGCGATGGCGAAAGGCGACGGCGAGAGTGACTTCTGCCCCGGGGTCACTGAGCGCAATGAAGCGGGCGCCCTCCATGGCGGCGTTGCTCAGCGCTTCCGGGACGATCGAAATCCCCAGTCCCGTCGCCGCGAGGCTGACGATGGTCGGCAACTGGTGGACTTCGATGTCGACGCTCGGTCGAAAGCCGGCCGCCGCGCACAAACCGATGATCGTGTCGTAGAGACCGGGACCGCGTTCCCGCGGATGCAGGATGAACGGCTGGCCGGCGAGCTCGGCGATCGACAACGTGTCTTTTTCTGCGAGCGCATGATCGGCAGGCAGTACGGCGACGAGCGGTTCCCTGGACACGGTCAGGACGGTCAACATGTCGGGAACGACGCCCGGGCCGGGGCGGAGGAAGCCGACGTCGATCTTGCCCTCGAGGAGCCCGGCGAACTGGTCCGTGGTCGACATTTCGGCAAGGCTGAGGCCGACGCCCGGCCATTGCCGTCGGAAACCACCTATGATCCCCCGCATCACCGCATTGAAAGGGGCTGTGGCGGCGAAACCGATCCTCAGATAGCCCGCCTCGCCGCGCACCAGGCCTTCGACCCGGCGTCGCGCCATCGCGATCCGGGCGAGAATCGCTTTCGCTTCCGGCAGGAACTCGCGGCCGACTTCGGTCAGCGTGACGTGCCGGCGATCGCGGTCGAACAGACGTGCGCCCAACATGGTCTCGAGCGAGCGGATCTGCACGCTGAGTTGCGGCTGGGCTATGCCCAGCCGGACCGCGGCGCGCCCGAAATGCAGCTCCTCGGCAAGGTCGACAAAAGCGCGAAGCCGTCTCGATTCCACACCCTGATAATAAATGCATATCACAGAGCGTCAACACATTTATTGAATATATGGATGGCCAGGTGCAAGGTCGGGGACAAGGAGACATTCGATGATCATCGACCGGCCCCGCATCGCTATCGCCACCGCCGGCTTTTGCGCGTTCCTCAATCTCTATTCGCCGCAGGCGGTGTTGCCGCAACTCGCCTCGAGTTACGGCGTCTCGGCCGCCGCGGCCGGCGGCGTCGTCGGCATCGCGACCTTGGCGGTTGCCGGATCGGCGCCGTTCGTCGGCCTCCTCTCCGATTTTCTGCGCCGCAAGCTCACCGCCGTCACGGCTATGAGCCTGCTCGCCATCCCGACGCTGATGCTGGGCCTGTCGCATAGCCTCGAGGAAATCATGTTCTGGCGCTTCGTCCAAGGGCTGCTGGTCCCGGCGGTGTTCACACCGACGGTCGCTCTCGTGAGCGAAAGGTGGAGTCCCGCCGAGGCCGCCGACGTCATGGGGCTCTACACCGCCGGTTCGGCGCTCGGCGGATTTCTCGGACGCTTCCTGCCGGCCATCCTCGCCGATCTCATCGGCTGGCGCGGCGGCCTCGCCGCCCTGGCGCCGATCACGCTCGTCACGGCGGCCGTCGTCGCAGCGTGGCTTCCCTCCTCGTCCGTCAATCCGGGTCCGCTCGACCTCGAGGTTTCGGACGGGCGGGGCGGCGAACGCGAGCGGGCGAGCCTCGCCGACGCTTTCAGGCATCTCCGCGACCCGGCGATCATCGGCGCCTGCCTCGCCGGTTTCGCCGTGCTGTTCTCGATCGTCGCGGTGTTCACCTACATCGACTTCCGGCTCGTGCGCCCGCCCTACGGGTTCGCGGCGTCCGATCTCGGCATGATCTTCCTCGTCTATCCGATCGGCGCCCTGGCGGCGCCCACGGCGGGCCCGCTGGCGCGGCGGCTCGGGCGACGGCGGACGATGGCGGCGGCGGCGCTCGTCGCGGGGCTCGGTCTGGTCGCGACCTTGCTTGCCGGTCTTTCCGAGATCATCGTCGGACTGACCCTGTTCGTCACCGGCATCTTCGTCATGCAGTCGACGGCGATGGGGTTCGTCGGTCGGGCGGCGCGGCGCGCCAAGGCCTCGGCGCTCGGGCTCTATGTCTGCGTCTATTACCTCGGCGGCACCGTCGGCGCGATCCTGCCGGGGCTCCTCATCTGGGACCGCGCGGGATGGGACGGCTGCGTCGCGCTGGTCGGCGCGGCGCTGCTTGCCGCCGGCGTGCTGGCCTGGTTCGCGTGGTGGGACGAACCGGCCGCAGAGTCGAAGCTCGAGGCGGCGGCCATCCCCGCCGAATAGGCGATGACGGGCCGCTGCGCAGGGCAATCGGGCGAAGGAATTCATCGTCGAAACGGCATTCGAGCGTTTCCGGATCGAGCAGAATCTCGGGTATGTGAGGTCGCCGTGACCGGGGGCAGATTCCCGGGCGCCCTTGTAGGCGAGGTCGCTGACCTCGCTGCCTCCGCTTGGAAGACTCGTGTGAGGATGAGGTCTCATCCGCTTCGCGCGCCTCGATGCATGAAGGGCGCCCCGTTGTAGCCGCGCGCGGTGAGCGCGGCAGCCGGGGTCGGCGCCCCCGGCTACAAGAGGGGCGCCTTTCTGGAGAGGCGCTCGCGCGCCGGCCGAGGTCGTCCTTCGACAAGCTCAGGATGAGGGCGCTTAAGCTACAGAATGGCGCCGCTCGAAGCGATGAGGCCGAGCGCGATTGGCCCCACGCGCAGCGCAATACCGGCTTCGACCCGAGGCGATGTTCGCCGGTCGACAACGCTTCGGCGGGAACGCCCGGGCGGCGGTGTCCGCCTGCCGCGAATCATGGCCCCTCCATCGATCGGCCAGACTCCGCCGGCGGAATCCTGCCCGGCCGAGTCTATCAGCCGGAAACCGTTCGACCCGCCGCCAAATTCCGCGCCACGCAGCCCTTTCGGCGGGCGCCTCCGCGCGCTCATTACGTAGGGACAAATTCGTAAAATAGGAGAATAACGGCAATATTAACGATACTATACCAATAAGTGCATAAATTACATTGGTCGTTTATTAAACATTAAGGTTACAAAATCGGTAACAGTCTAACACATAAACTGATTAAATGCGCCGTTAAGCTATTTACCTTACGGAAAATGACGCAAGAGGGGCAAATGGCGCGCGCGTTACGTTTGGGAGGGTGGCTGGCTTGCGGGGCTCTCGCCCTGCTGCTGCTCACGCAGCCGGTCAGCGTCGGCGCCGAAGCCGCGCTCGGTCTCGCCGTGATCCCGCTGTTGATCCTGATCTGGAGATTCGGCCGCGGCCCGCTCGCGCGTCAGGCCTTTCTCGCGCTCGCCTCGTTCATCGTCATCCGCTACCTCTACTGGCGCGTCAGCGACACGCTGCCGCCGATGTCGGACCCGTTCGGCTTCGTCTGCGGTCTGATCCTGTTCGTCGCCGAGCTCTATTGCGCGACCATTCTGGCGATCAGCCTGATCATCAACATCGATCCGCTGCGCCGCAAGCCGCTGCCCGACATTCCCGACGACCGGCTGCCGACGGTCGACGTATTCATCCCGACCTACAACGAGGACGAATACATCCTCGCCACCACGGTCGCGGCGGCGAAGCTGATGGACTATCCCCCGGACAAGCTGACCGTCCACCTGCTCGACGACGGCGGCACGGATCAGAAGTGCAACGACAAGAATCCGGCGAAGGCCGCCGCGGCGCGCGAACGGCGCGCCGCACTGATGCGCCTCAGCGAGGATCTCGGCGCCCGCTACCACACCCGCGCGCGCAACGAACACGCCAAGGCGGGCAACATGAACGCCGCGCTGCCGCACAGCCAGAGCGAAGTGATCGTCGTTTTCGACGCCGACCACGCGCCGTTCCGGCGGTTCCTGCGCGAGACCGTCGGCTATTTCCTAGAGGACCCGATGCTGTTCCTGGTCCAGACGCCGCACGTGTTCCTCAACCCCGACCCGATCGAGAAGAACCTGCGTACATTCAAGACCATGCCGTCCGAGAACGAGATGTTCTACTCGGTCACGCAGCGCGGCCTCGACAAGTGGGACGGCTCGTTCTTCTGCGGTTCGGCCGCCTTGCTCAGGCGCTCGGCGCTCGAGCTGACCGGCGGCTTCTCCGGCGTGACCATTACCGAGGATTGCGAGACCGCGTTCGAACTGCATGCCCGCGGCTGGCACAGCGTCTACGTCGACAAGCCGCTGATCGCCGGTCTGCAGCCGGAAACCTTCGCCTCCTTCATCGGCCAGCGCTCGCGCTGGTGCCAGGGCATGTTCCAGATCCTGCTGTTGAAGAACCCGGTGCTGAAGCGCGGCCTGAAGCCGATCCAGCGGCTCGCCTATCTCTCCAGCATGACCTTCTGGTTCTTCCCGTTTCCGCGGCTCGTCTTCATGTTCGCGCCGCTGCTCTACATCTTCCTCAACGTGAAGATCTTCGTCGCCAACGTACAGGAAGGGCTCGCCTACGCTTTCGTCTACATGATCGTGAACATGATGATGCAGAACTATCTGTACGGTCGTGTGCGCTGGCCCTGGGTCTCCGAACTCTATGAATACACGCAGGGGGTGTTTCTGGCCAAGGCGATCGTGTCGGTCATGATGTCGCCGAAGAAGCCGACCTTCAATGTGACCGCCAAGGGCCTGTCGCTCGACGACGACCACCTGTCCGAACTCGCCTGGCCATTCTTCGCGATCTGGGCCGCGCTGCTGGCAGGCCTCGCGACGGCGATCTGGCGCTACGCCTTCGATCCCGGCGCCAATACGCTGATCCTGGTCGTCGGGCTGTGGAACGCCTTCAACCTCATCATCGCGGGCGCCGCGCTCGGGGCGGTCGCCGAGCGCAGGCAGCCGGACCGCCATCCGCGCCTCGGCATCAATCGCTTGGGCATCCTGGTCGCCAACGGCGAGCAGAGGCTCGTCAAAGTCCGCAACGTCAGCGCCGGCGGCTGCGCGTTCGAATTCGCCGGCGAGGCGCCGAGCGAGGAAAGTCTGAAGGATGCGAGCGCCAGACTCTACTTCCGCCCGATGCCGGGCGCGCCGAAATTCGCGCCCGTGCCCCGCCTGCCGATCCGCATTGCAGACCGCCACGAGGTCGATGGAATGACCGAGTTCGGGGCGATGTTCGAGGACATGAAAGCCAACGATTATCTCGGCCTCGCCGAGCTGATGTTCGGGGACTCCGAGGCGCTGCCGAGTTTCCTGCAGAGCCGTCGCAAGCACAAGAGCCTGCTCGCCGGCTCCTTCCACTTCGTCTGGTGGGGCGTGCACGAGCCGTTGCGGGCATTCCGCTACGCCGTTGAGGCGGCCAAGGCGAAGACCGCCCAGCCGGCGGCCCAACCGGCCCCGGAGCCTAGCGGCGGCGGCCCGCTCGAAATGGCCCTGGAGGCGCGCATCGACGAGTTGCGGCGTCTCGTCGAGGCCGGCGAGCAACGCGACCGGGTCGTCGCCTTTCGGTCCGAAACGCCGGGGGCGGCGTGATGGGCGCCCGCACTTCCCGACTCGACGCCCGTCGGGCAGCGCGCACGCGGGTAGTCGCCGTCTTTGCCGCGCTCGCCTTCGGCGCTTTCGCGGCGCCCGCGCCGGCTGAGATCGCGACGCCACTCCCCGCCGGGCCCGCGGCGCCCGCAGCGCCCGCGGCCGTCGGAGCGCAGACGGTGCTGCGCCACCTGCCCAACAACATCCAGGGGTTCCGGCTCAGCGGCGAGATCGGCGCCTCCGAATGGCCGCTCTATCTCTCGCAGGCGCAGGCGCGCAGCGCGCTGAAGTTCCGCGTCGGCTTCCTGTCCTCCGTGTCGGTGATGCCGGAGGCCTCCAGGCTCACCGTGTCGATCAACGACGTCACGATCGGCGCCACCGAGATTTCGGCCGACAATGCGGTGCGCACGGTCGAATTCGAGGCCCCCCCGGGCTTGGCGAAGGCCGGCTTCAACGCGATCCGCATCGCCGTCGACCAGCGGCACCGCGTCGAGTGCTCGCTGCAATCGACCTTCGAATTGTGGACCCAGATCGATCCCTCCGAGACCGGCCTCATCCTGCCCGCCGCGGTCGCCGGCGCGAGCGATCCCGGAGAGATCGCGGCGCTGCCGCCGGACGCGCAGGGCGCGCTGCCGGTGCGCGTGGTGGCGGCCGGCAAGGTCTACCCGACGGATGTCGAGCGGGCGCTGCTCGCCGTGCAGATGATCGCCTCGGCTGGACATTTCGAGCAGCCGACCGTCGATGTCGGGCCGCCGGCCGGAGGAGAGTACGGCGTCAATCTCGTGATCGGACGCTACGCCGAGATCGAGGACCTGCCAGGGGTGTCCAAGCTCGGGCTCGCCGCCGGGCCGCGGGTAGCGATCCTGCCGGCGACCGACCGTCTGAGGACGACGATCGTCATCACAGGCGAGAGCGAGGACGAGGTCGACCAGGCGCTGGCGAAGTTCGGCGAGCCGACGCCGATGCGCGGGACCGTCCCCGGGGTGCGCGCAGCCCGCGCCTTTCCGGGCTACCGCGTCAATCCCGGTGAAAAGGTGCGCCTCGCCGACCTCGGCCTCAGGAGCCAGGAATTCACCGGCCACTATTTCCACACCGCCTTCAACATCATCATGCCCGCGGATTTCTATTCCGCGGACTATGCCAAGGCGTCGCTCGATCTCGCCGGCGGTTACGGGGCGGGGCTCATGTCGAGCGCGCAGGTCATCGTCGCCATCAACGGCCACAATGCGGTGTCGGCGCCGCTGCCGCGCGCCGGCGGCGACGTGTTCGAGGACATGACGCTGCCGCTGCCGCTCGGCGATCTGAGGCCCGGCCTCAACCGGATCGAGATTTTCGCGCAGCTTCCGATGTCGTCCGACGCCAATTGCGACCCGCTCTCGGTCATCCACGGCAAGAAGCGCTTCCTGTTCCTCGACACGACCACGATCGAGATCCCCAATCTCGCGCGCATCGGGCGCGTGCCCGATCTCGCCGTCACCGCGACCGGCGCCTTTCCTTTCCTCGGCGGCGGGCGGCGGCCGAATCTGTTCATCCCGTCGCCGGACCGGGATTCGATCGGCGCCGCAGCGACGATCGCCGCCCGCATGGCGGCCTCGGCCGGCGCCACCATCCCGTTCCGGTTCACCACCACGGCCCCGCCCGTCGGCTCCGGCGCGACCCTGCTGGTGGCGCCCGCCAACCGGCTCGACAACACGACGCTGGCGGCGTTCGACATCGACGCGCAGCGGTTGCTGAAGACCTGGAGCGACCGTCTCGCGGGCGACCCCGCCTCGACCGCCAAGGACCTGAGCGCGTGGGACTTGCGCGCGCGCCACCGCATTGTCCTGCAGAAGAACCTGCCCGCGGTCTGTCACCTCAAATGGCGCGAGGAGACGCGGCCGGACATGACGACCACGGGCGCCATCGCCGCGGCGCCTCGGAACGCGGAGGGCGATTCCAGCTCGATCCTGACCGCGAACACGCCGCCCGATCTCTACGACGCCTGGTCGAAGGACCTCGAGGCCCAGAATCCGATCCGGCGATGGGTTTCCGACCTCTACGACGGCGTCGTCGGCGCCTGGCGCGCCATCGTCGGCAAGGCGCGCAAGGGGGCCGACGAATTCGCGATCGCCCCGCTCACCGCAGCCGATCCGCTCGACAACCGCAACAACCAGTTCCTGATGGCGCAGGCGGCGCTCGGCTCGGGGGTGGATGCGGTCTGGACGCTGGCGACGGCGCCCAACGCCAGGATCCTCGCCCAGTCCGCCGACTGCCTGTCCGATCCGCGCGTCTGGATGCAGGTGAGCGGACGCATGGCGCTGCTCGACGACTCGCAGGGCAGCGTCACCTCGGTCGAGCCCGCCGCGATGACCTTCGTCTCGACCGAGCCGTTCTCGCCGACCAATCTCAGGCTCGTCACGGCCGGCTGGCTGTCGATCAACAAGTCCGTTTACGTGGCGCTGACGATTTTTGTCGGGCTTGTTCTCGCTTTCGCCACCCTCCATTTCGTCCGCAACGTCGGCAGGAGCCAGACATGAGGCGCATCGCCGTCGGCGCGCGACGTCTCCTCGGCGCCGTTCTCGTCGCCCAGAGCCTGATGGCCGCCTCGGGCGCGCTCGCCGCGGCGCCCGACCCGCCGGGGCCGCCCGCGACCGCGCCTTCTCCCGCGGTCGAGGCGCCGCTCGACCTCGACGCCAGCGACAAGCCGCTCGGCGGGTCCCTGCGCACGCCCGCGCTGTGGAGCGACTTCAAGAGCCGGTTCGTCAGCGAGACCGGCCGCGTGATCGATTACGCCAATGGCGCGATCAGCCACAGCGAGGGCCAGGGCTATGGCATGCTGTTCGCCGTCGCCGCCAACGACCGCATCGCCTTCGACCGCATCTGGAGCTGGACGTGCGCCAATCTGATGGTGCGGGACGACGAACTGATCGCCTGGCGCTGGGAGCCGTCGACGCGGCCGGCGATCGCGGACATCAACGACGCCGCCGACGGCGACATCCTGGTCGCCTGGGCGCTGACGGAGGCGGCCGAATATTGGGGCGATCTCTCCTATCGCGTCGCCGCGCGCCGCATCGCGGTCGAGGTCGGACGCAAGCTGGTGCTGCTGGGCGACAAGCGCGGGCCTCTGCTGCTGCCCGCGGTCGCCGGCTTCGCCGTCGAAGCGCGGCCGGACGGGCCGATCCTCAACCTTTCCTACTGGGTGTTTCCCGCCTTCGAGCGCCTGCCGAAGGTCGCCCCCGAAGTGGATTGGGACGGGCTCATCCATTCCGGCCTCCGCCTCGTCGAAGCCGCTCGGTTCGGGCCCAGCCGCTTGCCGAGCGACTGGGTTTCCGCCCATGACGAGGCCTTGCAGCCGGCCTCCGGCTTCCGTCGCGCCTTCTCCTATAACGCGCTGCGCATCCCGCTCTATATGGCGATGGCCGGCGTCGGCGAGCGCGAGCAATATGCGCCCTTCGTCGCCGTGTGGGCCAAGGGCCAGACAGTTGCGGAGATCGACGTCGACAGCGGCGCGGCCGGTCCGGCTTTCGCAGGCCGGGGCTATGCGGCGATCGCCGAGCTGACGCGCTGCGTCGTCGACAAGGTCAAACTGCCTGGCGACTTCTACACCCCCGCGACGTCGGACAATTACTATCAGGCGAGCCTGCACATCCTCGCAGTCATCGCCGCGCGGCAGAGGTATCCGTCATGTTGACCTCAGGGAGGCGCGCGCGCGCAGGGGTCCGTCTGGTCTCGGCGCTGGCGCTCGCCGCGGCGCTCGCCGGCAGCGCCCTGGCCGAACCTGCCGCCGATGCGCCTGCTGCCGCGCCCGCATCCGAGGCCGTCGGATCGGAAGTCGACGTCAGCGGGCTGCGCTACTACTGGGCGAGCGGCCAGACCGCGCGCATGGACGCCGAGTTGCGCCGCCTGCAACGCCTCTATCCCGACTTTAAGGCGCCCGCCTTCCTGCAGGACAAGCCGAGCGGCGCGGCGATCGACGGTGAGGAAGAGCTCGATCTTTGGGACCTGTTCGCCGCCGACAAGCTCGACGAACTCGACAAGGCGATCGCCCAGCGGCGCGCCGAAGAGCCGGGCTTCGAGCCTTCGGCCGACCTGACGGCGAAGCTGGCGGCGAAACGGTTCCGGCTCTGGATCAGCGGCGCCTCGAAATCGGGCCATTACGCCGACATCGTCAAGCGCCTGGAGACCTCGAACCGCTCGCTCGAAGGGCTCGATATCGACGTGCTGTGGATGATCGCGGAGGCCTACCAGGAATCGCGTCGCAGCGACAAGGCGCTCGCGATCTACGAGGGCATATTGAAGACCGAGTCCGATCCGTCCAAACGCCTCGCGACCGTGCAGAAGGCGCTCGGCGGCCTCAGAATGAACGATTTCGAACAACTGCTGGCGCTGGCCCAGAGGGGCGCGGACGGCAAGTCGGAATTCGCCAGCCTCGACATCGACATCGCGCGCGCCCGGATCGCCGCCTTCCTGCACGATGAGCGCGAGGCGCCGGTGGAAGAGGCGGACCTGAAAGCCTTCGCCGACTACGCCCGCGGCGCGAAAGACCCGAATCAGCCGGCGTTGCTCGCCTGGTACTTCTACAAGTCGAGGAACTATCCCGAAGCGCTCGAATGGTTCAAGCTCGGCCTCGGGCGCGGCGGCGACGCCATGGTCGCGCACGGCCTCGCGCTGACCCTGCGCTTCCTCGATGAGAAGCGCGAGGCGGAGGAGGTCGCCTATGCGTGGCGGCGGCCGCTCGTCAACAATTCGATCCTGTTCATCGACACGCTCGAGACCGACCTCACCAAGCCAATTCCGCCCTATATCGAGCCGGCGCGGCTGCATCGCTTCGCTCGAGAGACGGAATTGACCGCCTCGGGCGAGGGCGCGCAGGCGCTCGGCTGGTACGCCTACAACACCTGCCAGTTCGACGTCGCGGCGCAATGGTTCGAGCGCGCCGTCGCCTGGCGCCCGAAGGAGCAGAGCGTCTACGGGCTCGCGCTGAGCCTGCGCAAGATCAAGAAGGGGGCGGAGGCCAACAAGCTCATCAACCGTTACGACGGCCTGTTCCCGCTCGTCGTCGGCCTGTTGTTTCCCGACGACCTGCCGCATCCGCCCACCCCCTGCGACACGCGGAACGGCGCCCTGAAGAAGCGGGCGGCGTGGAGGACCTATCCCTTCGCCGGCGATGGCCGCGCCCCCTATTCGGCGCCGACCTTCGACAGCCAGACGAGCCCCGCGCCGAACTGGGGTCCGGTCGCGAGCCCCGAGCCGGTCGCGGCGCGAGACTTGCGCGCCCGCATGCCGCGCATTGCGCGCAACGTGTTTCCGATCAGCGTCGCCGACGAGAATCCCTATCGCTTCGCGCCGGCGGAGCAGCCGCCGCTGGTCAACGCGCCCGTCGGCGCCGATCCGCCGAGCGAACCCGGCGGCTTCGCGATCGATCCGGCCTCGCCCATGGCGCCGCTCGTCGCGCGCCGCGTGCCCGGCGTCGACGCCATGCCTTACGAACGCTACGGCTATGCTTTGCTGCCCGGCTACAACGGCGTGACGGCGCCCAGCGCCTCGATCGCCTCCGAGCAGACGGCGCCGGCGGGGACGCTGTGGTCGCGCGAGCGCGCTCGCGAGGGGCCGGGCGCGACGGCAACGGCGCCGACCGCCGCTTACGGCCCCACGGGCGGGGTCTCGCAGCCTTACGTTCGACCGAACCCGGCGGCGACGCCCTATGGCTATGGGGCGCCCGCGCAATCGTTCGACCATGCCCCGCGCCCGGGCGCCGGCTGAGCAGGGAAAGTTGGAGAGACATGAAACGCGCGCTCGCCCTGTTGCCTGTGCTGATCTCTGTCGGCTGCACCGGCTCCGCTCCGCCGGCAGGCATCGACCTCGACACGCTCGCGCTCTCCGACGCCGCGCCGCAGGACGCGCCCCGTCACGGCGAGAGCTCGCCGCCGAGCGTGCAGCTGCCGCCGGGGGCGGCGACGGTCGCCGGCGTCTCGAGCGGCTGGCGGGCGAACGGCTTTTCCGAGCGCATCCGCCTCGCGACCGACACGCCGAGGCCCGAAAGCCACATCGACCTCGCGATCCGGACCGGCGGCGCCGACGGCAAGGGCGTCGCGCCGGCGCCGGCTTCGGACGCCGCGATCGGCGCCGAGCTCACGCACGAATTTCCGGGTCTGTTGATGCAGACCGCGCCGCCCGGCGCCTATCGCAACGCCTATGGCGAGTATGGCCTGGCGATCGGCCGCCGCGGACCGGCGCTGCGCTGCATCTACGTCTGGCAGTATATCGAGGACGCGCGCGTGAGCTTCGCCAGTGGCGGCCGCGTCGCGTCGCAGAACCTCGAGCCGGCGCCGGCCTCGCTCAGGATGAAGCTCTGCCGCTCCGACATGACGGTCGACGACCTCGCCAGCGCCGCCTCGAGCCTCGAGATCACCCTGCCCGACGATTTCGGTTCCGGCCCGCGCCCGGGCGTCGCGGCCTGCGCGCCGGCGCGGGTGGCGAGGGGCGATGCCGCCGCGAGCGAGCCGCGGCGGGTCTACGCCCCCTCCTACGCGGCGCCTGTCGAGCCGCAGAGCTATCCGGCGCCGGCCTATTCGTCGGGTTACATGGCGCCGGTCACGGCGGCCGCTCCCGAGGGGCAGCGCTTCCTGGCCCCGCCCGCGGGCGCGCCTCCCGTCGTCGGCGTCGCGCCGAGCCGAGGCGCGGCCCAACCTGTCGGCGTCGCCGCAACGGACCTGCCGCCGCAGGCCTTCGCCGGGCCGACGGATCCGACCCCGCGCTGAGGTACGCCCCGCCCGTCATTCCGTTTCCGAGGGAAACGGTATTCCGCTCGCGTGAAACTTCCCTTTCGATTCAAAGAGTTTCGCGCGAACCGTGTAACCGGGGCAAATTCCCGGGCGGCGCGATTCTGTCGCCGAGGCCCCTCTCCTGAAAGGCACCCTTGTAGCCGGGGTCGCTGCCCCCGGCAGCCGCGGTCAGCGACCGCGGCTACAATTGGCGGTCAGCGACCGCGGCTACAATTGGCGGTCTTCCATGCATCAAAGTGCGAGAAGCGGATGACAACTCATCCTGAGCTTGTCGAAGGACGGCCTCGGTTAAGCGCGTAAGCGCCACATCCTCACACGAGTCTTCCAAGCGGAGGCAGCGAGGTCGTCCTTCGACAAGCTCAGGATGAGGGACCTCGCCTACAAAGGCGCCGCGGCGACCGCGGCGTCGTGCACACCGACGAGAGCGCGAAAAATCTCCTCGCTGCGCCCCATGCGCTCGCGGCAGAGCGCGGCGAAGGCGTCGGGGCCGCCGATCAGCTCGACGAAGGTTCGCTCCGAGAGCCGCGAGACATTGGCGCGCGGCAGCGTCCCCTGGAGGTCGAGCGCCGCCAGCGTGCGGGGCGTGTCGGCGCTCGGGTCGACAGAAACGAACAGCGCGCCGCACTCTTGGATGTACTGCCGGAGCCTGGCGGGCGAATCCACTTCGCCATTGAGGAAGAATTTCACGTATATTTCGTCGTATTCGCTGCGAAATTGCGCCGAGCCGATGATCGCGCGCAGGATCGCCGCCGCCGCGCCGCCGAGGTCCTCGCCGCTCGCCAGACCGTTGCGCTGCCGCGCGAGTTCGCCGCCGTCGACGCCCTCGACACCATAGAGCGACGCGAATTCCGGCCCCTCGGTTTCGATCTTGGTCCAGACGAAGCGCGCCGCCGAGCTGAGGATGTCGGCGGGCGGCCGGCACAACGTGACGCCGCGCACCCGGCCGAACAGGTCGAGTTCGGCGATCCGGTCGGGAAGATTGTAATGGCCGCCGATATAGAGCCGGTCGCGCCGCGCGCCGCGCTCGAAGGCGCGGACCTGGCGCGGAAAGCCGAGCAGCCCGTGCGAGGCCCACATCGCCTTGAAGCCGGGTTGCGGATAGGCGATGAAATAGCCGCGCTCGTGGACCAGCGCATTGAGGCTGGTGCCGGCGGTCTTCGGGACGTGGTGGATCAGCAAGGCGTCGGGCGACCACTTCTGCAGCGCGAAACGGGCGAAGTAATGTGACATCGCCTCGTGGACCATCAGCCAGGCGAGCTGGTTCGGGGTCGCCGTCCACGAATCGACGAGGTGACGATCGCGGAGCCGCACGTTCTCCACCAGGAACGGCTTGGAGATCTCGAATGCGGCGTGGGAACTGCGAAACGTCTCGGTGAGTTTGGCGACGACCTTGGCCTGCGCCTCGCGCGTCCGCGGCAGCTCCGCAACCAGTTTCGCCGTCGAATCGAAGGCCGCCGCCGCGGCGCGATGCGCCGCTTCGAGTTGCTGGGACCAATCCACCGCCGAACTTCGCCCCTCGCCGTCGAGCCGATGGCGTCCTTCGCGGCCATCGCGTCGAGCCTCATGACTTGAACGCAATGTAGTTCCTCATCGTCTCTTCGAACGTAAAGCTCCTGCCGTCGAGATACTTGAATTTGATCCCTTCGACATACCAGGTCAGGCCGAGCCGCTTCGCCGCTTCGGGATGGATGGGCACATGATGGGCGCCGAACGGCTCGTAGGTCGCGAACATTTTCGCCGCCATCTCGGCGCCGTCCTTGGCCACGCCCAAGGTTGCGAAAGTCGCCGACAACAGGTCGCCGAACTGCTTGCCGAGCAGCAGGCCCGAGGGGTGATTGAGCGTCCAGAACAGCTGCTGCGAGCGAAAATTGTTCAAAACGTAGCACGCGATCTTGAAGTCGGAGTCGGCGTCGCGGGCTTCCAGCCGCTTCGCCTCGACTTCCAACAACCGGTCGAGATTGGGCATCTTGGCGACGCTGCGCGTCTGATACTCGCGCCACAAATCGTCGCCGCTCGAGCCCTCCCGCAACAATTCGACGACGATGCGGTCGCCGTACGGGAACCTTCCGAACGGAAAATCCGGAGGCTCGCTGACGTTCCTCGGGTCCATGAAGTTGAAAGGCCACAGAACGTTGAAATCCAGCGCCGCAAAGCGCAGCATCGGGATTGTCTGCGACAGTTCCTTGAGTTGCTCGAACTGCGGCATCTCGCGCACTTCGGTTTGCCGCAGGATCAGGCGCACGCTCGCCTTTTCGGCCTCGTCGAGCCCCACGCCCGCCTCGGTCGGATGAGCGAAATTCATGATATAACGAACAGGCTCTTCTCGCGGGCAGACCTTCGTCAGAAGGTCCGCATAGACCCCTGCTTGGCAGTTGCCGTAGACGACGATCATTGACCGAGCCCCTTCGCGCCGCGGCAGCCCGAATCCCCCCCGATGTTTCGCGAAACACGCTCTCCCATTTCGTAATATCCCTTAAATATGGAGCTCTCAGTTCCTAACGCAAAGCTGCTTCCATGTTTTCGATTTCCGGTCGAGCGAGCAATGCGCTCGGCTTTCGCTTCGTTGATCACACCTGCGTGACCTCATAACTCGTCAGGATGGTTTGCGCTTGCGGTCGATGAGCGCCGCCAGCGCTTCCAAGTCAGCCGCCGCGTTCGCTTCCGCGACATCGATCTCGACGGCGAATTCATCCTCGAGACGCATCAGCAAACCCACTTGTGTCACGGAGTCCCAGCCGGGGACGTCGATCGCCGACGACTGCGGCCCGAGGCCGCTCGCCTCGACGACGAAGGTTTCCGCGACAATGGCGATGATGATGTCGCAGGTTGAAGCGTGAGGCGGCATCAACGGTCCCCATGGCGTTTGCATTCGAGATAGCGCTCGAGATTGGCGCCGCGGGCGATCTTGCCGCTGGTCGTCTTGATCAGCCAGCCGGGTTCGCACAGGAAGACGTCGGTGAGCGCGAGGCCCGACGCGGCGAGCACCGTTTCGCGCGCGCGGCGCACCAGCGCATGGTCGTGGGGCGTCATCGTCTCCGCGGCGAGCACGATCTGTTGCGTGCCGGCGGCGTCGCTGACGATCGCGAAGGCGACGTTGCGGCCGGGAATCAGCCCTTGGATCGTATTGGCGACGGCCTCGATGTCGTGCGCGTAGTAGTTGCGCCCATAGGCGATCAGCAGATCGTCCTTGCGTCCGGTGACGAACAGTTCGCCCGACTCGACGAACCCCAGGTCTCCGGTGAAATACCAGCCGCCGCGCAGCGCGCGCTCAGTCTTCTCCGGCAGACGATAATAGCCGCTGAACACAAAGGGCGAGCGGACGGCGATTTCGCCGACCCTGCGCTCGCCGAGCTCGACGCCGCCGTCATCGACGACGCGGACCTCGACGCCCTCGATCGGCGGCCCGCAGGACAGCAGCTTCGCGGAACTCCCCGGCGTGGCGTGGCCGAGAGTCTGCAGCGCTTTGCTATCCGCGTCCAGCACCCGAGGCGGGGCGCCGATAGGCGTCTGGGTGACCGCGAACACGTTCTCCGCCATCGCATAGCACACTTGCAACTGCGCGGAGTGGACGCCCGACTCTTCGAATCGGGCGCGAAAGGTCTCGAAGCTCGAGGGCTTGCAGGGCTCGGAGCAGTTGATGAACGCGCGTACTGAGGAAAGATCGAACCTGCGCCCGCGCCGCACCGAGGCGGCGAGATGATTGAAGGCGAAATTCGGCAGCCAGCACAACGTTGCGCGATGGCGCTCGATGGCTTCGAGCAACGAGCCGGGGTTCGAGACCCATTCGAAGGGATCGAGCGCCACCAGCAGCGCGCCGCGGATCAGCGCCAGCATGAAGCAGGCGATCAGCCCCATGTCGTGGTAGAGCGGCAGCCAGGAGGCGATGACATCGCGGTCCGTGAGGGCGATCGCCCGGGCGTAGGCGTCGACTTGACCGAGCACCTCGGCGTGCGACAGCATCACGCCCTTCTTGGTCGCCGTCGTGCCGGAACTGTGCTGCAACAAGGCAGGATCGTGGACGACGAACTCCTGCCCGTCGGGCGCGGCTGCGGCGAGCCATTCGTCGAGAGACGAGAGCCGCCCGGCGAACTCCGGCAGGTTGTCGCTGAAATCCAGCAGCAACGAGGCCGAGACGACGATGAGTCGAGGCTCGATGCGCCGCAACAATTCGCGATGCGAGCGCCAGAACAGGGCTCGGTCCTGCTTGGGATTGGGATAGGGCATGAACGACGGGGCGACGCCGGCGAGCATGCAGCCCACGAACGCCGCATAGATCGCCGGCTCGTGCTTGACGAACAGCAGCGCGACGTCGCCTCGGCGAGCGCCGCGCGCAACGACCTGCGACGCGATGGCGCGGGCGCTCGCGAGCAAATTTCCGTGAGAGATGGCGACCGATGAGCCCGCAGAGTCATGGATGCAGAACGGCCGTTCCGGCTCGCGCTGCGCCCTCGCGCAGAATTCGCTCGTCAGGCTCGTCGTCACCAAGCCAAATCCCGCACGCGCGCCATATCTTGGTCCCGCAGGTTGCCGCGAGCGTCACGAGCAGCGCCAACGGACCCTCGAACGCGAGATCGCGTCGAGAACGGCGCGATCCATCCACTGCAATGTCGAGCCCGGCGCCGCTCCTGCAACGCTCGCGAAATTGCATCCTCTCACGGTCCACGCGGGAAAAGTCAACCCGCGCGTGCTCCCGCGCGCCCAAATCGGCGGGGGAAGAACCAAGCGCTCGGGCGCTTCGCGTTCGCGGGCGGACCGCCAGGGCGAGTCGCAAATCCGCGCAACCCGCGCTACATCGCGCAGCCCGGGCGCTGTGTTTTCACGATGAAGAAGGTGTAGATCTCGCAGTCGGCGGGCGAGGGCGGCGCGTCGGCGGGACTCGGCTCGGCGATCGGCGGCAACGTGCGGAGATAGGCGATGATCGAGCGCACATCCTCCTCGTCCCAGTTGGAGAAATGGTCCCAGGGCATCGCCTGCCAGTAGAGCGGACGACCGTCGCGGCCGACGCCGGAACGGATCGCGCGCGCGATCTCGGCGTCGCTCCAGGCGCCGAGACCGGCCGTGCGATCGGACGTGAGATTGGCCGCGAACTGTGTCCCGGAGCGCCGATCCGACACTTTGTCGCCGCCCGATCCGCCATTCTCGTGGCACAGCGCGCAGGACGCAACCGTGTACAGATATTGGCCGCGGCGGATCATCGCCGCTTTTTCCGGCGCGACGCCGCCGAGATCGGGTTCGGGGATCGACCCTGCCGCCGCGGCGAAAATCTTGTCCGGCGGCAATAGCGACAGGGCGGGCGTCAGATAGAGGAAAGCGCCGGCGCCGATGACGACCGCGAGCCCCGCCAGCGCCAGGGTCGCCCGCGCGTAGCCGCCAACTCCCTTCGGCAGGCGTTGGCCGGCAGGCGCGGCGAACACGAAGCCGACGAGGCCGAAGGCGAGCGCCGCCCATTGCGCGCGTACGAGCCAAGTCTCGACGAGCGCCGCATCTACGCCGCTTTCGTTGGCGTAGGAGCCGACCGCATACGTGAGCCTCGGCCCCGGCGCCGCTGGCAGGTCGTCGTCGACGAGCTTCTCGAAGATCGTCTCGACGAAACCGTAATGCAACGCGTCCGGAATGGCGTTGTGGACGGCGGGCAGGGTCTTCAGGTAGCGCGCGATCGCGATCGCGTCGTCGTCGCCGAAGCGGTGGAAATACATCCACGACATGGCCCAGAGGTCGAGCACGCGTCCATCGCGGGCGCGTCCATCGCGCAGGGCGTTGGCGACTTGCGTCTCGGTCCAGTCGCCGAGCCCGGTCGCGGCGTCCGACGTCAGGTTGCGGGACACGAAGACGCCATGGGGATAGCCGCCGACGCGCATGCCGCCGGCAAGGTAGCGGTCGTCGCGATAGATGAGGCCGGCGTCGATTTCGGTGTGACAGAGGCCGCACATTTCCGCGCGCACGAGATAGCGGCCGCGTCGTTCGAGGTTCGCGGCGTGGCCGGGGCCCGCGAGTTCGCCGCCCGTCGCCCAAGGCGCGATGCGCTGCCGGGAGAGCACGAAATTGACGACGTCCCAGCGTTCCCCGGGGTCGAGGGTCTCGGCGAACGAGGGCATCGGTCCGGACGCCAGGCCGGTCGTCAGCCTCAGCCAGAGCGCGCTCGGGCTCGACCCGCCGCGGAATGTCCAGGGCGCGGTGAGGTCGCGCGAGATCGCCGGATAACCCTTCTGGTCTTCGAGTCCGACGCCGCCGCGCAAATCGGGGCCGTGGCAGACTACGCAGCCGGCGCTCTCGTAGAGCTTGGCGCCGCGCGCCACGCTTTCGGGCGTCGGCGGCGCGGGCTCGGGAATGGCGATGGGCGCCGCCGCCGGCCTCGATGGCGCGAAGGATTTCACCACCTCGACGAGATCGCGAATCTGCGCCTCGGTCAGCAGGGCCTTCCAGCCCGGCATGGCGCTCGCCGTCAACCCGTCGGCGATGACGCGGTAGAGGTCGTCGTCGGTCGGCGGCGCGTCGGCCGGGGTCGACTTGTACTCGAACTCGGCGCGGGTGAAATCGCGCGGATGTGGAATCAGGGACGGCGCGGAGGGGCCGTTGCCGCGGCCATCGGGACCGTGACAGATGGCGCAGTTGGCGTAGTAGAGCTTCAGCCCCGGGGAGGCGTCGGCCGGGGTTGCCCGAGCGGGGGGCCAGGGCATGTCGGCGTAGATTGCGGGGTCGGGCCGCCATACGGAGACCGGCGTGAGCAGGGCCAAACGCGGCGTCAGCGAACGGGCGAGATCGAGGACGAGAATGAGCGCGAGCGCGATGAGCACGGCGCCGAGCCGGGGACGGCGAGCGAACGGGGACATGGGGAGCCTCGCGATAGCGGTCGATGGCGCCTAGTCGTGACATAGCAGACGCCAACCCCGAAGAAAACCGTTCGGCGCGCGCTTGGCGACCCAAACCTGGACGATGAGCGTATCCCCGATCCGCATCGGTCGTCGCATGCGCGGCGCGGCAGAGCACGCGCCCGCTCAGCCGGCTTGCCAGAGGGACCCGGTTGGTTGCGCTCAGGTCCCGCCGAGCTCCTGGCGCGCCTTGGCGATCGCCTCGTGCAGCACGTCCTCGCGCAGCGGCAGGGTCGGCTCGTTGAACAGGATCGCGCTGAGCCAATCGAGCGCGAGCTTCAGCAGCGCTTCGTCGTCGGTGGCGAGATCGCCGTGCGTCGCCTCGTCGACGGCGTAGCGCTGCAGGAAACTGGTGTCGAAGACGAACTTGCGGAAGGCGTCGAGATCGGTCGTCGCCATCAGGAACATTTTCTTGGTGCGCTCGTCGGGCTCCTTGCCCCAAGGGCCGCCCGCGACCTTCCAGGAGGCGAGCTTCATCAGGATGTGGATCCAGCCGCGATTGTGCTCGTCGTAAACGCCGACGCCCTGGCCCTCGCGAAATTCGGCGACGGTCTGGGTGTTCGGCTCCTCGTGGCCGCGGCAATGCGGCTCCTTGACGAGAAAATAGAAGTCCTCCGGCTCGTCGTGACCCTTCATCTTCACCGAGGCGAGGCCGAGCGGGTAATAGCGGCAGGCGGCCGGACGGTCGGCGTAGATCGTGCAGCCATGCGCGGGATCGAGGAACACGCAGGGGCGCTTGGGCTCGCCGTTGTCGACGCGCTTCAACTTGAGCACCGGCATGTTGGCGCCGTCGTGCACGGCGGGCGTTCCGAACATGCGCGCCACTTCGCCCGACGGCAGCTTCAGCGCGCGGCCGATGCGGATGAGATCATAGGGAGTGAGCGTGATGTCGGTGTCGTAGCAGCACTCGTTCCAGCACGACACGCCGGAATGGCATGAGAAACAGAACGAGTTCGACGACGTCAAGCGCAACGGCACGACGGGGCCGGCCGAAGCGCGCAACGCTTTGACGATCGGGACGTCGAGATCGACCTCCGCCGCGCGCCGGCGCGCCTCTTCCGCGGCGTCGGCCGAGTCTTCGGCCTCGGCATGTTGCGACTCGTCTTCGTCGGAAGGTTTGCTGGACACCTTGGGCCTTTCGCGGCTCGTCTACGATCTGACGCCACGCTCGCCGCCGGGACTCGCGGCAGATCTGCGGGGCGCCGTTCACTCGAGTCATGTAGCCGGGGACGCCGGCCTCGGCAAGCGCGCCCGCCGCCCCTGGGCTCGCACATCGCGCCAACCAACCCGGCAAGGCGCCTCGCCGGCGGCGAAAGGGTTTGGGTGAGGGGCGTAACGACGCCTGACGTAGGAGGAGTTCGACGTCGCCAGAAATCGAAGCGGACGCTCTTCGACCCGCCCCTCACCCAAACCCTCTCCCGCTCCCTCGACGGCCTCGAACCGACATGGGAGCGAGAACCTTGGCTCTCAGCGGTAACGCGCCGCGATCACGGCGTCGCGCAGCACGTTGGCTTCCTGTTGCTTTTCCTTCAAGCGCCAAACCATGATGTCGCGGATTGACAACATGCCGACGAGCTTGCCGCCATCGACGATCGGCAGGTGACGGATGCGATGCGCGTTCATGAGCGCTTCGGCTTCGGCCATCGCGGCGTCGGGCGGGCAGGTGATGACTTCGCGCGTCATCAGATCACGCACGTAGCGCTCGGTCAGCTTGGCCCCGTTGCGCGCAAATCCGCGCACGACGTCGCGTTCCGAAATGACGCCGGCAAGCTTCGAATCTGCCCCGCAAACCGGCATCGCGCCGATGTTGAGCGTGTTCAGCCGCTCGGAGATAGTGAGCACCGGTTCGTCCGGAGTGCAGGTCGCGAGAACCTGTTTGTTGGAATCGAGGCACTCTTTGACTTTCATTACGTCTCTCCCTAGTTGGGCGTGTCGCGCTCGTTGACCGGCGCCGTTCATTCTATAGCGATTTGCCCGGGGCCGGCAATATCGGCCTCCGGGGCTTGGCCGTAGCATACCGCTTCCGGACGATCGCTTCGCGATCCGGAGAAACGGATCGCGCGAAACTCTTCGAGTTGCAAGAGGAGTTTCGCGCGAACGGAACGCCGTTTCCTCGGGAAACGGTATCAGTGCTTGGCGGCGCCGTAGGTTTTCGGCACCAGATCCACGTGCGGAACCTTCTTGAGGCTC
Organism: Roseiarcus sp.; assembly: GCA_052147395.1. GTDB lineage: Bacteria > Pseudomonadota > Alphaproteobacteria > Rhizobiales > Beijerinckiaceae > Roseiarcus. Next base: position 30,593 of record JBKQKS010000392.1, read on the forward strand.
CAGGTCTTGGTCTCGGGATCGAAGCGCGAGTTGACGAACACCTTCCAGTTCTCGTCGTCGAGCTTGGGATAGTCGGCGCGATAGTAGAAGCCCGGGTAGCGGGTCTCTTCGCGGAACTGGATGTGGCGCATGTGGGCCTCGCCGGTCCACAGGCGGTGGTAGTTCTCCCACGCGCGCATCAGCTCGTGAAGGTCCTTGGCGCGCATGTTGGCGCTGTCTTCCTTGAGCATGGTGAGATAGTGCGTGGCGCGGCGCAGCATCTCCGCGTTGGTCTGATAGTAGGTGGCGACGCCGGCGACATACTCGTCCATGATCTTCTGCAAGCGCATCTGGAACATACGCGGCGTGATGTAGAACGGGTTGACGTCCTCGGCGGTGGTCTTGTCCTTGTGCTCGAAGTAGTTGCGCACAGGACGGTAGATCTCCTCGGAGATGGCCTTGATGTCGCCCTTCAGCGCCGGCTTGTAGTCGGCGTTGTCGAGGCAGAACTTGACCATCGACTTGCCGGCGATGCGGCCTTCGGCGTGCGAGCCCGACGAGAACTTGTGGCCCGAGGCGCCGACGCCGTCGCCGGCAGTGAACAGGCCCTTGACCGTCGTCATGCGGTTGTAGCCCCATTGCCATTCCGGCGGCGCGATGTCGGAGGGACCCGAGACCCAGATGCCGCAGCAGCCGGAATGCGAGCCGAGCAGATAGGGTTCGGTGGGCATCAGCTCGGAGACCTGCTGCTCGGGACGGATGTTGAGGCCCGCCCACACGCCCGCCTGGCCGATGCACATGTCGAGGAAGTCTTCCCAGGCCTCGGCCTCGAGGTGCTTGACTTCCTTCGGCGTCAGCTTTTCGCCGAGCTTCTTCATCGCGGTCGGGGTATCCATCAAGATCGGGCCGCGGCCGTCCTTCATCTCCTTCAGCATCGCATGGTTGCGCAAGCAGGAGGGAACGACGAAAGCCTTGTCGTAGGGCGCGAACTCTTTGAGCATGTCCGCGTTCTTGACGACATAGTCCTCGCCGAACGCGTTGGTCGCCTTCGCCTTGAAGAGCAGGAACCAGGCGCCGACCGGGCCGTAGCCGTCCTTGAAGCGGGTCGGGACGAAGCGGTTCTCCATCATCGTCAGCTCGGCGCCGACTTCGGCGGCCATCGCGTAGGTCGAGCCGGCGTTCCACACCGGATACCACACGCGGCCCATGCCTTCGCCGGTGGTGCGCGGACGGAACACGTTGACCGCGCCGCCGGCGACGTTGAGGATCGCCTTGGCGCGGAACACGTAGATCTTGTTCTCGCGAACCGAGAAGCCGACCGCGCCCGCAACCTGATTCGGATTATTGGCGTCGAGCAGGTACTTCACGATGAACACGCGCTCGTAGATGTTCTCCATCCCCAGCGCCTTCTTGGCGGCTTCGGCGACGAGGGGCTTGTAACCTTCGCCGTTGATCATGATCTGCCAACGGCCCGAACGGACCGGCTTGCCGCCGTCCTTCAAGGTCTTGCCGCCCTGCTTCTGCCAGCTCGCGCCGTCGACGCGGCCGCCATCCATTTCCTTCCAGATCGGCAGGCCCCACTCTTCGAACAGGTGCACCGAATCGTCGACGTGACGGCCGACGTCGTAGACGAGGTCGTCGCGGGTGATGCCCATCAGGTCCGCCGAGACGTAACGGCAGTAATCCTCGGGGGTGTTCTGGCCGAGATAAGTGTTGATGGCCGAGAGGCCCATCGCCACCGCGCCGGAGCGGTCCATCGCCGCCTTGTCGACCAGCGTGATCTTGACCTTGTCGCCAGCCCAGCGCTTGGCCTCGAAGGCCGCGCCGCAAGCCGCCATGCCGCCGCCGACGAGCAGGATGTCGGTGTCGATCTCGACAATGGTCGGGTTGCCGAAACTCGGTTCGCTCATAGGTTGAACTCCTCGACGCGACTCCTGGCAACCCCGGCCCGGCCCACGCGTCCAATTGCGGTCAGTTGGTGTTGATCGGGAGCTAGGACCGCGTCACGCCGGACGCGGCAGCTCCTTGCCCGACTCGGTGAAGAAAAGGTTGTCGCCAAGGCTGCCCGGTTCCGGCTTGTTGCCGTAAGGATCGATCGATCCGACCGGCGTCGTGCGCACCGGGAACTTGAAGCGCTTGATCTCGCCATCGCGGAACTTGATCGTCCACATGATCGCGTTGTCGGTGCGTAGCGGAATCGCGGCGCCGCCCATGGGCACCCAATCCTGGAACGAACGCACTTCGATCGCCTGCTGCGGGCAGGCCTTGACGCAGCATTGGCATTCCCAGCACTGATCAGGCTCCTGGTTGAAAGCCTTCATGCGGGTCGTATCGAGTGTCATCAGGTCGTTTGGGCAGATGTACATGCAAGCGGTCACCTGACCGCCCTTGCACCCGTCACACTTATCCGTATGGACGAATGTCGGCATAAGATCCCTCCCAGTGGTGATCGGACAGATTCGCGGCGCCCGTCCGGCGCGGCCCGATGCGCCGCATGCGCATTGTCCCATCGTTTGGGCGCCAAGGGTCTTGTATCACTATTTTCGAATATGACAATATGTAAATGTGACGCCGTCGCGGCGAGTTCTCCGACTTTCGGCGCGGGCTTGGATTCAGCGCCCGGCGCGCGCCGCGAGCCAGGCTGCGAGGGCCGCATGACCGCGCGATTCGGCGACGTCGCGCGCCAGCCGGCCTTTGTCGTCGACGGCGCCGAGGTCGGCGCCATGGGCGACCAGCAACTCGACGACGTCCACGACGCCGCGCGCCGCCGCCCAATGCAACGCCGTGCCGCCGCGAGCATCGCGAGCGTTCGCGCTCGCGCCCTTGGCGAGAAAGACGTGGACGATTTCGAGGCGGCCGCGCTTGACGGCTTCGATGAGATCGCGATCGAGGCCGAATCGACCGGTGTCCCAGCCGCCGATCGGACCGACGCTGAGCTTCGCAGCGTCGTCGACGCGCTCGACGACCTGCAACATCGGCGCATAGGCCTGCGCCAGGGTGTCGACTAGCGCCGCGCCGGGGCCGTATTCGAGCGCGACGGCGGCGGCGGTCGATTCGGCGTCGAAGCCGAAGGTCGCTCGCCCATCGGGCGAGCGCACGTAGTAGCGATGCGCCTTGTCCATGCGCGGAGCCTAGTTCGAGGCCGCGCCAGCCGGCGCGCTTCTGGAGCGGTTCCCGATCAATGTGAAACGCCGCCGTCATTGCGAGCATCGCGAAGCAATCCAGGGCGGGCGGGCTGCGGCCCCTGGATTGCTTCGTCGCTCACGCTCCTCGCAATGACGGAGCGTCGGTTTGATCGCGAACCGCTCTAGAGGCTACGATAATACTCGATGAGGATCTCCGCCACCTCCGGGCGGGAAAATTCCGGCGGCGGAGCGATGCCTTGGCCGAGCATCTCGCGCACCTTGGTGCCGGAGAGCGCGATGAAGTCCTCCTTGGTGTGGCCCGGCGCCTCGCACATCATCACCACCTTGTCGAGCTTCTTCGAATAGGCGGTGTTGTCGGCGCGAAATATCTGGATTTTCAGCGCGTCCTTGGGGACCTCGTCGAAGATCGTCTGCGCGTCGAACGGGCCGTAATAGTCGCCGACGCCGGCATGGTCGCGTCCGACGATCAGATAGGAGGCGCCCATGTTCTGGCGGAACACAGCATGCAGCAGCGCCTCGCGCGGACCGGCATAGAGCATGTCGAAGCCGTAGCCGGTCACCATCGCCGAGTTCGGCGGGAAGTAATTCTCGACCATGGTGCGGATCGCCGCATCGCGCACCGGCGCCGGGATGTCGCCGTCCTTGAGCTTGCCGAGCAGCATGTGGATGACGAGGCCGTCGGCTTGCAACCGATCCATCGCCATCCGGCACAATTCTTCGTGAGCGCGATGCATCGGGTTGCGGGTCTGGAACGCCACCACCTTGGTCCAGCCGTGCTCGGCGATCTGATGGCGGATCTCCACCGCGGTGCGGAACGTGTCGGGGAATTCGGTCTGGAAGTAGCTGAAGTTGAGGACGCTGATCGGACCGGAGAGCAGGGTGCGCCCCTGGGCGACGAAGGCGGCGACGCCGGGATGCTTGGGGTCCCGCGTGCGGTAGACGTTCGCGACGATGAGATCGACGTCCTCGTCCGACAGCGTCTCGACCGCCTCGACGTCCATTACCGCGAGCACGGGATGATTGACGACATTGGGGTCGTTGAGAGCGATGCGCTGGCCGGCGACGATGCCCTTGGCGTCCTGGATCAGATTGAGCACGGGAACCGGCCAGAACAGCCCGCTCGTGGTCTTCATGTCGCGGGCGACCGATAGCGCGTCGGCCTTGTTCATGTAGCCGGTCAGCGGATTGAAGTAGCCGCCCCCCAGCATCACCGCGTTCGCCGCGGCGGCAGAGCTGACGACGAGCGCGGGAAGGCGCTCGGCCTCGTCGCAAAGGCGATCGTTCTGGCTCGGATCGGCGACGAACAGCGGATGCAGTTTTTGCGAACCGTGCGGTTCAATGATGTGGATCATGGCGCTCTCCCTCGAATAATCGGCTTTTCCGCCGCGGCGGAGGCGCGGACGCCGACCTTCCCCCTCATGGCGATGGTCTTTCGCATTGCCATAATCTCATATTCGTATATTTGTATTTGACGGTAAGAGGCCCGTCAAGGTCTACGCGTGGCGACCGTGCGTCGCGCTGCAAAAATGACGGAGTCACGGCCGGCGGCGAGGGCGTCTCGCCGCCGCCCTCACGCCCGGCCTCTCCCGCCTCGGGGAGAGCGGCGCCTACGCCAGAGTCCCATGTCCGCGCTGTTTTTCACCTCCGACACTCATTTCGGCCACACTTTCGCGCTCACCAAGCGCAAGCGCCCGTTCCCCTCGCTCGGGGCGATGGACGAGCATATGATCGCGCGCTGGAACGCGACGGTCGGGCCCGATGACGAAGTCCACCATCTCGGCGATCTCGCCCACAAGCAGCACCCAAATATCGCCGGCGTGCTGTCGCGCCTCGAGGGGCGAATTCATCTGATCCTCGGCAACAACGACGATCGCGCGACGCTTGCCGCGACCGGGCGCTTCGCAACGATCGCCGAGATGCGCGAGATCATCGTCGACGGGCGGAATGTGTTCCTCTGCCACTATCCGTTGCGCGAATGGCCCAACGATTGGCGCGGCTCGTGGCATCTGTTCGGCCACGTGCACGGCAAGCACGACGACGACCCGAACGGCCTCAGCCTCGACGTCGGCGTCGACAGCCACGGATTCCGGCCGATCTCCTTTGCCGAGGTCGCCGAGCGCATGGCGATGCTCGCGCAGGCGCAGGCGGCGCAATAGTTTTGCGCGGCTTCACGGTTCAGCGCTCGCCCCGCGCCCCGGAACGTCGCTGAAGGGCGGAAGGCGGACCCGAGGTTAACATTTGGAATTTGGCGTTTCGGGAGATCCGGTCCCGTTCTCCGGCCGACCTGCCTTGCTGGGAACGGCAGCGCAATCTAAATATCTGGCATCTGTGACATCGATTCGAGTTTGACTCTTGCCGGTCCCAATTCCCAAACCATGTATTTTAGACGGCTATGAGCGTATACCGGGACGAAAACGGTGGCGAAATGATGATGGCGCTCGCCTGTTCGAGTGGGATGGGTTGCACGGCGAGGTCGAGGTATATAACGCCCGTGGATGGCATCTGGGTGTCATGCACCCGGTCACGGGAGAATGGATCAAACCGGCCGTGAAAGGGAGAAGGATCGATGTCTGAGGCACAGAGCTTTCTCGACCACGTTATGGCCGGAACGGTCCTTATCAGCGAAATTGATGATTTCGTTGAAAGGTGGCACCAGGGACAAAGTTCGGAGGAACTGCACGACTATCTCGGAATGAGGCCTGAGGAGTACTCCTTGTGGCTCGAGAACCCGGATATGCTAGCAGTGATTTGCGCAGCGAGGCAAAGACAGCAGTCGGTAGCTGAGGCGGTAAATGAGAATATGCTGGGCCTGCGCTCGGCGGCGAGGTCGGGCAATGGCGCCAAGCTCAAGAGTTTGGAGTCCTGGTTGCGACGGCAGGGCATAATCGCCTGAGGGTGTACCCGGAGAACAATATTGCTAGGAGGCCGCTCCGGTTAGGGCGGTTGCGCGGTTACCGGTTACGGTGCAATGAATTGAAAGAGCGGTCTATTTTTCCAAGTAGCGATCGAATAAAATGCACTGTCACCGTAATTCCACGCTGGGTGCTCGAACCCGGCGCTGGCTCCCTCGAATGGGTCGCTGACACGGAGGGCGTTTCTGTCCGCGAGTTGGCCCAGGCAGTCCGAGAAGGCGCGCTAGGCCGCCGCGTCGCGCGGCTCGTTCAACGGCGCGAGCGCCGTTCGCGCGAAGTTCTGGGGGCTCAAGTGCAGGCGCTGCGGGAACGGGCCGAAGACGCTGAGGCGGAGGTAGCGCTTCGCCGGGCCGAACTGCGTGCTCGCGAGCGCGACCTTGCGCGATACAGGGCGGAATAGCCCTCACTCCGCTTCGGGCAGGCGGAGAGGCGTTCGCTAGTACCTACTGTGACTCCAGACCGAGGTCGACAATGACTGATACGACGACGCGCAACCTGATCGGGCTCGACGATGCCGATCTGGGTCGACCCATCTACCGGATCTATCCACTCGACCGGTTCAAAACGCTGCTAACGGCGAAGCAGGACGCGGTCGTTAACCCGACGAAATGGCAGGATCCTTTTGAGGACTTTTTCTTGGAATGGACGGAGGTGGTGGATGACGTCACCGGCACGACGATCCCGCTCAGGAACCTCACCGGCGATTGGTATGGACAGTGCTGGTCGTTTAACAGCGACACCGACGCCATGTGGCGGATCTACAGTCCCGATCCAATAAAGGCAGTTGGGGTAAAGGTCCGCACTACCATACGAAAGCTATTCGAGAATCTGAAAATGGCTGGTTCGCCAGCGGCTTACCTCCAGTTCTTCGTCGGCAGGGTCGAGTACCTGACCGAGGACCAAATCAAGAGCATGATGGGCGGACTCACCTTCACCGACGTGGCGATAGGCGGCCAAGGCGATCATTTTGCCCGGCTCCTTTGCATGAAGCGGACAGCCTTCCAGCACGAAGCGGAGGTGCGGCTGATGTTCCAGGACATTGATTTTCCCGGTCAGCCGAAGCGGGGCGTCGGCGGAGTGTTCAGTTACCCGCTCGATCCGGCGATTGTGTTCGAGGAGGCGGTGCTTGACCCTCGGCTGAAGGACCCAGATGTGACACGTATCAGCGGCCAGTTGCTCGCGGCCCGCTGCACGCTGCCGATCAGCCGCTCGCCGCTCTACGAGGCGCCCCATTTCGTTATCCCGGCGGTTTAGCGCTGACGACTAGAGGGGCAAGTAGCTTGGCCGCGGCCCTTTGTGCCCCTGCTCCCTCCTGCCCCTTTGACTGGAGTGCGCCCACCGTCCCAACGGCCGCGCCGCTATCCACCGCAATGTCCGCTGGGACTACAGTGGGGATTACAGTGACGCCTTACCAAATCCCTTGTTGGATAGGTCTCCTTTCTCCCACAGGGAGAACGCGGCGCGCAGTCGGATGAGGGGATTGCGCTCGAACGACTGCGGGAAGTCCCCTCATCCCCGGCCCTTCTCCCCATGGGAGAAGGGGGGGGCGCAACGTCCGCAAAGGGTCGATTCCAGCCGTTCGATGGCTATGGGCAACCGCGAGAGGCTTGACAGTCGCACCGCCAGCGCGTGCACACGACCCCTGCGGAAGGCGCCGCGTCGCGTCCCGCTTCCGTAAAACTCACTTCTTCTTCGCCATCCCCTCGAGCTTTTCCGAGCGGATGGTGTTGCGCTGCAGCGCGGCGTCCTTGTGGGCGTCCATGCCGAACGCGACCGCCATCAACTGGGAATAGAACACGACGGGGATTTGGTAGTTGGTCCCGTATTTCTCGTTGATCAGCGGCTGATACATCTCGACGTTGGACTGGCACAGCGGGCACGGCGTCGAGATCACGTCGGCGCCTTGTTTCACCGCCTCCTCGACGATCGCCTTCATCAGATGCAGCGTGCGCTCCGGGTTCATCACCGAGAGCGAGGCGCCGCAGCACGAAGTCTTGTGCTTGAACGGCACCGCTTCGGCGCCGCAGGCCTTGGTGAAATCGTCGAGGAAGGTGGGATCGTCGTAGCAATCGTATTCGCCGCCGGCCTCCGTGCCGGCGAACGGTCGCACCGTCTGGCAGCCGACGTAGCCGGCGACCTTGAGCCCCTCGAGCGGATTGGTGACGCGCTTCTCTATTTGCTCGATGCCGACATCGTTGACCAGCACCTCGCAGGCGTGCCGCACCTTGAGGTCGCCGTCGTATTGCAATCCTCCGGCGGCGAGCGCCTCGTTGACGTCGGCGCGCTTCTTCACGTCGGCCTTGATCTTTTCGTTGCCGCTGTGGGTGTTGAGATAGCAAGCAGCGCAGCCGGTGACGACGTCCTGGGTTCCGCGCTTGCGCGCTTGCGCGAGATTGCGGCCGGTCAACGCGAGCTGCGGCAACTGCCCGCCGGCGATGTGGCCGACCGAGGCGCCGCAGCAGTTCCAATCCTCGATGTCGTCGAGGCCGACGCCGACTTCGGGCATCACCGCGCGCAGCGATTCGTCGAGATGCCGGCCGCTGCCCTGCGAGGAGCAGCCGGGGTAATAGGTCATGCTCTTTTTGTCGGTCATGTCCTCGTCCCCGTCACTGGCGGGCTTCGATCTCGGCGGCCTTGGCGAGAATCGCCTTCAGGTCCTTCTTGCCCTTGATCTGATGCGGCATGCCGAGATGCATGCGTCCAGCCTTCACCATGCCGATCGCGATCTTCAGATTGGCCATGGCGCGGGCATAGCCTTCCTTCAAGCCGAACGAGAAATAATAGAGCGCGGTCACCAGACGCTCGTCGGTGCGGCCGAACCACCTCGTCGAATTCCAGAACGACTTGGCGAAGTACTTGTTCTCGTTGCGGCCCTTGGCGTAGCCGAGCTCGACCGACTTCAGCGCGAGGTCCTGCAGGATGTAAGTGACCGGGACGCCGCGCGGGCAGCGCACCACGCAGCGATAGCAGCTCGTGCAGTTCCACATCGTGTTTGACGAGAGCACCTCGTCCTTCATGCCGGCGCGGATCATCATGAACAATTTGCGCGGGCCGTAGTCCATCTGCACGCCGATCGGGCACGAGCCCGAGCAGACGCCGCATTGCATGCACAGGTTGAGCTGGTCGCCGCCGTTGACGTTGTCGCGCACCCAGCGGGCGAACGAGAGGTCGTAGCTTCTGGCGGCGGCCGGGGCGGGCGTCGTCATGTCCTTAGAACCCCTTCATCGGATTGGGGGGCAGAGATCCCATCAGTTTGGCGAAGGCGTCGAGCACGGTCGCGGCGCGCGTCGACTCGGCGATGCCGAGCTCCTCGAAGGCGACGCGCTCCGGCTCCAGCGCCAGGCTCTTCAGCGTTTCGCCGACCTTGCTTAGGCGCTCCTTGGCGAGCGCCGAGCCCTTGACGAAATGGCACTGATAATCGTCGCCCGACTTGCAGCCCATCAGCAGGATGCCATCATAGCCCTTTTGCAGCGCCGTCGACACCCATTGCAACGTCACCGAGCCCATGCAGCGCACCGGGATGATGCGCACGAATGGCGACCAGTGCGAGCGCTGAATGCCGGCCATGTCGATCGCGGGATAGGCGTCGTTCTCGCAGGCGAGCACCAGGACGCGCGGTTTTTCCGAGAATTCGTCGGGAATCTCGTTGGCCTCGATCATCTCGTTGATCATTTGCGGATTGTAATTGTCGAACGTTATGGTCTGCACCGGACAGGAGCCCATGCAGGTGCCGCAGCGCCGGCAGCGGGCGAAGTTGATGGTCGGGCGGCCCTGCTCGTCCTCGTCGATGGCGCCGAACGGACACTCGACCGTGCAGCGACGGCACTTGGTGCATTTGTCGTGCCCGATCTTGGGGAAGGTGAGATCGCCCGCGCGCGGCAGCGTCGTGACGCCCTCCGACGCGCCCTCGATCGCCTGGATCGCCTTCAAAACCGCGCCGGTCGCGTCCTCCGCGCTCTCGGCGATGTCCATCGGACGGCGCAGCGGGCCGGCCGCATAGATGCCGGTGCGCCGCGTCTCGTAGGGGAAACAGATGTAATGGCTGTCCGAAAAGCCGTCGGCGAGGATCGGGATGTGCGGACCCTGGCGATATTGCAGATTGAGGATCGGCCCCCCCGGCGGAATACCCTTGTCGATGTGCGGCCAGGATTTTGGCTCGCCCTTCACATAGCCGGCGGCACGGACGAGCGTCGTGGGATTGACGTCGTCCCTGAGCTGCTCGGCGCTCTTCTCCGGCTCGATCGCCGGCGCATCGATATTGGTCGAGTTCGGAACCATGCCGGTCGCGAGCACGATGAGGTCGAGCCCGGCGAGCGGCACGTCCTGGCCGAGCAGCTCGTCGGCATAGGAGATCGTCAGCGCTTTGCCGTCGACCGCCTTGACCTTACCCTTCATGAAGATGACGCCGTTGCGCTGCGCCTCGCGGTAGAACTCTTCCGCCGTGCCCGGCGTGCGCAGCTCCTCGTAAACGATGTAGGCCATCGCCTCCTTGTCGGCCTTGACGATCTGCAAAGCCTGCTTGATCGAGGCCGAGCAGCAGACGGACGAACAATAGGGCAGATGGTCGGGATCGCGGCTGCCGGCGCATTGCACGAAGGCGACGGTCTTGATGGCCGCGCCGTTGGAAGGGCGCTTCGCTCCGCCTTTGGCGAGCATCGCCTCGAACTCGACCGAAGTGACGACGTCGGGCGACGCGCCATAGCCGAGATGGCCGAGCTTGTTCGCGTCATAGGGACGCCAGCCGGTGGCGACCACGATCGCGCCGACCTTGCGTTCGAGCTTTTCGCCGGCCCGGGCGATGGTCACGTCGAAAGCGCCGGGCTGGCCCGCGGTCTTCTCGACGAGCGCGCCGGTAATGATCTCGATGCGGCGGTTCGCCCTGACCTTGGCGATCAGCTTGTCGACGCCGTTGGGCTGAACGTCGCGGTAGGGCGGCCGAGACGGCGTCTGAGCCGACCACTTGGCCGACCAGCCGCCGAGCGCGTCGCTCTTCTCGACGATCAGCGCGTCATATCCCGACTTCGCCGTCTCCAGCGCGGCGGTGAGACCGGTGACGCCGGCGCCGATTACGAGCACCTTGCGTGCGACTTCGCCGAGCGCCGCAGGCGTCGTCGGCAACGTCTTGGCGAGCTGCGTGCAGGCCATGCGGATCGTGTCGGCGGCGAGCATCTCGGTGTCTTCTTCGTGCGCCGGCTGCGACCAGGCGACCTGCTCACGCAGGTTGGCGCGCACCACGGTGACGCCGTCGAAACGGAAGCGGTCGGCCATTACGCGCGGCGAGCAGGCGCCGACGACCATGCGGTCGACGCGTCCCTCGCTGACGTCCTTGGCGATGCTTGCGACGGCCTCGGGCGTGCATAAGGCCTCGGAGGTCACTGAGTGGGGGATGCGGAACTCGGACTTGGCGGTCTTCTCTAACGCGGCCACATCGACGGCGTCGCCGATGCCGCAGCCCTTGCACAGATAGACGCCGGGTTTCTTCTCGGACACCTTTTCGTCTCCCACTTCGGCCCTAACGCTCGGCGGCCGTGACGCTTCCCAAGGTTCCCGTCGCGAGCGGGGTTTTCAGAGGCTGCGCACCGCCTGCACCGCCTTCAACGCGGCAGCGGTAGCCGATTGCACCGACATCGAAACGTCGAGCGGACCTGCGGCGACGCCGGCGGAGAACACGCCGCCGCCGTCGTCCTCCTCGCGCGCCACGAGGAAGCCGTATTCGTCGGTCTCGAGCTCGAGCTTCGGACTGAAGCCTGCGACCGTGCTCGGCTGCATGCCGGTTGCGAGCACCACGAGGTCGTAAGGCTCGGCGTACATTTCGCGTTCGATCGTGCGCTCGCCGTGCAGCACCGGTCGGCCGTCCTCGCCGATGCGGATGTGCGCCGGCTTCGACTTGATGAAGGTCACCTGCGGATCGGAGCGCACGCGGTTGTAGAACGCCTCGAGCTTATCGTGGGCGCGGATGTCGATGTAATAGATGTGCGCTTCGGCGTCGGCGTATTGCTCGCGCAGATAGGCCGCATGCTTGAGCGAGCCGAGGCAGCAGATGCGCGAGCAATAGGGCAGATGGTTGAGGTCGCGCGAACCGGCGCACTGGATGAGCGCGATCCTTTTGGCCGGCTCGCCATTGGAGGGGCGGACAATCCGGCCGCCGGTCGGCCCGTCCGGCGCGGCGAGCCGCTCCATCTCGACATTGGTGATGATGTCGGGGCTTTGGGCGTAGCTGTAGAGGTCGAGCTTCGCGGGGTCGTAAGGCTTCCAGCCGGTCGCCCAGATCACCGCGCCGACGGTGAGCGCGAAGGTCTCGCCCTTGTCGTCGGGGTCGAGCGCGCCATAGGCGCAGGCCGCCTTCAGCTTCGCGCCTTCGCCCGCGGCGATCGCTTCGGGCGCAACGACATAGCGCATCGGATAGGCGTGGGCGTGTGGCAGATAGGCCGCCTTGACCTTGTCGAGGCCGTAATTGTACGGATTGGCAACGAGCGTCTCGGTCGCCTTGGCGCACTCGCCACAGGCGGTGCAGCGCTCGTTGACATAGCGCGGATGACGCCGGATCTCGACCTCGTAGGCGCCGCGCGTGCCGGAGAGCTGAACGACCTCGCTCATCGTCAACACTTTTACGCGCGCATTTTTGCGCAGGCGCTGATAGTTGATCTCCAGGCCGCAGGTCGGGTGGCAGAGTTTTGGGAAATAGCGGTTGAGCCGCGTGACCCGGCCGCCGAGCGCCGCGTCGCGCTCGATGAGGATGACGTCCTGGCCCGCTTCGGCGGCCTCCAAAGCCGCGCTTACGCCGGCAATGCCGCCCCCGACGACCAATATCGTCTGGCTCAGGGCGCCCGAGCCGTTCGAACCCGATGCCATCCTGCCTCCTCCCCGAAGGTCGCGTCGGACCTCTCGCCAAAGCCATTGCGACGGCTGGTCACGCGCATGTGACGGCTCGAGCCATCGCTCCTGCTTTAACACTTCACCATATGCGAATATGTATTAGCGAAACGAGTTCGTCGAGGCAAGAGCGCCCGAGGCAAAAGTTTGCGGCCGTTGTCGCGGTTCGATCGCCGAGGCGGGAGGATCGAAGTCATCCCGGGAGGGGCCGCTGCCGCAGCGAGGGTTCGCCGCAATGGCGAGGAGGCGTCGCCGTCCCGAGGGTCGGGCAGCGAGCCAGGGGGGAGGGGCCGTGTTCGACGCGCCAAAGCCGCTTCGCAGAAGCCGCGCGATCCTTCCGGCCGTGTCGGACGCGCGACTCCGGCTTCTATCCCGCGCGGCGCCATTCTGTAGCCGAGGTCGTCGACCTCGGTCGGCGCGTAAGCGCCTAATTCTGCACGACTCTTCCAAGCGGAAAGAGCGAGGTCGACGACCTCGCCTACAACGGCGCCTGGGAATCTGCCCTGGTTACGACGGTTTTTCGGGCGTGCAGATCTGGACGCGGCCGCGGGGGGACCGATAGGTTGCCCTACCCACGCGCCTTGCCTCTCTATTTCTCTCGCGCTTCCGGGTTTGACCGAACATGCCGCGCGCCTTCCGCATCGACCTCCGCCGGGCCAGGACGGGCCTGTTGCAATGGCTCTCGTTGCGCCATTGGCGGCGGCAGATGGTGTTTTTCGGCGGCGGACTGGCGGTCGGCGTCGCCGCGGTCGGGCTGGCGATGGGTGGCGACCTCGCGCAAGACGCTCTCGATCACGTGCTGTCGTGGCAGCCGCTGGCGCCGCTGGTGATCGCGCCGCGTAGGGGGGCGGCCACACGGGCGCCCGAACACGGTTCCCGACGCGCGAACGAGGCGGCGCCCGGCTTGCATACGTTCAAATATCCGAATATGTTGGAGCGATATCACCTTTTTGTGTTCCGTTCGATCGCGCGCCCAGGCCCGGGTGGAACTCGGCCGCGCGTCGGGGAGAGGGGGAGGGATGTCCGACGCGGCCCTATCGGCATGGCGCCGTATCAATCCGGAAACGGTGTTTCCGTTTCTGGGGTGGCGCAAGCTCTTCAGCGGCGTCCAAATGCGCGCCGATCTGATGGCCGGTGTCACCGGCGCGCTCGTGGTTCTGCCGCAGGGCGTGGCGTTCGCCTCCATCGCCGGCATGCCGCCGCAATACGGCCTCTACGCCAGCATCGTGCCGACGATCATCGCCGCGCTGTTCGGCTCGTCCTGGCATCTCGTCGCCGGGCCGAGCACCACGGCCTCGCTGGTGTTGTTCGCCGCGCTGACCGATTTTGCGCAGCCGGGGTCGCAGCATTATGTCGAACTGGCGATCACGCTGGGTGCGATGGCGGGCGTCATCGAACTCTCGCTCGGCTTGTTCCGCCTCGGCGGGCTCGTCAATTTCATCTCGCATACGGTGGTGGTCGGCTATACCGCGGGCGTCGGCATCCTCATCATGACGACGCAATTGCGCAATTTCTTCGGGCTCGACATTCCCAAGACGAGCGTGTTCGTCGATGCGCTGCGATCGACCTTTGTCAATCTGCACCATTTGTCGATCATGGTGACGGTCGTGGCGGCGGCGACGCTGGTGGGCGGCGTGCTCTCGCGCCGCTACATCAAGAGAATCCCTTACATGATGCCCGCCATCCTCGCCGGTTGCGTCGCCGGCGTGATCGCCAACGCCTTCATGCCGGGTTCGGTGTCGACGGTGGGCGCGTTGCCGCGCTCGCTGCCGCCGCTGTCGGCGCCGAGCTTCAGTTGGGATGACTGGGTGATGCTGACGCCGACGGCGTTGGCGATCGCCATCGCCGCGCTCAACGAGGTCGTCTCGATCGGCCGAGCGTTGGCGATCCGCTCCGAGCAGCGCCTCGACGTCAACCAGGAGTTCATCGGGCAGGGGCTCGCCAACCTGATCGGGTCGTTCTTCTCCGGTTACGTCGTCTCGGGCTCGTTCAACCGCAGCGCGCTCAACTACGAATCCGGCGCAAAGTCGCCGATGTCGGCGATGTTCGCCGGCGTCTTGCTCGCCGCCGTGCTGGTGTTCGCTGCGCCGCTCGCGGCTTATCTGCCGCATGCGGCGATGGCGGCCTCGCTCGAACTGGTCGGCTGGAGCCTCATCGACCAGAAGAGTCTCAAGCGCATCTGGGCCAGCGGTTGGTCCGAGCGCGGCGTGCTCATGATGACGATCGGCGTAGCGCTGTTCATCCAGGTTCAGGCGGCGATTCTCGCCGGCGTCGCGCTGTCGCTGGTCATGTATCTCTACCGCACGTCGAACCCGCAATTGCGCCCGCGCGTGCCCGATCCCAATGACGACAGCCGCAAGTTCATCGACGCCGGGCCCGGCGCGCCCGAATGCCCGCAGTTCCGCCTCGCGCGGCTCGACGGCTCGATCTATTTCGGCGCCGTCAATTCGTTCCGCGACGCGATCGTCGCCTTCGAGCGCGAGCGGCCGGAATGCAAGCGCTACGGCGTCATCATGCGCGGCGTCAATTTCATCGACCTCGCCGGCGCGGAGGCGCTCGCCATCGAGGCGCGGCGGCTGACGGCGCGCGGCGGCGCGCTCTACATCATCAATATCAAGGAACGGCCTCTCGAGTTCCTGGAGCGCGGCGCCTATGTCGACGAGATCGGCCGCGACCGGGTGTTTCTCACCAAGACCAAGGCGTTGAGCGAGATCTACAAGGATTTCGACTACGAGATCTGCGGCCGCTGCGAGCTCAGGGTGTTCCGCGAATGTTCGCGCTACGGCCGGGCGCCGTTCGCGGACGACGAGGGGCGCGAGTCCCGGACGGGCTAGCGGCGCCAAATGCTGGCCCGCGGTCCGGCGAGTTTGCGCGTCGCGAGCTCCGGGACGACCCTCGAGCCGACGTCCGGCGCCGCAAACGAGAACTCTGCCGGGGCCCGCGTCGTCGAGGCGGGCCGTCAGCCGGCGCGCCAAGCGGCGCGCGCGCCGAGCGCGGCGAGCGCGGCGGAAATCAGGACGTTCCAGTTGGCGAGGCTGAGGCCGAAAATGCGCAGCGCCACCTCGTCGCAACGCACGACCTTCACGCTCTGCAGCTGCGCGAGCAGATCGGCGGCGTTGGCGGGGCCGTTCACAGCGGAGCCGGCGCACGCCGTCGGCCCCGGCCAAAGCTTCATTTCGACGCCGGAGTGATAGATCGCGAGCGCGACATTGGCGGCGAACATCAGCGCCAACGCCGCGAGGCCGATGCGCAACACGAGGCTAGGCGTCGAAGCCCGCGTCAGCGCGGCGATGAGCAGCGCGAGCGGCATGCCAGCGTAATAGGCGTAGCGCTGTTGGTAGCAGAGGTCGCAGGGGTGGAAGCCCAGCGCCTGGAAAATCCAGGCGCCGCCGATCGCCGCGCCGGCGACGGCGAGGATGGCGAGCGAAGTCGCAGCGGGCGTCGCGGGCAAGTAACGCTCGAACACGCGGGGCCTCACAACGCATGCGCGGCGATAAAAAACCCGCCGACGACGATCAAAGCCATGATGGTGAGGAAAGCGGCGAAATGCCGCTCGAGCGCAGTGCGCAGCGGGTCGCCGAAATGGTTGAGCGCCGCGGCGAGCACGAAGAACCGGCCGCCGCGCGTGATCAGCGACAACAGCACGAACAGCGGAAAATTGTAGCCGAGCAGGCCGCTCATGATCGTGACCAGCTTGAACGGGATCGGCGTGAAGCCCTTGACCAGGATCAGCAGCGCGCCCCAGTGCGCATAGAGATCGCGTAAGCTCGCCACCCGCTCGCCATAGCCGTAGAGATGGATGAGCCATTGCCCGAGCGTGTCGTAGAGCAGGGCGCCGATGCCATATCCAACCATGCCGCCGATGACCGAGGCGAGCGTCGCAATGAGGGCGAACCGCCACGCCTTCTTCGGCTCGGCGAGCGACATCGGCGCGAGAATCATGTCGGGCGGTATCGGAAACACCGAGCTCTCGGTGAACGCCACGGCGGCGAGCGCATAAGGCGCGTTGGGGCTCTGCGCCAGCGCGATCAGATAGTCATAGAGACGTTTGAACATGCCCGGGTCAACCAGCTCGTTGCAAAGAAGCGGCCTCGCGCGCGAGAGCCTCGACTTCGGCGTAGTTGCGCGCCTGCAGCGCCGCCTTGGGCAGCATCCACGAGCCGCCGACGCACATGACATTGGAGAGCGCGAGATAGGCCGGCGCTTTGGCCAGATCGATGCCGCCGGTCGGACAGAACACCAGATCCGGCAACGGCGCGGCGATCGAAGCGAGCAACTTCACGCCCCCCACCGCCTCGGCGGGGAACAGTTTCAGGGCGCGGAAGCCGCGGTCGCTGAGCGCCATCGCCTCGGAGGGCGTCGCGCAGCCGGGGAGGAACGGGACCGGGGCGGCGGCGGCGGCGTCGGCGAGCCGTGGGGACGCGCCGGGGCTCACCAGAAAGCGCGCGCCGGCGTCGATCGCCTCGCCGATCTGCTTGGGATCGACGACGGTGCCGGCGCCGACATAGGCGCCGGGGACTTCCTTGGCGATCGCCTCGATCGCCTCCAGCGCGGCGGATGTGCGCAGCGTCACCTCGATCGCACGCAGGCCGCCGGCGACCAGCGCCCGGGCTTGGCCCAGTGCGTCCTCGACATCGCGCACTGTCAAAACGGGAATGACGGGAGCGAGCTGCATGATGCGCAACGTTTCGGCGTGGCGGGCGTCGACGGACATGAGCGCTCTCCGATTCGCGCGCCTGCGTCTAAGCACGAAACGCGCCGCATTCCAACCGCGCCTGCGGGGCGTTGCCCCCCTCGTCGCCGATATTGTGTGTCTCGATGCGGGAGCGTCGTCCCCGTCGATATCGCGATGGAGGCGGCAGGCGCCGCTGGCTCCGGATGGACGGAAACCGCGGCGGATCAGCGCGATCCGCGTCCGGCCCGCTGCTTGTCGGCAGTGCGGATCGCGAGATCGCCGACGTTTGCGTCGGCGAGACCGTCCTGCGCACGCTCCGCAACGCTCGCCTTGCAGCGTTCGGCCGCGGCGGCCTATAGATGGCCAACCGCTGGAGAGCCAAGTATCGCCATGTCGACCCTCGACGTCAAACCTACCAACCGCAAGCCTGGAGGCAAGCTGGATACGGGGGTCGAGCCGTTCAAGCGGGCGCTCACGATCGCGACCCGCGCCATGGCGCGGCGGCCGGATCTCGAGGTCGCGTTCTCCGCGGACAAGCCGGCGCTGGTCACCGGCGCCGAAGGCGCGCGCGCGCGTCTGCCCGAGCCGCCCAAGAAGCCCAACGCGCGCGAAGCTGCGATCCTGCGCGGGCTCGCCGATTCGATGGCGCTCAGGCTCGCCTGCCACAGCGACACGATCCACAGGCGGCACCAGCCGCAGGATCCCTCCGCCCGGGCGTTGTTCGACGCCGTCGAGCAGGCGCGGGTCGAGGCGATCGGGTCGCTGCGCATGGCGGGCGTCGCCGCGAACCTCACCGCGATGCTCGACGACCGCTACCACCGCGCCCCGTTCTCCGAGGCGCGCGACCGCAACGAGGCGCCGATCGAGGACGCGGTGGCGATGATGGTGCGCGAGCGGCTCACCGGCCAGAAGCCGCCCGGCGGCGCCGAGCGCGTCGTCGAGCTGTGGCGCCCGCATGTCGAAGCCAAGGCTGCCGCTGCGCTCGACAAGCTCGGCCGCTCGCTGCTCGATCAACGCGCCTTCGCCAAGGCCGTGCACCGTCTGCTCGCCTCGCTCGACATGGCCAACGACGCGGAGAACGAATCCGACGAGAGCGAACAGTCCGAGGACCAGAACGCGCCGCCCGACAACGCCGACCAGGCGGAAGGGGAGGGCGAGGAGCAGTCCTCCTCCGAACAGATGGAGATGGAAGTTTCCGACGAGAAGGCCGAGGACATCGAGGAAGGCGCCATGGAGGCCGCGGAGGCGCCGTCGGCGGAACTTCCCGAAGAGACCGACGCCGGCGACTCGGAGGAGGCGAGCGAGAACCGCCCGAACACAGCGCCCGCCAGCGAGCGCCGCGGTCCCGAATACAAGGCCTACACGACCAAATTCGACGAGTTGGTCAACGCCGAGGAGCTTTGCGACCCCGAGGAATTGCAGCGGCTGCGCGACTATCTCGACAAGCAGCTGCAGAATCTCTCCAGCGTCGTCGCGCGGCTGGCCAATCGCCTGCAGCGCCGGCTGCTCGCGCAGCAGAACCGCTCCTGGGAGTTCGACCTCGAGGAGGGCGTGCTCGACTCCGCGCGGCTGACGCGCATCATCATCGATCCGCAGCAGCCGCTGTCGTTCAAGCGCGAAAAGGACATGGACTTCCGCGACACGGTGGTGACCTTGCTGCTCGACAACTCGGGTTCCATGCGCGGGCGTCCCATCACTGTGGCGGCGACCTGCGCCGACATTCTCGCCCGCACGCTGGAGCGCTGCGGCGTCAAGGTCGAGATCCTCGGCTTCACGACGCGGGCGTGGAAGGGCGGGCAGTCGCGCGAGGCCTGGTTGCAGGCCGGCAAGCCGGCGAATCCCGGGCGTCTCAACGACCTGCGCCATCTCGTCTACAAGTCCGCGGATGCGCCGTGGCGACGGGTGCGCAAGAATCTCGGGCTGATGATGCGCGAGGGGCTGCTCAAAGAGAACATCGACGGCGAGGCCCTGGATTGGGCGCATCAACGGCTGCTCGGGCGCCCCGAGCAGCGTAAGATCCTGATGATGATCTCCGACGGGGCGCCGGTCGACGATTCGACGCTGTCGGTCAACGCCGGCAATTATCTCGAGCGCCATTTGAGACGGGTGATCGAGGAGATCGAGACCCGTTCGCCGGTCGAACTGATCGCCATCGGCATCGGGCACGACGTGACGCGCTATTACCGCCGCGCGCTGACGATCGTCGACGCCGAGGAGCTGGGCGGCGCGATGACGGAGAAGCTCGCGGAGTTGTTCGACGAGCACGCGGAGCCGGCGCCGGCGCCGCGCCGCGGCCGCCGGGCGGCGTGAGCCTTGGCTTCGGCAGAATTCGGCGCCGGGCGCTGCCGCACGGTCACAAAATAAGCGCATCTGGCGGGCAGAGCCACGAGGTCGAGCGGGGCCGGCGCGATTCGACCGCCCCGCCAGATAGGTGCGAGGAAACCATTCGTACGATGATTTGGCGCCGACTCGCCTTCGCCGCTCTCACCAGCGCCGGATTGGCGCTCGTGGCCGCTCCCGTCGCTGCGCAGCAGTCCGACGATGCGCCGTTCGATCTGCATGCGCCGGGGAAATCGGCCACGCCGAAGCCGAAGGCTAGGGAAGCCGAGGCGGTCGACAAGGGGACGAAAGCGCTCGAGGAGGCGCCCGAGAGCGACGCCGACTCGATCGACCAGCCGCCGGCGGAGCCGTCCTCCGTCGCGAGCGCCAGCAACGACGCCAAGGCGCAACTCGCGGCGGCGGACGTCGTCGCCAAAGCGAACGCCTTTCTGGACAGCGCACGGGTGATGACGGCCGATTTCGTCCAGATCGGCCCCGAAGGCAGGCGTTCCGAGGGAAGCCTTTATATTTCGCGTCCCGGCAAGATGCTGTTCCGCTACAATCCGCCGAGCCCGCTCGAGGTGGTCGCGGACGGCCGCACCGTAGCGGTGCGCGACCAGAATCTCGGGACTCAGGACCTCTATCTGATCGGCCAGACGCCGCTCAAATTCCTGCTCAGCGACCATATCGATCTCGCCAAGGACACCAAACTCGAGCGCGTCGAGGTCGACAGCCATTCGGCGAGGATCGAGATCGAGGACAAGGCGACGTTCGGCGGCACGTCGGACATCACGCTGGTGTTCGACCCCGATACTTTTGCGCTAAAGCAGTGGACGGTAGTCGATCCCCAGGGTTTCCACACGGTGGTGACGCTGTTCGATTTAGACCTCGTGTCCAAACCCGATCCCGGCCTTTTCCACATCGACGCCACGATTCCACTCGGCGCCGCGTCTCATGGCCGCTGAGCGAAGCCGACTTTACGCCGTGAGCTGCGCCGCCTATAAGCGGCGGCGCGCGGGTGTAGCTCAATGGCAGAGCAGCAGCCTTCCAAGCTGAATACGAGGGTTCGATTCCCTCTACCCGCTCCAGCACTTAGCTCAAATCGCTGGTCGATTTAGCCCCTCTTTAGGTAACTCCCAAGCCGGGGTCGTTGGCGGTTACCTCCGTTTACGCAATTCGCGCGAAACTGTTTGATTCGAAAGGCGAGGTTCGCGCGAGCGGAATCCCTTTGCGCTCGCCGACGGCATGAGCTTTCAGCGCGTCAGCTCGAAATAGGCGGCGTCGGCCGCGGCGCCTGCCCCCTTCCACTCTCCGCGCAGCGCCTGGACGAGCCCGTCCGCCTTGGCGGCCGGGCGCTGGAACGCCGTGAGCGGGGCGTCGGAAACGACCGCAACGAGGACCTGCGGTTTGCCGGCGGAATTGGCGTCCGCAGAGGCGGGCGTGTCGAACGAGGCGCTGGCGCCGTCGCTGGCGGCGGCGCTCGGCAGCAGGAACACGCCGCCGTCGTCGAGCAGCACGACCATTTGCAGCGGCCGATGCGCCAGCCCGGTGACGCGGCCGGCGAGCGGATTGCCGGGCCCGACAATCGGGGACGAGAGCTCGATATGCGGCGCCATTGCAGAGCCATCCGCCGAGAGTTTCAACAGATCGACTACCGGGCATTGCGTCGGCAGGATCTGCTGCGCGACGACTTTCGCCGCGACTCCGACCTCACGCTGAAACGCGGCGTCGAAGCGCGAAAAAGCGGCTGGATCCGCCGCGACCGCCTCGACGGCGTTCGGCTCGCCGCCGGCGCCGAGGCGGGCGAAGAAACAGGGGCCGCCGCCATTGCCGGCGACGAAGGCGCGCGCTTTGGCCACGAGGTCGACGGTCGGGCTGGGAATCGGAAGCGGCGCCGGCGCGACCGTGAGACTGACAGTCATGCGGCCGCCGGGGCCGTTGCCGTCGCTAGCCGCGACATCGAAACTGAACTTGCCGGGCCGCTTCGGCGCGCCGGAGACGAGGCTCAGGCCGCCGCCCGCGTCGGCGAACGTCAGTCCCTCGGGCGGGTCCGGCTCGGCGCGCAGCGTGATCCCCCGCTCGTCGTCGCCGGGGCGGAACGGCGGCAGCGTCGCCTCGTAGTGGCTTCCGACCAGCGCGTTGCTCAGCGTGACCTCAGCTTCCGTCGGCTCAGCCAGGCGCAACGGGGCGACGGTCAGCACGGCTGTCACCTGGCCTTTGCGCCCGCGGTCATTGGTGGCGACGATCGTCACGGTCGAGGCGCCGGCCTTCGTCGGCGCGCCCGAGATTTCGGCCGATCCGTCGCCGTGGTCGACGAACGAGAGCCCGTCGGGCAAGCCGTCTGCGGAAAGTTTCAGACCCTTGCCGCCGGGATCGATGAAGGCGGGAATCGCGGCGTGATAGGGCTTGCCGACGATCGCGCCGGCAAGCTCGAGCGTGGCGGACGGCGGGCGCGGCGGCGCGGCGTCGATGAGATTCTCCGGCGAAGGCGATTGCGGGCTGCCTTGCGCGGTCGGCGTGGGAGAAGCAGTTGCGACGGCCGGGGCAGGCGACGGCGTCGCGGCCGTCGTCGGCGTCCCCCCGAGCGGCAGGGGTTTGGTCGACGCTGTCGCCGTCGGCGAGGGCGTCGCGATCCGGTTCGGCCCGAATGCGACGAGGCCCCCGAGCTCGTCGCGGAACACGTAGCCGACGGCGCCGAAACTGACGATGACGAGCCCCGCCGCCAGGAGCGGAATCCACGTGCGGCCGCCGCCGCGCGCGGAGCTGGCGAGCGCCTTCGGGACGTCGCTCATCGTCTCCGGCCGGTCGGCGGGTTTCGGCTGCAGCAATTTCTCCAACAGCGGCCGGAATTCCGAGGGGGCGAAGGACACGTCGGGAACGCGCCGGCGCTTCTCGACGACGTCGGCTTGCGACCCGCTCATGTCGATGGGCCGGCCGCGCAGCGCCTCGGCGATGACGAGCCCGAAACTGTAAAGGTCCGACCGCGCGGTCACGTCGCCGCCGTAGAGGCCGAGCTGCTCGGGCGAGACATAATTGTATTTGCCCGCGAAACCGTCGCCTATGATGGTGGCCTGGCCCGGCTGCTGCGACCGCGCGATGCCGAAATCGATCAGCTTGGCCTTGCGCAGGTCGCCGCCGGGGAGGATGATGTTGTCGGAGGAAATGTCGCGATGGACGATGCCGAGACGATGCGCGGCGTCCAGCGCCGCGCCGATGCGCGCGATGAGGACGCGCGTCTCTTCGACGCTGAGCGGCCGCTCGGCGCAGCGTCTGGCGAGCGAGGGGCCGTCGACGAATTCCATCGCGAGATAGGCGCGCTGGAGCGTGGGATCGACGGAAAACACGAAATAACGGACGATCGCGTCGTGATTGAGGTTGAACAGGGTCGACGCTTCGCGCCGGAACAGCGCCAGCACATCGGGATCGTTCGACAACTCGGCGCGGATCGTCTTGATCGCGACCGGATCATGGGTCTGGATGTTGAAGCCCTTGTAGACCTCGCCCATGCCGCCTTCGGCGACGAGACGCTCGATCTCGTAGACGCCGTTCAGCCGCAACCCGGCGCGGATGCCTTCGGGGCGGGGTTGAATCACGGTTTTATCGTTCAAGGCCGTCTCCGCTCCCGCACGCGTCCTCTTGCCTATTCAATATCCGTTTCGCAGCGGGCGCGTAAGTCTTTTCGACGGCCGCGGCAGACCGTAACATCGGACCGAGCGGCCCGGCTCGACGCGGGGTTCCTTCCGGTTCGAGAGCAATCGCTCCTGCGCGGAGCGTAGTCATCGAGGAGTACGCAATGCATAAATCCTGGCTTCCCGTGTTCGGCGCCCTCGTGGGATTCGTGGCGCTTTCGCCGGCCCATGCGGATCCGGCCTATAATTCGAACACCGTTATCGATCTGTTCAGCAAGGAGAAGGCGCTGCACAAGCTCGGCAGCTCGCGGCAGGTCTGCTTCGGCTCCGATTGCAATGCGCCGGCGCCCGCGGCGGCGCCGGTCAAGTTCGATCTGATCGTCACCTTCGAATTCAACTCCGACAAGCTCACGTCCGCCGCGCGCGAAAATCTCGCGCAATTCGGTAAGGCGCTGCTCGATCCTCGCCTGAAGGGCTCGAAGTTCGAAATCGACGGCTACACCGACGCGAGCGGCGGCGAGACCTACAATTTGGGTCTGTCGGACCGCCGCGCCGATGCGGTGGTCGACTATCTCGCCTCGCGCGGCGTCGAACGCGCGACGCTGACCGCGAAGGGCTGGGGCAAGGCCAAGCCTCGCGTCGCCGATCCCTTCAGCCCGGAAAACCGCCGCGTCGAGACGCATATGATCGACTGAGGACGGACGCGATCGTCCCCGGGACGCCAATGCGGCCGGGCGCGCTCGCCGCGCGCGGTTGGCGGAAGTCCTCGCCCATCGCAGCGCGGAGAATATCAGCCCGTGCTCGGCGCTCCGAGCAGCCGCCATTGCTTCAACGCCGGCGCCAACTCCGGCCCCGAACGGCCGTCGATCGGACCTCTGTAGTAGTTCGCCGCCCTCAGGATCGACTGCATCGCCTTGATCGTGTTCGGGCTCCAGGTCTGCACGGGCTTGACGAGCTCGCCGAGGCATGCGCCGGAATCGGCGGCGACGCAGGCGAGCATTTGCTTCGCCGCCGCCTGCGGATCGTGCGGCGCGTGGCGACCCTCGTCGAGCAGTACGGCGGCGGCGCGGTGGGCCGCGGGCTCGCCGAGGCTCGCGGACTTTTCGAACAGCCCGAGCGCCTCTGTCGGCTTGCCGCCGACGCCGCTCTCGACGAGCGCCGCGAGATCGTAAGTCGCGCGGGCCGAGCCCTCCTCGGACGCCTTTTCGAACAGCGAATAGGCGCGCGCGACGTCCTTTTCGACGAACTTGCCCTCCGCCAGGGCGAAGCCGAGATTGATGGCGCCGTCGGCGTTGCCCTTCTCGACCGCCTTGCCGTAGAGCGCATAGGCGCCCCTGACGTCTTTCGGCACGTGATCGCCCGCCTCCATCAGCAGCGCCAGACTGACCATCGCGCGCCCGTCCCCTGCGTCCGCCGCCTTGCGATAGTCTGCGACAGCTTCGTCGTATTGGCCGCCTGCGTAGAGCGCGCGCGCGAGCAGCGCGAGGTAATGGGCGATGTCCGGGCGCTTCGCGGTCGCCGCGCGGCAGGCGTCGATCGCCCTCGACGCCTGGTTCGCGAGGGTGGCGAAACCGACGCCCGGGGCGCCCGCGGTGGCGTCGGCCGGGACGGTCGCGAGTCTTTCGCAGACCGTGCCCGGGTCCTTGGCCGCGAATTCGGCGCCTTTCACGCTTTCGAGCAGCTTCGCCGCGTCGTCGCGATGCGCGCTCTGTGGATAGCGCGCCAGATAGAGCTCGACCAGCGCGCGTTGGCGCGAGCTCAGCGCCAGCCGCCACAGATCGTCCTCGGCGCTCGCCGAATGCGGCGGCGTGGCGCCGCCGACCTCGGCGAGGAGCGCGCGCACGTCCTCGGCGTGCGGGCCCTTGGGATAGCGGTCGAGATAGATCGCGAACAGATTGCGATCGCGGTCCTTCGCCGCCGCCTGCCAGAGCAGAGCCTCCGGCGTCGTCTCGCTATTGCCGACGCCGTCGAAGAAGAAATCGTGCGTCAGCGACGAGCTGTCCCACGGCACCTGCTCGCCGCCGGTCGCGGCGACCACGTCGCGGCGCACGGCGATCATCATGTTGGACAAGTCGACGCCGGGCGTCGCCACATGGGCGAGGAAGGATTGCGCGAACGGGCTGTTGCGGCCGGCGCCATCGTAGGCGACGAAATTGGGCTTGGTCGCATAGGCGATGAAGAACCCTGCGGATTCCCCGACTTCCGCGAGGCCCTGGCCCTGTTGCGGCAGGGAGAGGTTCTTCACCGGATTGTTACGGCAGGCGTCGAGAAAAACCAGCCGCAGGCCGCGGGCTTTGGCAAGCGCGTCCATCACGTCGTCGAGCGGCACGGTGCGGGTCTGAATGTCCTCGACGACATGAAACTCGGCGTCGACGGGCACGAGATAATTGTGCTGCGAGACCTGCAAGCCGTGGCCGCCGTAGTAGAACAGCGAAACGTCCGCCTTCTCGGCCTTCTCGGCGAAGGCGGCGATGTCGGCGCGTATCCGCGCCTGGTCGGCGTCGACGTCGACATCGACATCGAAACCCAGCGCTTTCAGCGCGTCGCCGACGTCGCGCGCGTCATGGGGCGGGTTGTCGAGTGCGGCGATCGACTCGTAGGCGCCGTTGCCGATCACCAGCGCGACGCGGCTTTCCGCGGCCGCTTGCGAAACGGCGACAATCGCGAGACCGGCGGCGGCGAGTGCGAGACGAAAGGTCGTTCTTGGCGCCATCTCGAAGGCCCTCGTTGGACCCATAACGCTTGGCGGCGCCGGGGCGACGTGTCAAGCTCCCGGCGGGGGCGGAACGAGCTCGCGCAACGGCGCGCTGCTCGCGCTCGCGCTCGTCGTGGCGACCGTCCGCGCGGGGCTCATCGCCCGGAAACTGTGGCCGGCGGCGAAGCCGAAGCGGAAGCTGCCCTCGTCGCGACGGAGATCGCGACCCCGAAGCCGGAGCCGTTGCCGGCGCCGCAGCATGTCTCGACCATCATCATCTGCCGGGCGATCCGGCGCTCCTGCGTCAGGCTTCGGCGGCGGCGCCGAGGTGAAGCTGGCGCCGCGCGCCGCGGCCCCGCCGGGACCCACGAGCGACGCCGAAATCGCCGCCTTCCCCGCGTTCGAGAGCGCCGTCGACGCGGCGCTCGCGGCGGCGGCAAAATAAGCGCGCCGCTCGGTCGCTCGGCGCGGCATTTTCTGGCGGCGGAAGAGAGCTCAGCGCCCGCCCTGCTGCGTGGCCGCTTCGATCGGCACTGTCAAATTGTCGGCCTCGCAGAACACCACGACGACCGAGACGTTGTCGCGCGCGCCGCGTTCCAGCGTCAGCGCGACGAGCCCGGCGCAGATGTCCGCGGGACTCGAGCGCTCGAGCGCGGCGGCGATCTCGCCGTCGTCGACATGCGCGGTGAGTCCGTCAGAGCAGATGAGGAAGCGATCATCCGCCGCGACCGGCCCGTCGACCATATCGAGCTCCGGCAGATCCGAGGCGCCGATCGCCCGCGTGATCACATTGGCGCGCGGCCAAGTCTTCGCCTCGTTCTTCTCCAGCACGCCGCGGTCGATGAGTTCCTGCACTTCCGAATGATCGTGCGAAATCTGCTCGAAGGCGCCGCGGCTGAGCCGATAGACGCGGCTGTCGCCACACCAGACGCAGGCAAAATGGGCGTCGTATACCAGCAGCGCCGCCAGCGTCGACCCGATCACTTCGCGGCCCTCGCGCGCGGCGAGCGCGAGCAAACCCGCATGCGCCCCGAGGATGCGCGCCTCGAACGCCGCGAGGAAGCGCACGGCGCTTTCCGGAGGCCCGATTTCGTTCAGCGCGTCGGCGATGGCGCGGCTCGCGACGTCGCCGCCGCCGTGCCCGCCCATGCCGTCGGCCACCGCCCAGAGCCCGATCTGAGGGCGATCGACCACCGCATCCTCGTTGAGCGAGCGTTTGTGCCCGACATCGGTCGCGGCGGCCGAACGATATACGAAACTGCCGCTCATGCGCCCTCCACGGCTGCGACGCGGAAGGCGCCGGTGAGAAAATCGGCGAAGCGCTGCGGACGCGGCAGACCGCGCAGCGCGAGCGCCATGGGCGCGAAATCCTGGCCGCCGATCGTCCACCAGAACGTCTGCGCGGCAAAGGCGGGGCGCGGATCGAAGCGGCGAGCGACGCGCAAGGCGGGCGACGCCTCGGCGCCGATGTCGCGCCGTGGCAAGGACGCGGGCGCGGCGGGCGGCGGTTCGGGCCGCCGGCCGCCCCGATTGGGATGAATGATGGTTCGGTCGCGGCGGCCGAACGGATCGTCGTCGCTGGTCATCGCCTGTCTTCCCCGACCGCCCAGAGTTCGGGCTGCAACTCGGGCCAGTCCCCCGCGAAATGCATGCCGAGCGCGGTCGCGACGCTGAACTCCGGCCACAGCGGCGAGATCGCGGTCGATCTCGAAAGCGGAAAATCCCCAGGGATAGGCCGCCACGTGGCGCGTGCGGCTGTCGAGCGCGTTTTCGAGATCGCGGTCGGCCTGCCGGAAATGATGCGGCCGAAGAAACAACCCCTCAGTCCAATGGACCTTCGCTTTCCATGACATCGGTTCGTTCCCGTTTCGGCCCCAGAGCCTATTTGTTCTGCAACCTGTCGTAAGCGCGCGCGAACAGTTCCGCGAAGACCTCGTCGAGCCGTCCGCCGGCGTGTCGGGTCCTGGTGCGCCAGCGCTCGACATAGGCGTCCCACAATCGCGTCTTTCGGGACGCGACCAGGGCGCTCAGGCCCCGATCGTCCTCGACGGACTTGTCGATGTTGGCCGGCGCGAACTCCTCGAACAAGGCCTCGAGCGCCGCCTTCGTCGCCAGCAGCATCGACACCTCGTGCGATTTGATGTCGGCGAAACTCTCCGCGATCGTGTCGCGCGCACTCAGATACGCGCGCGACCGCGGGCCGAACATGATCGCCATCGCCTCTTCGCTCGTCGCAGTGAATTTGAGCGGATTGTTCTCCCGGGCGCCGATGAGGGTGCGGCTCGACGAGCGCATGAGGCCCTTCGATTCCGCGCGCGCCCCGAGCAGCAGGGCGAGATTTTCGACGCTCAGCTTCAGCGCCGCCCCGATCTCGTCGACCACTTCGTGCGGGCTGCGGCCGACGAGCGCGCGCTCGGGAATGCCCGCGGCGGCAGCGAGGCGGGCAACGAGCTCGGCGGCATCCTGGCCCTGTTGCGACGCCGGCGCGACGGCGGAAGCGGGCTGCAGCGGCGGAGGAGCGGCAGGCTTCGGCGCCTCGGCCGGCGCCGGAGCGGGTCCGCCCCGACCCTGCGCCGCCGCCGGACGGCGCGGCGTCGGCGTTACGGTCGCCTCGCGCTCGGGGGCGGGGGCCGGCGGCGGCGGCGCGCTCAACCAGGCGTCCTCCGAGGGCCGCGGCGGCGGCGCGGGCGGCGCCGGAGACGCCCCGGCAGCGCCCTTGACCTCGACCGCCACGATATAGGGTCCGATGGTCAGACGGTCGCCGTCTTTGAGCCGATAGGGCGCGGCGAGGCGGAACTCCGAATCGTTGACATAGGTGCCATTGGTCGAGACGTCGTGCAGCCAGTAGCCGCCGTCGCGAAAACGGACCTCGCAATGCTTGCCGGAGACGTGGCGTTGCGGATCCGGCAGGGTCCAGTCGAGGTGGGCGTCGCGGCCGATGTCGAGGCCGCGCCCCCGCACTTGGATGCGTAGCGGACCGCCGTCGGGCAGGTGATCGAAATTCTCGATGGACAGGCGTAACGTCATGTCGAGTCCCATGCGGCGACTCGATCCTATGACGTCGCCGCGCGCACGTCCAATGCCTCTCGTCGCGTTGAAATCGCCGTCGTTTCAGAGCTCGGTGGCGCGCAGCAGTTTCGTTTCCGCGACTTCGAGGACGCCATCCACGGCGCGGCCGACCCGAGCGCCGACCGGCGCCGCGTTCGGGTCTTCCGCGCGCAGCAGCGAAATCGCCTTGTTGACCATCACGATCGCCGTCTTCACCGCCATGACGGCTTCCGCCTTGGTCCGCGCGACGCGCACCTTGGCCGCGGCCTGGTGCACGATCCGCGGCAGCGCGCGCATTTGCGGCGGCAGCCGCGGCGCGATCGCATCGAGCTCGTCGGCATAGGCGTCGAGGGCGTCGGCGACGCAGGTGCCGACATTGGTGTCGCAGGCGCCGATGGCGGCTTGCGCTTGGCTCGAGGCTTGGTTCAATTCGGCGATGGCGCCGCCGACGATCGTCGTCGGCGTCGCGTGAGGCTTGGGCGCGATCACTGTCCCCGAGGGGCCCGTGTTCGCGGCCGACAAGGTCGTCGGCGGCGGCGGCGGCAGCGCCAGCGAGATCGCATTCAACGCCGGAAAGCGGCCCTCGCCGTAGGTGACGAGGATCGTGTCGTTGGCGGCGCTGGGCGTCGCGGTGATCGTAAAGCGGCCGCCGATCCCCGTCTGCGATTGCGCGGGCGAATTGAGGTCGGCGAAAGTGAACGTGGCGGATGCCGGAACAGTCACCTCGGGGTCGATATACTTGTTGTCTTTGGTGTAGTAGTAGGAGTACGTGTACGTAAAATTGACCTTGACGGTGATGGCGGTCGCCGACGAAAAGGACGTCACGGTCTGCGACGTCGAACCCCCGGCGCTGTTGCTCGTCTGCACCGCCGCCGGCGTTCCTACGCTCACGCCGGCGGCTGTCGCCGTCGCCGAATAGGCTTGGTTGCTGCCGCTGGCCGTGAGCGTCACCGAGGTCGGCTGTTCGATGATGATTCGCTGCGCGCCCGGACTCGACGAACCCGGACCCGCGGGGTGAACCCAGGCGGCCGCGGCCGGCGCCGCGGCAAGGGCCACCGCGATCGCGGCCGACGCCCAACGGCATGTGACAACCGACCAGCCCTCTGTCATGAAACCCCCTCGTCCTCGCCCCGTTACTTCGGCAGACAGGGCTCGCAAACCCGGTATTCCGAGCCATCGACGCGCCTGCCGTTGGTCGAAACGTCGTGCAGCTAGTAGCCGCCGTCCCGAACACGGATCTCGCAATGCTTGCCCCGTCATGTCGCGTCTCACGCGGAGACCCGATCCTATAGCGTCGCCTCGGGCGCGTCCAATGCCTTTTGTCGCGCCGAAATCCCTATCGTTTCAGAGCTCGGTGGCGCGCAGCAGTTTCGTTTCCCCGGCTTCGAGCACGCCATCGACGGCGCGGCCGACCTGAACGCCGACCGGCGCGGCGTTGGGGTCTTCCGTGCGCAGCAGCGAAATCGCCTTGGCCACCTGCACGATCGCCACCTTCACCGCCTTGACGGCTTCCACCTTGGTGCGCGCGACGCGCACCTTGGCCGCGGCCTCGTGCACGACGCGCGGCAACACGCGCAATTGCGGCGGCAGCCGCGGCGCGATCACCTCGAGCTTGTCGGCATAGGCGTCGAGGGCGTCGGCGACGCAAGTGCCGACATTGGTGTTGCAGAGATCGATGGCGGCTTGCGCTTCGCTCGAGGCTCGAAGCACTTCGGCGACAGGATCGCCGAAGATCGGCGTCGGCGTCGCGAAAGGCCTGGGCGCGATCACGGTCCCCGAGGGGCCCATGCTGGAGGCCGACATGGTCGTCGGCGGCGGCGTCAGCGTCAGCGTGATCGCATTCGCCGGCGGATCGGGGCGCTGGCCGACCGCACTCAACCCCGGATTGGAGGCCTGGCTGTAAGTGACGACGATCGTGTTGTTGGCGGCGTTTGGCGTCGCGGTGATGGTGATGACGCCGTCGATCACCGTCTGCGATTGCGCGGCCGAACTCAAGTTGGCGAAAGTGAACGTGGCGGACGCGGGAATGCTCCGGGGGGCAGCGGCGAAATTCGTGTCGGAGTTGTAGCTGTAAGTGTACGTCAAATGGACCTTGACGGTGATGGCGGTCGCCGAAGAAAAGGACGTCACGGTCTGCGAGGTCGAACCGCCTGCGCCGCTTCTCGTCGCGACCGTCGTCGGCGTTCCCAGGCTCACGCCGCTGGCGATCGCCGTCGCCGACAGAACTTTGTTGCTGCCGTTGGCGCTGAGCGTCACCGAGGTCGGCGGGCCGGTGCTGATTTGCTGCCCGCCCGAATTCGACGACCCCGGGACCGAGGGGTGAACCCAGGCGGCCACGGCCGGCGCTGCGGCAAGGGCCGCCACGATCGCGGCCGGCGCGAACCGCCCAATGAAAATAAAGCGGCCCCCTGCCATGAACCCTCCTGGTCCTCGCCCGCCGGTTCTCGGAATGGACGTCGAGTTCCCCACACGATCCGAATCAGCGCCGAAATTCGTCGAACAATGCTGGGACTCACGGCTCCGCTCAGAGAAATCGCGTTCGATTCCGCCCGCGCGCAGTCTAGGCGGTTTCGCCACTCCTTGCAACAAATCGGAACCTCGACTAGGTATCGCTCGGCCGCCTGCGCCCGGGAAAGCCCGGCCGCGTGTTTGGGGGGCGAGCGTGCATGGTCATGGACGTTTAACGTTTACAAACTATTCTCCTGAACGCATACGGGCGGGGCGACGTACGGTGACATGTTCGAGCGCTAGAGCACAGGTCCTTTTCGCTGCCGGAATGGCGATCTCGGTTGCTGCGAGCGGAGCTTCCGCCGCCGACCTGCCCGATCGCGCCGCCGCGCCGGCGCCGCAGGGCCTCGCCGTTTGCAGCGTCGGCGGCATGACGGGCTTCGTGCTGCCCGGCTCGGAGACCTGTGTGCGCTTCTCGGGCTATCTCGCAGCTGAAACGCAAATGGGGACGCTGGCGAATCAGTTCGGGCTCTTTTTCACCGCAACGCCGGGCGCCAGCCCCGTGACCCTCGGCGCGCTGGTTCCCCCCGCCCAGCGCGACGATTTCGGCTTCATGGCCCATGGCGATCTCGCTTTCGACTTGCGCTCGAACACCGCCTATGGCCCGCTTCGCGGGTTCATCGAGGTTCTCGCGACCGGCTCGACGGGGTTCGACGCAAACGGCAACGCGACCGCGCTCAACCTGGGCTACGTGCAGTTCGCCGGCCTCACCGCCGGCCGCGTCGGCTCCTACTTCTCCTATCTTGCCGGCGGCGCCCTCGAGTTCGACTTCTTTTCCCCCGACCGCGTCAATGGCAATCAGCCGCTGCTGATCGCTTACACCGCCCCGTTCGGCTCCGGTTTCAGCGCCACGCTTTCGCTCGAGGAGCCAACCGGCGCCGAGGTCAACAACGGGATCGATGGCGGTTTCGCCAACGCTTACTACGGCCTCCGCTATCCCGACGTGGTCGGCGCGTTGCGCGTCGATCAGCCCTGGGGTTCGGCGCAAGTGTCCGGCGTCGCGCACGACACGCATGTCACGGGCATATCCGGCGACACCGTCGATCACTGGGGCGGCGCGGCGCTCATCGGCGCGACGCTCAACCTGCCCATGCTGGGCGAGGGCGACAAGATTGGCGCGCAAGCCGTCTGGAGCACGGCGGCGCTCGGCTATTCCGGCATCCCGAACACGGCGCAGAGCCCTTGGGATCAGGGCTTCAACCTCAACGGCAATGGCGCGATCTTCCAACTCACCGACGCACTCGACTATGCCCCGGGAAGCTGGTCCTACCCGACGGCGTGGTCGGCCGCGGCGTACGTCGAGCACCGTTTTACTGCACAATTCGCGATCTCGCCCGAGATCTCCTGGGCGCACGTGAGCTATAGCGGCGCGCCGGCGATGATTTCGGCGAACGCCACGAGCGTGCTCGGCGGCGCGGTCGCGCATTGGACGCCCGTCCCGCATCTCGATTTCCAGTTCCAAGCCCTCGCCGAATCCACGAGCCAGGCGATTCCGGCCAGCTATTCGGCGCCGCCCGCTTTCATCGGCCATTCCTGGGGCCTGATCGGCTCGCTGGAAATTGTGCGCGACTTCTAGTTGCCCGAAAGGCGGCAAGGCGCCGCGATGTTTGTGGCCGGCCGCGTCGAGGCCGGCGGGCCCAGCTGACAATCGCGGCGGGGGCCGGCCTCGGCACGGGCGGCTGCAATTGCGCCGAGCAGGGCTGACAACACGAATTGCAATTAGAGCCTCGTATTTCGACACGGACGCGAGCTTGGGAATCCAGCTCGAACTTAGTTGGTCTTCACTACAGCCATTCTTGGCACTGTTTCCGCGGACGGCATCAACCAATTCAAATACTCATGCCTCGCGAAAAGTCGCAAAGTCGGGTTGTGCACAGGCGAATCCGCGAAGACGGGCTAGTAACCGCGGCAGATTCCCGGACGGCGCCATTCTGTAGCTCGAGCGCCCTCATCCTGAGCTGTCGAAGGACGACCTCGGTCGGCTTGTCAAGCGCCTCGTCTTGCACGAGTCTGCGTAGCGAAGGCAGCGAGGTCAGCGACCTCGCCTACAATGGCGCCCGGGAAATTGCCCCGGTTATTCGCGGAAGCAGGAACCTCCGCCTAAGCGTCCAGCCGCGCGCAGCGCACCTTGTGGCCGCCGGGGAATTCCACGGTCGGCGGCTTCGCGCTTCGGCAGATGTCGGCGGCCTTCGGGCAGCGCGGCGCGAACGGGCAGCCGGTCGCGCCGTCGTCGTGGGTCGGCGCCGGGCCGGCGATGGCGTTGAGACGCGCACGCTCGCCGAATCTCGGTCGCGCCCCGAGCAGCGCCCGCGTATAGGGATGGCGCGCGTCGCCGAGCACGGTCTCGACCGGCCCCTCCTCCATCGCCTCGCCGCCGTACATGACCAGGACCCGTCGGCAGCGCCGGGCGACGACCGCGAGATCGTGGCTCACCAGCAGCGTCGCCATCCCCGATTCTAAAGCGAGACTCGCGAGAAGATCGAGGATCTTGGCCTGCACGGTGACGTCGAGCGCCGTCGTCGGCTCGTCGGCGATCATGAGTTTTGGGCCGCAAGCGAGCGCCATGGCGATCATCGCGCGCTGGCGTTCGCCGCCGGAGAGCTGATAAGGATACGAACGGGCGAGGCGCTCGGGGTCGCGCAGCCGCACATGGCCGAGCAGCTCGACGGCCCTCGCCCAGGCCGCGGTCTTCGCCATCTTGCGGTGCAGCCGCAGCGGCTCGGCGACCTGCGCGCCGATGCGATGCAGCGGGTTCAGAGCCGTCATCGGCTCCTGGAAGATCATCGCGATGCGGTCGCCGCGCAGCGCGCGCATCTCAGCCTCGCCGAGCGCGATGAGGTCCCGCCCCTCGAAGCGCGCGGCGCCGAAAGCCTTCGCGCCGTCGGGCAACAGGCCCATCAGCGCCAACGCGGTCATGGTCTTGCCCGAGCCCGATTCCCCGACCAGGCCAAAACTCTCGCCGGCGTCGAGGGAGAACGACACGTCGCGCACCACGCGCCGCGCGCCATGCGCCGTCAGCAATTCGATCGCGAGCCGGTCGACCTCGAGCAGCATGCGCTCAGCGCCTCGCGCGCAGCTTCGGATCGAGCGCGTCGCGCAGGCCGTCGCCGACGAGATTGAGGCCGAGCACCGAGACCGCGACCGCAACGCCGGGGAAGATCGCCAGCCGCGGCGCGTTGTAGAGCCAGGGCTGGGCGTCGGCGAGCATGCGGCCCCAGGACGCCATAGGCGGTTGCGCGCCAAGACCCAGATAGGAGAGCGCGGCCTCGGCGAGGATGGCGATGGCGAACTGGATCGTCGCCTGCACGATGAGCGGCGGCGCGATGTTGGGCAGCACGTGATCGAGCGCGATGGCGATCCGCCCCCGCCCCGCCGCGCGCGCGGCGAGGATGAATTCGCGCGTCAGCACGGCGTTGGCCGTCGCGCGGGTCAGTTTGGCGAAGATCGGAACATTGGCGACGCCGATGGCGAGGATCGCGTCGACCACCCCCGGCCCGTAGGTCGCGGTGAGGAGGATGGCGAGCAGCAGCGCGGGGAAGGCGAATGCGAAGTCGGAAAGCTTCATGATCGCGTCCTCGACGAGACCCTTCGCCATCGCGGCAAAAAGCCCGAGCGCGACGCCGAACCCGACGCCGATGCCCACCGCGATCACGCCGACCATCAGCGACACCCGCGCGCCGGCGATGATGTCCGAAGCGACGTCGTGTCCCAGCGCGTCCGAGCCCAGCCAATGCGCGGCCGACGGCGGCGCCAGCCGATGCGCGATGTCGATAGCCGCCGGCGGGTACGGCGTCCAGACCAACGACAGCCCGGCGAGCGCAACGATGAGCGTGACGATGGCGGCGCCCAGCCACAAGCTCGGCGAACGCGCACGAAGAAAGGCCGAGGTCATGCCGCGCCGGCCCTGAGGCGCGGATCGATCGCCGCGGCGACGAGATCGACGACGAGATTGAGCGCGATGACGAAGGCGGCGAGCCCCATCACGCAATCCTCGACCACCAGCACGTCGCGGTTGTTGATCGCCTGCACGATGAGCCGCCCGAGCCCCGGCAGCACGAACACGTTCTCCACCACCACCGCGCCGGCGACGAGGTTGGCGAATTGCAGCCCCATGATGGTGAGGATCGGCGGCAGCGCGTTGGGCAGCGCATGGCGCCACAGCGTCGCCCGCCTCGACACGCCCTTCGCACGCGCCGTGCGGATGAAATCTTCGCCGAGCGTCTCGACCAGCGCCGAGCGCGTGACGCGGGTGAGGATCGCCGCCTGCACCAGCCCGAGCGCGACCGCCGGCAAGATCAGCGCCACGAGCGCCCGCCCCGGGTCCGACCAGCCGGGAAAGCCGCCCGCGGGCGCGAGGCGCAAATGCACGGCAAAGACCAGCACCAGCACGATGCCGAACCAGAAGTTGGG
>JBKQKS010000393.1:0-4935 GCA_052147395.1 Roseiarcus sp.
TGGTGATCGGCGGCACCTCGCTTTTCGGTGGCCGCGGCTCGATAATCGGCACCCTGGTCGGGGCGCTCATCGTCGGCGTGTTCCGCTCCGCCGTGTCGCTCGCCGGTCTCGACGTGCTGTGGCAGGAATTCGCGATCGGCATCCTGATCATCGTCGCGGTCGCGCTCGACCAATGGATCCGGAGGGTCTCCAAGTGAGCGTCCAGCCCATCCTCACCGCGCGTTCGCTGGTCAAGCGCTATGGCCGCGTCACGGCGCTCGACCACGCCGATTTCGACCTCTATGCCGGCGAAATCCTGGCGGTGATCGGCGACAACGGCGCCGGCAAGTCGACGATGGTCAAGGCGGTTTGCGGCGCCGTGATTCCCGATTCCGGCGAGATCCGCCTCGGCGGCGAGGTCGTCAACTTCAAATCGCCGATCGACGCGCGCGAGGCCGGCATAGAGATGGTGTATCAGAACCTCGCTCTGTCGCCGGCGCTGTCGATCGCCGACAACATGTTCCTCGGGCGGGAAATTCGCGCCAAGGGACCGCTCGGGCAATGGTTCCGCTACCTCGATCGCGGCGCGATGGCGAAATTCGCCCGCGAAAAGCTCAACGAACTTGGCCTGATGACGATCCAGAACATCAGCCAGCCGGTCGAAACGCTGTCGGGCGGCCAGCGCCAGGGCGTTGCGGTGGCGCGCGCCGCCGCCTTCGCCAAGCGGGTCATCATCATGGACGAGCCGACAGCGGCGCTCGGCGTCAAGGAATCGCGCCGCGTGCTCGAGCTCATCCTCGACGTGAAAAAGCGCGGCCTGCCGATCATTCTCATCTCGCACAACATGCCGCATGTGTTCGAACTCGCCGACCGCATCCACATCCACCGGCTGGGTAAGCGCCTGACCGTCGTCGACCCGAAGAAGGTGACGATGTCGGACGCGGTGGCGATGATGACCGGCGCCTTGGCGCCGCCACCGGACATGGCGGCGTGACCCGGACCTCGATGTGCGCGAACATTT
This sequence comes from Roseiarcus sp., assembly GCA_052147395.1. GTDB lineage: Bacteria > Pseudomonadota > Alphaproteobacteria > Rhizobiales > Beijerinckiaceae > Roseiarcus. The sequence continues at coordinate 1,001 of JBKQKS010000393.1, forward strand.
GACGCCTTCGACCGCGCCCGGCGGGCCGGCTGCGGCCGCCCCGGGAAGCGGGGAGATCGTCGAGACCTTCGACGAGGTTGTGTTGTGCAATCGGTTTTCCGTCGCTGCGCCGAGATCGCGAAAACAGATTTCCGCATGAGAATGCTGAGCTTCGTCCTCGCGATCGCCGCCGCGCTCGCCTCAGCTGCTCTCGGCGCCGAGGCGCAGTCGGCTCGGCCCTCGTCGGTGGATCTGTGGAACGCCTACAAGCAGCGCTTCATCTCCGGCGATGGCCGTCTGATCGACGATCTCGCCGGCGGCGTGAGCCACAGCGAGGGTCAGGGCTATGCGATGCTGCTCGCTGAATTCGCCGATGATCGGCAGACGCTCGACAGGCTATGGAGCTGGACCCAGACGAATTTGGAAATCCGCGGCGACGGGCTCGCCGCCTGGCGCTGGCGCCCGCACGACGATCCGCACGTCCTGGACGAGAACAACGCAACCGACGGCGACCTGTTGATCGCCTGGGCGCTGGCGGAAGCGGGCCGGCGTTGGAACGATCGCGGCTACACTCGGGCTGCGGCGAAGATCGCGCGCGTCATCGGGTCGAAGCTGACGTTCCGCTCGGCTCTCGGCGCCATGCTGCGGCCCGGCGTCGCCGGCTTCGGGCCCAACGATCGTGACGACGGCCCGGTGGTCAACTTGTCCTACTGGGTGTTTCCGGCGTTCGATGCTCTCGAGCGCGTCGCGCCCGATGTCGATTGGCCGGCGCTCCGACAAAGCGGCCTCGCGCTGCTCGACGCCGCCAAGTTCGGTCCGGCGAAGCTGCCGAGCGATTGGATCGCGCTCAGCGAGGGCGTGCGCCCCGCCGGAGGGTTCCCCGATCGCTTCGGCTACGACGCCGTCCGCGTGCCGCTCTACCTCGCCTGGGGTCAGCCGAAGCAGCGTGGACGCCTGTCCGAGTTGGTCCGGGCGTGGGCGGGTCCGGACGACACGGCGCCCCCTGTCGTCGACCTCGACACGGGCGCCAAGGCGGAGACCTTCGCCGACTCCGGCTATCGCGCCGTTGCGGCTTATGCGCGTTGCGTCGCGACCGGCGCCCCGTTTCCGGCGAAGCTGAGGTCGGTGGACTTCCAACGTTACTACCCGGCCACGTTGCACATGCTGACGTTGATCGCGCTCGGCGAAGGGCATGTCGAATGTCGAATGTGATCCGACGACGTCTGGCGCCACGTTGGCGGCGTCGGCTTCCCTTGTGCGTTGGCGGGCGCGAGCATAACTCCAGGCGTGCGTCCTTTGCCTTTCTCACCTAGGAAAGATCGAGCCATGCGTTATCGACCCCTCGGCCGCAGCGGCCAATTCGTTTCGGAAATCTGCCTGGGCTGCATGACGTTTCACGGCGGATCGGGCTTCTGGGCAGCCATCGGAACCGTCGACCAGGCCGGCGCGACGGCGCTCGTCGCGCGCGCTCTCGAGGCGGGCGTCAATTTCCTCGATACCGCCGACGTCTACTCGGAAGGCCAATCGGAGGTGCTGCTCGGGCAGGCGCTGCGCGATTTGAAGGTCGCGCGCGAGGATGTGATCGTCGCCACCAAGGTGCGCGGCCGCACCGGCCCCGGCCCCAACGCCGTCGGCCTGTCGCGCGGCCACATCATGGACCAGATCACCGGAAGCCTGAGGCGCCTGGGTCTCGACCACGTCGACCTTTACCAGATTCACGGCTTCGACCCGGCGACGCCGCTCGAGGAGACGCTGCGCGCGCTCGACGACTGCGTATCTCGGGGCTACGTGCGCACCATCGGCTGCTCCAATCTGGCGGCCTGGCAGATCATGAAGGCGCTCGGCATCTCCGAGCGGCGGGGCTTTGCCCGTTTCGAGACCGTGCAGGCCTATTACACCATCGCCGGGCGCGACCTCGAGCGCGAAGTGCTGCCGCTGGTCGAGGACCAGGGCCTCGGGGTGATGGTGTGGAGCCCGCTCGCCGGCGGCTTCCTTTCCGGCAAGTTCACCCGCGAGGGTTCCAAGTCGAACGATGCGCGCCGCGCCGCGTTCGATTTCCCTCCGGTCGACAAGGAGCGCGCCTACGACATCATCGATGTGATGCGCAAAATCGCCGACAGGCGCGACGCCACGGTGGCGCGCGTCGCGCTCGCCTGGCTGTTGCAGCGCAAGGGGGTGATGAGCGTCATCGTCGGCGCCAAGACCGTCGAGCAGCTCGACGACAACCTTGCCGCGAGCAAGCTGCAACTCGACGCCGAGGACATCGCCGAGCTCGACGCAGTGAGCGCGCCGAAGCCGGAATATCCGGGCTGGATGATTGCCCGCCAAGCGGATCAGCGGTATCCGCAGCCGAAGGACTGAAGTCGGATCGCGAACACGGCGGAGGACCGCCATGCGGCGGGTGAAATGGGGCGTGCTCGGCGTCGCCAAGATCGCGACCGAGAAGGTGATCCCCGCCATGCAGCAGGGCGTGCTCTGCGAGATCGTCGGCATCGCCTCGCGCGACGCCGGCAGAGCCGCGTCGGCGGCGCGCCGGCTCGGCATCCCCCGCGCTTACGGCTCATACGAGGCGTTGCTCGCCGATCCCGAGATCGAGGCGATCTACGTTCCGCTGCCCAACGATCTCCACGTTCCCTGGACGGAGAAAGCGCTCGCCGCGGGCAAGCACGTATTGTGCGAGAAACCGATCGCGCTCGACGCTGCGCAGGCCCAGCGCCTCGTCGCCGCGCGCGACGCTTCGGGCAGAAAGCTCGCGGAAGCCTTCATGGTGCGCTTCCATCCGCAATGGCGGCGCGCCAAGGAGATCGCGGATTCGGGCGGCATCGGCGACGTGCGCGCGATCCAGACCGTGTTCGCCTACAGGCTCATCGACGCCGGCGACATCCGCAACCAGCCGCCCGGCGGCGGCGGGCTCTACGACATCGGCTGTTACGCAATTGTGACGGCCCGCTACATCTTCGGCGCCGAACCCACGCGCGTCGTCGCCGCGCTCGATGTCGATAACGATTTCGGCACGGACCGGCTCGCTAGCGCGCTCTTAGAATTTCCCGGCGGGCGGCATCTCACGTTCTCGGCGGCGACGCAGATTTCTGGCTGCCAGCACGTGGCGATTGCCGGGACGGGCGGGCGCATCGAACTCGAGATCCCGTTCAACGCGCCGATCGACCGTCCGACCCGCATCGTCGTCGATTCCGGCGCCGATCTCGTCGGCGGCGGCGCCAGGGTCGAGGAATTCCCGGTCTGCGATCAATACACGCTGCAAGGCGACGCTTTTGCGCGCGCCGTGTTGGGGCTCTCGCCGCTCGAATTCCCGATCGAGGACGCGATCGCCAACATGCGCGTCATCGACGCCTGCTTCCGCTCGGCGCAGAGCGGCGGGTGGGAGAAGGTGTGAAATGGGTTTCGGGCATCGGTCGCCCGGCTGGGTGGTCGAAGCTACAGGCCCCGTTCGCTGTGTGAGCCGAGGGGCGCCCTGCGATCCTCTTCACTCAGAAAGCCGCCGCGAATCATGTCGCCATCCGAATCCGGACGACCGCCAAACGCAGGCCTTTTTTCCCGCGTCTTCAAGGAGTCGGGGTATAGCAAGATAACCAGATAGTGAGGATAATACGGCGGGATGATACGCCGACACTTGCTTCATTACCCTGCGCGCGGCGATGGCGGTTCGAGAAAAAGGAGAATGAATTGCGTGTCATCTTATTCTAATTCCGGAAATGGCTCTGCCGTCGACGCCGAACTTCGAGGCGCGCGCCACCAACGCGGCGGCGTGCAAGCCCTGTTGCACGGCGCGGCGCGAACTTTTGGCCTGTTGGGTCGAGAACTCGGCGCGCGCCATTCGGCTCAATTGCTACGGTCGGCATTCACGAGAGTCCGATATGGTGAAGGGTTTCGCCTTATGATTGCACGAAGTAGCGCCAATTCACGATCTGTTCTACAACCAGATACTACAACCTGTT
>JBKQKS010000394.1:0-7587 GCA_052147395.1 Roseiarcus sp.
TGTAGCCGGGGGCGCCGACCCCGGCCGCCGCAACTGATGCTCCCGTGGCGAGAAGCCGGGGTCAGCGCCCCCGGCTACAATTCGTCACAAACTGGTGGAACGTGATCTTGCCGTCGGGATCCTTGCACACGAAGACGCCGTGAAGCCCCCTGCCCTGATCGCGCCCGCCGCGCTCGTAGCGCTCGCCGCGCTCTTAGCGCTCGCAGGCTGCGCCAATACGGTCGAGACCGATCAGGCGCGGCTCTGCCGCATCGCGCTGCCGGCGCTACAGCCGCCGGACGCCAAGCTCGCGATTCTGGGCCTCGGCGAGGACGAGGACCGGCGCGGCGTCGTGGTTCGCTTCGAGAATGGCCTGGATCAGCAGAACCGTCTGATCCACTGCCGTTATCGCGCCGCCGGCCGGCCCAATCGCCCCGAAGACCTCGTCGCGCTCAGTCTCGACGGCGCCCCGCTGTCGCCGGTGAAGCTCTACTTTCTCATCCGCTTCTGGCTCGATACGGCGCAGTCGCTGGCCGCCGATCCGGCGCCGTTCGGCGACATTTCCGGCCTGCCGAAAATTCCGGAAAAGGCGGCCTACGCGTTGCAGCAGGCGATCAACGGCCTGCCGCTCGCCGCGGTCTATGCGCTGCTCGCGGCGGCTTTCTCGCTGGTTTACGGCCTCGTCGGGCGGATCAATCTCGCCTTCGGGCCGCTCGCGGCGGCGGGCGGCTATGGCGCGGCGCTGGGCGCGACGATCATGGCGGGCGAGGCGCCGGCGCCGATACTCGCCCTCGGCTTCGTCTATGCGGTGTTCGTCGCCGGGAGCTGGGGTTATGCGTCGAGCCGCTGGGTGTTTTTGCCGCTGCGCAAGTCGAGCGGCCAGATCGTGCTGGTGGCGACGATCGGGCTCGCGCTGTTCCTCGAGGAGTTTTTGCGTCTGACCCAGGGGTCGCGGCTGAATTGGGTTCCCCCGGTGCTCAACCAGCCCTTCGGCGTGGCGCGGGCGGAAAACTTCATCGTCACCACCGCGGCCAACGCCTGGGGCGCGGTCGCTATCGCGTTTGGCTGCGGGCTCGGACTGATCGCACTGATGCGGCGCTCGGAATTCGGCCGGCGCTGGCGCGCCTACGCCGACGACGCGTTCGCGGCGGAAATGTTCGGCGTCGATCCCGAGCGTCTCTACGCCGCCACCTTCACGCTGGCGAGCGCGCTCGCCGGCGTCGCCGGCTTCGTGATGACGATGTTCTACGGCGCCGTCGGCTATGGCGCGGCGACGACGCTGGGCCTCAAGGCCCTGGTCGCCGCGATTCTCGGCGGCATCGGCTCGATCCCCGGCGCCTTTCTCGGAGGGCTCATCATCGGCGGCTTCGAGGCGCTGTGGTCGGCGGCGTTTCCGATCGACTATCGCGACGTCGCGGTGTTCGCGCTGCTGGCGGCTTTGCTGACGCTGAGGCCCGGCGGCATTCTCGGCGTCGTCGACAAGGTCTCGGGGTAGCGGGCGGAACGTAACGGTTGGCGGCGTACGGGAACGGCGGAAGAGGCGTCCTGCTCCCATTGGGAGAAGGCGCCGCGGAGCGCCGGTTGAGGGGTGCGATGGCCGAAGCCTCGGGAAAAGAGATTTGCTATGGCGCCACCATAATGCGGTAATGCAGTGTCCGCTGCTTCGTCGGCCTTCGTCACGCCGCCCAGTCGATGACGATGAGCCCCGGCACGCGTTCGAACTCTTCGACGTTGTGTGTCGCCAGTGCCGCGCCGCGGCGGCGTGCCTGGGCGGCGATGAGGATGTCGTAAGGGCCGATCTCCTTGCCGCCGCGTCGCAGCAGCGCTCGAATCGCGCCAGCCTCGGCAGCGTCGTCCGCGTCGAAGGGCGCGATGACGAAGCCGTCCGCCAACAGCGAGTCGAGCGCACGCCCGTTCTGCTCGATACGCGCGCTGTTTGCGGCGCCAAAACGCAGCTCGAACAGAACGACAGTCGACAGGGCGAGACCTACGTCATTGTCCCGCGCCTCGACGTAGCGTCGCCGCACGCGCGGCCGGCGGCGCCCCAGCAGGTCGACGACGACGTTGGTGTCGAGGAAGAGCAGCGCGCCCATCAGTCGAACACGACGACGTCGTCGAGTTCGGGACGCAAGTCGTCGTCGTTCACGTCCGGGAACGGTTCGCCGGCGAGGAGCGCGTCGATCTTGGCCCAGAACGCCTCGGCGTCGAAGGGCTTCTTTTCGTCGATCGGCTCGAGCAACACCGCGTTGCCGACGCGCGTGACGCGCACTTCCTTGCCCGGCAGGCGGAACGCTTTGGGCAGGCGCACTGCTTGGCTGCGGCCATGCATGAAAATCTTTGCCGTGGCGGTCACCGGCGCCTCTATGGGCGATATCTATTGCAGGGTAGATATCATGCAACTGGGGCGTCCGTCAATTCTTCGAGGCGCCCTGTTCCGGGGACAGTGCGCTTTACGGACGCTCCCTGACTCGCTCAGGGTAGTCCAGGGTCAGACCTTTGCCGGGTTCCCCAGGGGGCGCCGTGAGAAGCCGAGTTGAATGCACTGTCACTGAATACCCTTCCGAGGTCGTGATTCATCATGCTCCCGAGATCACTTCGGCTCATGCACCGCCCGCTCGACCGCCATGCGGATAAAGCGCTGATACGGCATACCGGCCCGCTTGGCGTGAAGGCGAACCTCGTTGAGCAAAGCCTCGGGCAATCGCAGGCTCACCGTCTTGTCCTTGCGCCTCAGCTCGAATTTCACGAACTGACCGGAAAGGTCGTATTCGCTGAGATCGGCGGTGTCCACGAAGCGCTCGGCTTCCTCATCGGTCTCGAGAGTCGGGATTGTCTTTTTCATACCGCAGTTCTCCTTTCTGTGCATGTAGCGGGCGCTGAGCGGGCGAAGTCGTTTTCCGCGTAGCGTGAAAACAATGAACGCGCACCGTCCCCTCGCCGTAACGCCGATAGCGCGAAAGCGCTGCTCGGCTTCGGAATTGGCTTCGTCGTTCACGATCAAAACGCGTCGCGAAAATACGCTCTCGATCTCGGAAGGCAGCCTTGCGGCTGCCTTGGTCTGTAGTGCCCGTTGAGGGCAGCGGACACCCATTTCTGAGCACCGTAGATAGACGTAATATAGGCGCAGTCGGCCTGAGAGACAGGAAGAAAGCGAAAACCGTAGGACGGGGGATGGCCTTTCGATGGTTTCGATTATTGTGTTTATTTCGATAAAATGATATATTACCACTCCCAGCATGTTCTTTCATGTTGGGGCGGTTCAACGCTAAGGAGTTCGAGGCCATGCACAGAAGCCCTATCGATCCAGTAATTCCGTCGGCGCAAGAGGCTAAGCTTGCGGAAACGGCGCGCGCCGCGCTCGCCGCCGGTCAACGATTCACGACCGACGATCTGCCTCCGACCGTTGCGAGCTTGTTGATGGATATTCTCAAGCAAACCGCCGCCGGAAACGCCGTCACGCTCGTACCCGTCGAGGCCGAAATCACGACGCAACAAGCCGCCGATCTGCTGAACGTGTCGCGGCCTTTTGTCGTCGGCCTGGTCGAGAACGGAACCCTTCCGGCTCACAAGGTCGGCAAGCACCGGCGTTTGTCTCTACGTGACGTGCTGGCCTACAAAGCCGACTCCTTCGCCAAAGGCCAGAACGCTCTCGATGAAATCGTCGCGTTCGATCAGGAATTCGGCCTCTTATGAACGAAACGCCCGTTCCCTCGGCGTTTCTCGACGCAAGCGTTCTCTATCCCGCACTTCTTCGTGACCTTCTGATACGCCTCGCGTTGCACGGCGTGTTTCGAGCGCGTTGGTCGGCAGCCGTCCAGGACGAATGGGTTTCCGCGCTCGTCCGCAATCGCCCTGATATTCCTCAAGCGCGAATCGAACGGACACGTCGCCTGATGGACGCGCGCATCAATGATGCCATCGTCGAGGGCTATGAGCATCGCATCGACGCGCTCACGCTGCCGGACGCCAATGATCGCCACGTTCTGGCCGCCGCCATTCACGCCGAGGCGCGCGCCATCGTCACCGTCAATCTGCGGGATTTTCCCGACGCCGTCCTTGCCGGTTTCAACATCGAGGCCGTGCATCCCGACGTGTTTCTCCTCGGCCTTCTGGAAAGCGACCAAGCCCAGGTAATGACTGTTCTGCGCCTTCTGCGCCTTCTGCGCGCCTCGTTGAAAAACCCGACCTATACCGCCGCAAACCTCTTGGCAGGCATGAAGCGCCAAGGGTTGACGGCAACTGCCGACGCCCTCGGCGCGGTCGTCGATGCCCTGTAGGTGGACATCGTGGAATCTGAGTGCGCCAACTGTCGTTACCGTCAAAAGCGAGTGAAGCGAAGCAATCCACGGCGGCCGGGCTGCGGCCCCTGGATTGCTTCGTCGCTGCGCTCCTCGCAATGACGGAGCGTCGGACATTTCGAGCGATTCTGTAATTTCGCCGCGTCGCCTCAGTCTCGATTTCGGCCCTGCCCGGCGGCATTCTCGGCGTCGTCGACAGGGTCTCGGGCTGACAGTCTTGACGGGCGGGCGCGCCTGCCCACATGCTTGGTGACGAAATGTGAACGAGGGATCCATGTCGCAGGCCGTCTCCTACACCGTCCTCGGCCGCAGCGCAGATCGGCTCGCCGGCGTCAGAACGCGCCGGCTCGCCGCCTGGATGCTCGACGCGATCATCGTCGCGTTGCTGACCGGGATGATTTGGCTCGCGCTGTTGATTGGCACGCTCGGCCTGTCGCTGCTGTTGCTGCCGCCCTTGTTCCCCACCATCGCCGTCATCTACCATGGCCTCACCGTCTCCGGCGCCGGACGCGCAACGCTCGGCATGCGCGCGCTCGGCCTGGAAGTCGCCGATTTTGGCTCGGGCGGGCGGCCGACCTTCGTTCAGGCGGCCGCGCAGGCGATCCTGTTCTACGTGAGCTGGGCGTTCCCGCTGCTGTTCGTCGTCACGCTCGTCGACGGCGATAAACGCTATCTCCACGACATGCTCAGCGGCCTCGTGCTGCTGCGGCGGGCCTGACAAAATTTTGCCCCGGGGAGCGCTCGAGGCCATTCCCGTCCGGCCCGAACCGAATTAACCTCGGCGGCCGGGCGCGAACAGCCGAAGCGACAGCAAGGGAGACGGCGGCTTGACGCGGGAAGTGCGAGACGCCCCCCAGTTCTATCTGACCGCCCCTTCGCCCTGCCCCTATCTGCCGGGGATGCAGGAACGCAAAGTGTTCACCCATCTCGTCGGCAAGCGCGCCGTGCCGCTCAACGACATGCTGACGCAGACCGGGTTCCGCCGCTCGCAGACCATCGCCTATCGTCCGGCTTGCGAGTGCTGCCGCGCCTGCGTTTCGGTGCGTGTGCTGGTCGACGACTTCCGCCCCTCGGGGAGCCAGCGGCGCGTGTTGCGCGCCAATGCCGATCTCATCGGCGCGATCGCCGCGCCGAAGCCGACCGCCGAGCAATATTCCTTGTTTCGCGGCTATCTCGACGCGCGCCATCCCGACGGCGGGATGGCCGACATGTCGTCGCTCGACTATTCGATGATGGTCGAGGACAGCCACATCGATACGTTCGTCACCGAATATCGCCGCCGCGGGCCGGACACCGCGATCAACGGCCGCGGCCAGGGCCCGCTCATCGCGGCCTGCCTCACCGACAGGCTTGCCGACGGGTTGTCGCTCGTCTATTCGTTCTACGATCCCGACATCCACGGGCGCTCGCTCGGCGCCTTCGTCATTCTCGACCACATCGACCGGGCGCGACGGCTCGGCCTGCCCCACGTCTATCTCGGCTACTGGGTCGAGGGATCGAAGAAGATGGGCTACAAGAGCGCCTACCTTCCGCAGGAGAGGCTGGGCCACAACGGCTGGATCCGCGTGGACGGCCCATAGACCGAACCCCTGGGACAAGCCGATGATTCACGAAAACCTGGTTTCCACCGATTGGCTCGGCGGCCATCTCGACGAGCCGGACCTGAGGGTCATCGATTGTTCCTGGCATCTGCAGACGACCGGGCGCATCGGCGCGGAGGAATTCCGCGCGGGCCACATTCCCGGCGCGGTGTTCTTCGATATCGACGCGATCGCCGACACGACGAGCAGCCTGCCCCACATGCTGCCCGATCCGGTCAAATTCGCCAACGAAATGACGGCGCTGGGTTTGGGAGATGGCCTCAGATTCGTCGTTTACGACTCGCTCGGTCTCTACGCTGTGGCGCGGGTGTGGTGGACTTTACGCGCCTTCGGCGTCGAGGATGTGAAGATTCTCGACGGCGGGCTGCCCAAGTGGCTGCACGAGGGGCGGCCGCTCGACCAGGGCGAAGCCCATCCCAGCCCGCGAAGATTCACGCCGCGGCTCGACCACTCGTTCGTCGCCGGCCTCGACGAGGTGAAAAAGGCGCTGGCGACCGGCGCCGCAGTCGTGGTCGATGTCCGGCCCGCCGACCGCTTCGAGGGCCGCGCGCCCGAGCCGCGCCCGGGGGTGAGGAGCGGCCATATCCCGGGGAGCCGCAACCTGCCCTTCAGCGAACTCGTCGACGGCTTGCATCTGAAGAGCAAGGAGGCGCTGATCGCCGCCTTCGCTGCGGCCGGGGTCGACCTCGATAAGCCCATCATCACCATGTGCGGCTCTGGGGTCACCTCGGCGATCCTCACCCTGGCGGTGGAAGAATGCGGCGGCAAGGTCGCGGGCCTCTACGACGGCTCGTGGGCCGAATGGGGCGCGCGCGACGACAGCCCGGTGGCGACCGGGCCGGCGTAAATTCCCTTCTCCCGCCTGCGGGAGAAGAGCTTGCCCCCGGGCTCGACCCGGGGGTGGCCCGAAGGGCCGGATGAGGGCCGCCCGGGGGCGCCGGCCCCGACACGGCCGGCGTCGCCGCGGCCGGCTACAAGGGACCCTCTCATGGCCCTCGACCAGACTTTGCGCCTCAGCGCCCATTTCACCGCGGCCGACCTCATGCACGCCGGCGAGACCCTTGCGCGCACAAAAGTCGCCAACACGCCGAGAGAGCCCGCGACGTTGGCCGCCATGCGCCGGCTCTGCGAGGACATCCTGGAGCCGGTGCGAGAAAAATTCGGCGTGCCGCGGCTCAGCTACGGCTTCGCCTCCCCGGCGCTGACCCGACACATCGCGAAAAATATTCATCCCCCCGGGGACCAGCATGCGGGGTGCGAATTGAAGCTGAACGGCGAGCCGATCTGCCCCCGCCTCGGCCAGGCCGTCGATTTTTTCGTCCCCGGCGTCTCGTCGGCGGAAATCGCGCTGTGGATCGTCGAAAACCTGCCCTTCGACCGGCTCTACTACTACGCCGAGCATCGCCCCCTGCACGTCAGCGTCGGCCCCGACGAAAAGCGCTCGTTGGCCGCCATGCTGCCGCTGCCGAATGGACGTCTCATGCCGCGGGTCGTGAAGGCGAGTTGGCTCCGCGAGCGGATTGGGTCGGGCGAGAGGTAGCGCGGCGCCCGGCTTCGCATCGGGCATTCAGTTGACACTTGACCAAATCCCCTTTCGCGCCGCCGAGAACCAAAGCGCAGAAGAGGGATTTGGTAAAGTGTCGCCGCAATCGCAAATAGGAGCGTCGGCGTCCACGCCGACGTCTCGACACGATCGTATACCGTATGCC
>JBKQKS010000395.1:0-22862 GCA_052147395.1 Roseiarcus sp.
GAACCCCCAGGCGCCGCAAGGGAAAATCGATCCAGGGGATTGCGCGGACACGATTGCAGGATTTGCCGTCGGGAGGCTTCCGCAATGCCGCCGAATTCGTGCATTCGGTATCATGTCCCCCCTGTCCCTATTTGATACGCTTTAGTGGTCCGACTCGTTCGTTTCGAGGCCGATGTTCCCTTCTCCCGCTTGCGGGACTCCGCGAACGCTTTGCGTTCTCTCGGGGTGGCGCGAAGCGACGGATGGGGGTATGGTTTCAATAAGTTGCGTTGATTGGACGTAACCGGGGCAATTTCCCGGGCGCTATTGTAGGCGAGGTCGCTGACCTCGCTGCCTCCGCTTGGAAGACTCGTGCAGGATGAGGCGCTTACGCGCCGGCCGAGGTCAACGACCTCGGCTACAGAATGGCGCCGCCCGGGAATCCGCCGCGGTTACGATCGACCGCCCTCACCCCAACCCTCTCCCGATGGGAGAGGGTCGAAATCGAAGACGCACGCCGCTAGCCTGAGCGCGATCAGCCCCGCTTTCCCGGCCCGAGCTCGAACGGCAGCTCTGCCAGCGCCCCCCATTCGGCCCAGGAGCCGTCGTAGAGGCGGCCGAGCGGCTTGCCGAGACGGGCGAGCGCGAGGGTGAGGATCGCGGCTGTGAGGCCTGAGCCGCAGGTCGTGAGCACCGGCCGGTCGATGTCGACGCCGGCGCGGGCGAAGGTTTTCGCGAGCTCGTCGGGCTCCGAGAGGGAATTGGCGTAGAGCATCTCCGCCGCCGGCAGCGAGATCGCGCCGGGTATATGGCCGCCGTGGATCACCTGCCAGGGTTCGGGATCGCGGCCCGCGAACCGCCCGGCCGGGCGCGCGTCGACCACCTGCGGGGAACTTTTGGCGAGCGCGGCGCGGACGTCGTCGAGGCTTGCGACGAGGCTCGGATCGAAGCGCGCTGCGAAGCGCCGGGGCTTTGGCGATACGGGGCCGCTTTCGGTGGCGAATCCGGCCGACATCCACCCCAGCAGCCCGTTTTCCAGCACGCGCACGTTGTCGTGGCCGAATACGCGGAACATCCACCAGGCGCGCGGGCTCGAGGTCGTGCCGTCGCCGTCGTAGACGACGACGCGGTCGCCGGCGCCGACGCCGAGTGCGCCGATGCCGTGCGCAAAATCCTCGGCGTCGGGCAGCATGTGGGGTAGGCGCGATCCGCGATCCGCGATCTCGTCGATGTCGAAGAACGCGGCGCCGGGGATGTGGTCTTCGAGGAATTCTTCGCGGCCGACGCGCCGCGTTGCGGGCAGATAATAGGAGGCGTCGAGCACGACGAGGTCTTCGGCGCCGAGATGGTTCCGCAGCCATTCGGCGTCGACGAGCGGGGACTCGGGGAATTCGGTCATCGAAGCGTCGCCTCACTCATTAGCGCCCGCCGCGCGCGCCAGCGCCGCGAATCCCTGCACGGGAATCTCCTCGGCGCGTTGGGTCGGCGCCACGCCCGCGCTTTCCAGCCAGGCTGCGAGATCGAGGCCGTGGGCGGCGGCGAACCCTCTCAGCGAGTGGCGCAGCATCTTGCGGCGCTGACCGAAGGCTGCGAGCGTCAACTGCGACAGCAGGCCGCGGTCGCAGGGCGCCGGCGTGGCGCGCGGGACGAGCTCGACGACGCTCGAGGTTACCTTCGGCGGCGGGGTGAAGGCGGAGGGCGGCACATCGAACAGGATGCGCGCTTTCGTCCGCCAGCCGGCGAGCACCGCGAGCCGCCCATAGTCGGCGCGATTTTCCGGCGTGGCGACGATGCGCTCGGCGACCTCGCGCTGGAACATCAGGGTGAGCCGATCGAACAAAGGCGGCCAGGGCTCGCTCTCCAGCCAGCCGACGATGAGCGGCGTCGCGACATTGTAGGGGAGATTGGCGCAGATGCGCAGCGGCGCGCTTTGCGCGCGGGCGGCGACCTCGGCAAGGGGAACCTCGAGCGCGTCGGCACAAATCGTCTCCAGCCGTCCCGGCCAATGCGCCGCGATTTCGCCGAGCGCGGCGAGGCAGCGCGCGTCGCGCTCGATGGCGATCACCTTTCTCGCCCCTTCCGATAGGAGGGCGCGCGTAAGCCCGCCGGGGCCGGGCCCGATCTCGATCACCACGACCCCTTGCAGGGGGCCGGCGGCGCGCGCGACGCGGCGCGTGAGGTTGAGATCGAACAGGAAATTCTGGCCGAGCGATTTACGCGCCTCGAGCCCGTGCGCGGCGACCACTTCGCGCAACGGCGGCAACCCGTCGTCGGCGAGGCTCAAGCGGAAAGCCGCACGGCGAGCCGCATCGCGGCGATGAGGCTCGAAGGATTGGCGACGCCCTTGCCGGCAATGTCGAACGCCGTGCCGTGATCGGGCGACGTGCGCACAAAAGGCAGGCCGAGGGTGACATTGACGCCGTCGTCGAAGGCGAGCGTCTTCGCCGGGATCAGGCCCTGGTCGTGGTACATGGTCAGCGCGACGTCGTAGCGCGCCCGCGCCGCCGCATGGAACATCGTGTCGGCAGGGAGGGGGCCGACGACATCCAGACCTTCGCGCTGCAATTCGGCGATCGCCGGCGCGATGATGTCGATTTCCTCGCGGCCCATGGCGCCGCTCTCGCCCGCATGCGGGTTGAGGCCGGCGACGGCGAGCCGTGGCCGCTCGAGCCCGAACCGGGCGCGCATGTCGCGAGCGACGATGCGCGCGGTTCTGAGGATGAGATCGCGCGTGAGTCGCTGGGGAACCTCGCTCAGCGCGACGTGGATGGTGACCGGGACGACGGCGAGTTTTTCCGACCAGATCATCATCACAGGCTCGCTCGCGCCGCCGAAACTCTTGGCGAGCTCGCCGAGGAATTCCGTATGTCCGGGGAAGCGGAAGCCGGCGTCGTAGAGCGTCTTCTTGGCGATCGGATTGGTGACCAGCGCGCGGGCTTCGCCGCTCTTCACGTATCTCACGGCGCGTTCGATCGACTCGATCGTCGCCGCGGCGAATTCGGAGGTCGGTCTTCCCGGCTCGGCGTTGGCGGGGTGGCCGAGCGCGACCACCGGCAAAGCGTGCGCGAAAACGGCCTCGGCGTCCCCCGGCTCGACGACCGCGATCGGCGTCGGCAGGGCTATCGCGCCCGCCAGCGCCGCGAGCGGCCCCGGCGCGGCCAAGGCGAAGAACGGCGCGCCGATTTGCCGCCGCGCCGCCCAGGCGCGCAACACGAGCTCGGGGCCAATGCCGGCGGGATCGCCCATCGTGAGGGCCAGCGGCGGGTTGGTCATCGTGCGCCCCTTTGCAGCCGAAACCTCAGTTGGCGCCGGTCGTCTGCGCCGAGCCGATGGAAGCCTTGACGTCGCCGAGCGTGCGCAGCGTGATCTGCAGCAGCAGCGTCTGATCGCGCGTCGCGGTCGGCGGCACGCCGATCGTCGTGCTCAGCGGATCGCTGATGACCGAGGTGTAAGTGGCCTTGATCATGGTGCAGGAGGTCTCGTAGCCGAGTCCGACATTGAAGCCGGTGGCGTAGAAACGCGGCGTATTCTCGCCGGCCACGTCATAATACTGCCGTGACATGTCGAATGTGACGCCGCCGCTCAGCGTCAGACCCTTGTCCGTGTGGTAGTTGGCATTGGCCATGATGCCTTGGCGCGGGTATTGCCAGCCGAGCTCGGGCTGCGCGGCGTACTGGGCATAATCGAGGGTCGCCGACCAGGCGCCAAAGCTGCCGGTGAGGATGCCGTCGAGCCGGTCGAGCTGGCCCGTCGTCGAATCGATCTGCTGCTTGGAGATGAACGAGACCGGCGCCTTGAACGGCTGCAGCGTCTCGCTGGCGACGAAATCGGAATATTGCTTGTCGAGCCCGGAGTCGAGGCCAGTATTGACGGCGTCGGCGATGGTGTAGGAATTCTGTCCCGCCAACTGGATCGACTCGCCGGTGACGAAATTGAAGTGTCCGCCGTCAGCGAAATTGTCGGTGTATTGGAGTCCGTAATTGAGCCGCGTTCCGCCCTCGACGCGATCGTAGCCGGAATACTTGCTCCAGGAGAACAAGTTCGTGGTGTCGAACACCAGGCTTTGCGCGTCCTCGTTGGGCTGCAGCTTCGAAGCCACCTCGTTCGGACGCACGATCACCTGGGCGATCGGCTCGATCACCTGCTGGCCGAGGAAGGAATTAGAGACGAAGGGATAGCGCCACTCGAGGCCCACGCCCGGCATTGCGGTCATCGAGGAAGACGAACTCTGGCCGTTGAAGAACGCGGGCTGCGCGTAATTCGGGATCGTGTTGCCGTTCGTCGCCGTGACGCCGTCGCCATAGGTGTAGGCGCCGGTGGTATTCAGATCGGCGCCGGCGCCGCTCGCGCGCGCAAACACGAACGGCGACCAGACTTCGCCGATCGGATCGACGTATTTGGTCTGCCAGGCGACCTGAGCCGTCGCCCGCGCCGTATCGCCGGCGATGCCGCGCAGCAGGCAATTGTTGGCCGACGTCCCCGGCGTATAGGTCGAGCAGACGCCGTAGAGGTTGTAGCTCGTATCGAACAGCTGCTTGCCGACCGCCTGATAGAGCGCCTCGGTGCGATCGATGTTCTGGGCGTTGAGCTCGAGGCTCAGTTCGCCGCCGGGGCTGTACGGCGCATTGGGATTGAGCGGGAACGTGCGATGGTAGTCGAACACCGGCGCCGCGACCGGGTCCTGCTTCTGGTCGAGATAGGCCGACGTCGGCATGAAGCCATAGCCGGAAAGATCGAAAAAGCCGCGCCCGTCCTGGCCGCGCAAATACGCCGAGGATACGACCTCACCTAGGAACACGTGCGCCGGATCGGTGTTCGTGAGCTTGTAATCGTTGAGATAATAGCGGTCGGTAAACCAGTTGAGATCCCAGCCGAGCGTCCATTTCGTATTGAGATAGATCTGGCCTTCGGACTGGACCGAGCCGCGATAGGTGAGATTGCCCGCCCCGCTCGGCGGCGCGGCGAACGTTGTGGGGTCGCCCTGGTCGACGCCGCTGATCCGGATGTTGTACTGCCCGTTGTCGAGCCGCTGACGCCAGAGCGCGTCGAAAGCCGGCCCCTGCTGCGAATAGTAGATCGGCGTCAGGGTCAGATCGTAGTTGGGGGCGAGCGCCATGAAATAGGGCACGCCGACGCCGAGGCCCAGGTTCGAAGAATCGGAATAGTACGGCGCGAGAACCCCGGTCTGCCTGACCACCGTCGAATCGGGCGCGGACATGTACGGGACATAGGCGATGGGAAAGCCGAAGATGTCGAGCCAGGCGTTGTCGAAATAGACGGTGTGAGTCAGTTGGTTCTCGGTGATCTCGACGGCGCGCACCTGCCATTCCGGCGGCAGCTCGGGATGGGCCTTGCAGGGTTCGCAAGCGGTGTAGATCGCCTTGTCGAGCACGGTGATGTCGCCGCCCGAACGTTCGATGCGCGGCGAGGTGAGGCGCGTCTTGTTGACGGCGAGCTCCTCGACGCTGTCGGCGAAACCGTTGGCGAAATCGTCGGTCAGATCGAAGCGCGGCTCATAGAAGACGTTGTGCTGCTCGTCCGTGAACTTGACATGGCCCTCCGCCAGGACGCGCTTGGTGTTGCGGTCGTAGGTGACCTTGTCCGCCTGCAGTACGCGGTTCTCGTAGTACAACACCACGTTGCCGGTCGCGGTGACGATGTCGTGGTCCTTGTCGTAGACGATCTGGTCGGCGTCGACGTAGAGCTTGCCCGGGTTGTGCTGAGGGGCCGCGGCCGACGCGGCCTGCCCGCCGCCGGCAAAAGCCAGCGCCGCCGCGAACCACAACAGGGACGCCACAACCCTCCGGAGCGCGAACGCAAAAACACGGGCCCCGCCTCGGTCGGAATGGGCGACGGACCGGTCCATCAGCCATCCTCCAGCTGCAGCAGCACGAACACTCCGATCAAACTGCCCACGATCGCCGGCAGCCACCCGGCCACGACGGGGCTCAAGGCCCCGACGCCGCCCAGATCGCCGACGATCTTCGTCGCGACATAAAGCACGAAGCCGGCGCCGACGCCACCAGTAATCATCTTCTGGACGCCGCCCATACGGAACATTCTTAAGGAAAAACAGGAGGCAATGAGCACCGTCGAGGCGAGCGTCGCCGGCAGCGCGAGCAACTGCTGGAAGCGCAGCCGATAGGCCGTGGCGTCGAGCCCGGCGTTCTCGGCTTCCTCGGCGAGCGGCGAGAGGCGCCAGAACGACACCGTGTCCGGCGGAGAGAACGCCTGCGACACCTCGGTTGGCTTCAGGTTCGTCGCCAGCAGATACACTCCTGCGGTTTCCGTGCCGAATCCGGGCGTCACGACGGTGACGTTCCGTAATTCCCAAAACCCGTCGCGAAGAATGGCGCTTTCTGCGTCCACCCGTTGCGAAAATGTCCCATCCGGGTCGAAATTGAACGCCTGGAAACGGACATAGAGATTGTGCCCGGCCCGGCCCTGGGTATGGATGATGGCGTGGCCGTCGACGCTGCGCTGGCTCAGCCAGACGCCGCCGTTCTCGCTCGACGATCCGCCGAACAGCTGCGCCTCGATCGTGTCGGCCCTCCGCTTCATCGCGGTCGAAAGCGGGTTGTAGACGGTCACCTCGGCGATGCCGATCGCGACGGCGACCATGAGCGGCGGGGCGAGAAACTGCCACACCGATACGCCCGCAGAGCGCGTCACCGCGAGTTCGAGCCGGCGCGACAGATTGAGGAAACCGATCATCGAGCCGATCAGGACCGCGAACGGCAAGACCTGCTCGGAGATGATCGGGGTATGCAGCAGCGCGAGCCACGCCATCAACGCGCCCGACGCCGCTTGCGTTTCGCCGGCGTGGCGCAGGGTCTCGACCATGTCGATGACATAGATGAGCCCGGTCACGCCGCCGAACACTCCCAACACCGCCTGCAGGAAACGCCACGCGAAATAGCGTCCCAGAACGCTGAACATCATGGCGGGCGTCTCGCGCGCTTCACCCGAGCGAGCGCACGGAACGCGCACGCAGCGAGGGGCCCGGAGAACACATAATCGAGGCTGACGATCGCCGCCCCGAACGGAATCGCCCAGGCCAGAACCGGAACCCAGAGCGCCAAGGGGACGCCCGGTTTGCCTCTGAGCAGCAGCGCGTCGGTCATGCCCCCGATTTTCACCGCGATGAACAGCAGGACCGCTGCGCCGATCGCCCAGCCGCGGCTCTGGCGCGTGGTGCGCGCTTCGCCCAGCGCGGCAAATCCGATCAGCCCCGCCGCGAAAGCGTAGAACGGGCTGGTGAATCGGTCGTAAATCTCGGCGCGCATCGGGCCGACCAGATTGGGAGGGAGGCTCGCGGGATCGGTGGCGATGAGCGACCAGGTGTCGCGCTCGCGCGGCCGCTGGGTGTCGTCGTCCTTGTGGATGAACTGGGCGAGGTCGATCGCGTATTGGTCGAACGTGATGATCGAAGAATCGCCGGAGCTGTGTGGGTGCTGGGTGCTGCCGTTGACCAGCAGCAGGTAGCTGTCGCCGTCCCTGTCGACGATGTCGCCGCGCTCGGCGATGTAGGTCGCGATGTCCTCGGGGTTGCGGCTGTCCTGGATGAAGACGCCGCGCAGCGAGCCGTCGGGCGCACGTTCGCGATAGTGAAAGATGAAGCCCGGCTCCAGTTCGATGAAGGGACCGGGGCGGGCGAAATTGGCGATGAAATCGCCGTGCACCCGCGCCGTCAGCGCTTGGATCGCATCGAAGCTCCTCGGCATCACCTCGAGATAGAGCCCCGCCATGCCTGCAAACACCAGCGCGAACAGGACGAGAAACGGGCTGAGCAGCCTCGACGGGGACACGCCCGCAGCGCTCATCACCACGAGCTCGCTGTCGCCGTTGAGCTTGTTGAGGCTGTAGACCACGGCCACGAACAGCGC
Organism: Roseiarcus sp.; assembly: GCA_052147395.1. Lineage (GTDB taxonomy): Bacteria > Pseudomonadota > Alphaproteobacteria > Rhizobiales > Beijerinckiaceae > Roseiarcus. Next base: position 7,866 of record JBKQKS010000395.1, read on the forward strand.
GACCGGGGTGATGATCGAAATGAAGAACGGAACGCCGAGCCCGGTGATGGTGAGGAACACCAGGATCGTCTGGCCCTTGTTGGTCATCAGGTCGAGCGAACGCAGCGACTGCGTCACGTAGACGATCGCGGTCAGCGTCGCCACGCTGCCGAGAAAGGCCGTTCCGGCGGTGCGAAACAGGTAGCGTTCGATTCGCAGCATCCGTAACAGGGGCCTCGTTCTCGGCGGCGGCGGTTCCGTTGCGTCCCGGCTATCGCCGAAAGGCGTCCGAAGCAAGGCCGCCGCTTATTGACAGGAGCCGGCAAAGCCCCCGATTACTTCCTGCGGCCCCGGGGGTCGGCGGCGTCGAATCGACGCTCGCGAGAGGAGTTCCATGACCGAAGCCGCCAAGATCGCCTTCACCGCCCTCGCGCCGTCCGAGGGAGCGGCCCTGGTCGCTTTCGTCGGCGCCGACCTCGAGGCCGGCGAGCGGGTCTCCGGCTGGCTCGCGCCGCTTGCCGGCGCGCTCGCGACCGCCGCGGAGGCAGCGGCCTTCAAGGGCAAGGCGATGACCGCGCTCGACATTCTCGCGCCTTCCGGGCTCGGCGCGCCGAGGCTCCTGGTGGTCGGCGTCGCGCCGGGCAAGGACGCCAAGCCGCTCGATTTCGTCCAGCTCGGCGGCTTCGTCGCCGGCAAGCTCGCCAAAGCCAAAGCCGCGACCGTGCTGTTCGAGTCGCCGGGCGAAGCCTGGGACGCGGCGGCTGCGGCCGATTTCGCGCTCGGCGTCCGCCTGCGCGCCTACAAGTTCGAGAAGTACAAATCGAAAAAGCCAGATGCCGACGAGGAGACGCCGGAGACGCTCGCGCTCGATGTCGCGGCGGCCGATCCCGAGGCGGCGCGAGAGCAATATCGATCGCGCGAGGGCGTCGGCGAGGGCGTCGACATCGCGCGCACCCTCGTCAACGAGCCGCCCAACGTATTGTTTCCCGAGGCCTTCGCGGGGCGCGCCGAGACGCTGAGCAAGCTCGGGGTCGGCGTCGAGATCCTCGACGAGCAGGCGATGGAGAAGCTCGGCATGGGCGCGCTGCTGGCGGTCGGGCAGGGCTCCGAGCGCGAGTGTCGTCTCGTCGCGCTGCGCTGGCGCGGCGCCAAGGCGAAGAAGGCGCCGCCCATCGCCATCGTCGGCAAGGGCGTCTGCTTCGATTCGGGCGGCATCTCCATCAAGCCCGGCGCCGGCATGGAGGACATGAAGGGCGACATGGCGGGCGCCGCCTGCGTCGTCGGCCTCATGCACGCGCTGGCCCGGCGCAAGGCCAAGGTCAACGTCGTCGGCGTCATCGGCCTCGTCGAGAACATGCCTGACGGTTCGTCCTATCGGCCGGGCGATATTCTCAAATCCGCCTCCGGGCAGACGATCGAGATCGTCAATACCGACGCCGAGGGGCGTCTCGTGCTCGCCGACGCGTTGTGGTGGACGAAGGAGCACGCCGAGCCCAAGCTCATCATCGATCTGGCGACGCTGACCGGGGCGATCCTGGTCGCGCTCGGCCATGAGCACGCCGGCCTGTTCTGCAACGACGAGGAGCTCGCCGAGCGGCTCATCGCCGCGGGCAAGGCGACGGGCGAGGCCGTCTGGCGGATGCCGCTCGGCGCGGCCTACGACAAGCTCATCGATTCCAAGTTCGCCGACATGAAGAACGCGGGCGGACGCCATGGCGGCTCGATCACCGCTGCGCAATTCCTCAAGCGTTTCGTGGGCGATACGCCATGGGCGCATCTCGATATCGCCGGCACCGGGATGGCGTCGCCGTCGAACGAGATCAACGGGTCTTGGGGTTCGGGCTGGGGTGTGCGATTGCTCGACCGGCTCATCGCCGATCATTACGAGGATCGGTAAGAGTTCACTGGAGGTCCGTATGCGGCTCGTCCTCGCCCTCGCGCTCGCGTCGGCGCTCATGTTGAGCGCGCGCAGCGCCGCCGCGGCCTTGCCGGGCTGCGACGAGTTCCTCGACAAGCTGCGCGTCGAGGCGCCGGATCTCGGCGTCGAGTTTTCCCACGCGCTCGTCGTTTCGCGCGTGAAATCCGACAACACCTTGTTCGACATCACGACCCGCACCGAGGTCGACGGCGTGCTCACCTGCCGCGCCGACAAGCTCATCCGATTCGAGGCCCACGTTAGCGAGCCGGCGACGCAGCGCGCGCTGACCGGCTTCGCCAAGCTCGCGGCGGCCTCGGTGCGCGCCGGGCTCGGCTGGGAAACGGCAAAGGCTAAGTCGACATTCGAGGACATGGCTGGCGACGCCAAGGAATTTCTCGCCGCCTCGAAGGAGCGCGGCGACGTCTACATCGCCGGCAAGACCGAACAGCACGCGCCGGGCGGGGTCAGCCTCGGCCTCATCTACACCGACGTCGATCGCGCCTTCATCATCGTGGGTCATGACTGAATTCCGTTTCCATCACCTCGAACGGCAGCGCGTCGACCAGGCGCTGGCAAAACTGCTCGAGCGCGCGCTCGACGAGGATCAGCGCGTCGTCGTCCAGGCGGGGTCGCAAGAGGAGGTCGAGGCGCTCGACGAGCGGCTGTGGACCTACAGCGACGAGAGTTTTCTGCCGCACGGCTCGAAGCGCGACGGCGAGCCCGAGACCCAGCCGATCTACCTCACCGACGAGGCGGATACGCCAAACGGCGCGAGCCTGCGCGTGCTCGTCTCCGGCGCCGACCCCGCGCCGTTCGTCTTAGGTCCCCATGCGCTCATCATCATCCTGTTCGATGGCCGCGACGAGGCCGCCCGCGCCCGCGCCCGCCAGCAATGGACCGGGTTGAAGGCCGCGGGAGGGACGCTGAGCTATTGGCGCGAGGGAGACGACGGGGGGTGGGTGAAGGGGCGATAGGACCGCCGGGGCCGCCGACTCTCGAGGCCGGTGTTCCCTTCGCCCGCCCTCATGCCGAGCCTGTCGAGGGAGCGGGACTCCGCGAACGCTTCGCGTTCGCTTCTGGGTGGCGCGAAGCGTCGGATGAGGACCTACTTTCAACACGTTGTGTGGGTTGATCGTAACCGGGGCAAATTCCCGGGCGCTGTTGTAGGCGAGGTCGCTGACCTCGCTGCCTCCGCTTGGAAGACTGGCGCCGGATGAGGCGCTCACGCTCCGACCGTGGTCGTCCTTCGACAAGCTCAGGATGTGGGACTTAGGCTACAGAATGGCGCCGCCCGGGAATTTGCCCCGGTTACCTATGCACTTGGCTTTGCGGTGGCGGCTTTGCGGTGACGCGCCATCATCGTTTGAGATGTAAATTCGTCGAGTTGGCGACCACAAACTTTTGAAACTCGAAATGCTTATATTTCGGGCCGGTTTTTATTCGCCTGAAGGCAGCCGATTTGAAATCCTGAAAAACCAATTCCCACTCCGGCTCCATTGCCAAAAATTTCACCAGGACCTCGCCCGTCCAAATCCATGTGTCATCTACTACGAGTATGCCACCGACCTCGAGCAGTGGGCTGACATAAAAAAAATCAACAAACACCTCAGGAAAAGAATGACTCCCATCGATCAGGACAAATGAAACCGTGTCCTTCATCTTCGGTAAATATTCTTGCGACGGCAACGCATGGAAAGTAAGATTATCGGCAGCTAAGTTTTTCGCCGCGCAAAAGTCACGGATACGGCCGCCGAGAGCCTCGTCTGGCGCAATCGCGATATGCTTGGCGCCGGCAGCGATAAAAGCCACAGTACTCAAGCCGGCGCCTGTCTCCATAGTCTTGTCGCCAGGAGCGACAAACCGCTCGATCAAACGAATAATTTCTTTGGTAATTGCCATCCGTATGGGATTGCCTTGCCCGTCGCGGTGCAGCGCAATCGTTGCGTCATTAGCGATCCATTCCAAAGTCATAAGTGTCACTCCGAGTACAATTTTGCCGACAACGATCAGATGGCGCGCTCAGCCTGAGGTGGACCCCATTCGTGGGGCCGCGGGCCGTCGAAATTAAGGTGTAGCTGCGCCTGCCCTTTCTCTTCTCTTCCTCTTCCGAAAACTTTTCAAGCCGCTTTGTTCTGTTTCTTCTGCGGCTGCTGTCGGTATGTGGGCAACGCGTTTGCGTTGTCCAAGCGAAGCGGCATAGCCACAGCTTCAGCCGGTCTCCCGGCCTTTGTCATCCCATCACGCCACACAACCATCGGTCGTTGGTCGCCCATAGCCTGGCGCCGTGTTTCCCCGACCTCGCAATGACGGAGCGTCGGACATTTCGAGCGATTCCGTAATTTCGCGGCGTCGCCTACGATGCTCCAGGTCCTCGAGTCGCCTGCTTTCTCTCGAAGAACCGGCGTTGCCTTTTTCGACAGCGCGCTCCGGAATCGCTCGAATCCAGGTACGACGCCCCTTCGACGGGTTCAGGAGGGAAGCGGCCTCGAAGGACGCGTCGGAAGGCGGCGGCGGTTGTAAAATCCGCTCGCCGCCCGCCCGCTTCGACAGCGCTCGCTGTCGCTCTTCGTGCAACTGACCAAATAATCGACTTTCGCTCCGCTCCCCGGGGTCGGCGCGACGGCGATGCGGCCCGGCCGTCGCCATGATTCTTCTGTCAGGGCGAAAAATATGCAAAATTGTTTGACGCCGTATTTCTGTATTATAGAATGTGAGAGTCAAGCCGGCAGGGCGCCCGAGCGCGCATTGCGGGATTTTCAAACGCCTTGGCGGCGCCCGGCGCCGCCGCCCTGAAACGGGGAATCGCTCATGAAGTCCAGTCTCCTGCGCGGCGCGGCCGCGCTGCTGTTGCTGTCGTCGGCCGCGTCGGCGCAGACCTATATCGACGCCTACGGCACGGTCATTCCCGGCGTCGCCACCGTGCCGTTTCCTTTCACGCCGCTGGCCCCGGGGCAACACAATCTGGCGCCGACCTCGGCGACGGCGCTGACGCCCCCATCCGGCGCGCGCTACGCGACCGTCTGCGCCTCCGGCGCGCTCGCACGCTACACGACCGACGGCGTCACCGCGCCGACCGCGAATGTCGGGATGCCGCTCGCCGCCGGCGCCTGCGTGACGCTCTCGGGCGCGTCGGTCGTCGCCGGTTTCCGCGCGTTCTCCGGCGCCGGAGTGCTCGACGTGGAGTACTTCAAATGAGGAACAAGCTCGGGGCGCTCGCGCTCGTCGCCGTCTTCGCCGCGGCGCCGGCGCGCGCGCAGTTTTCCGGTCCGCCGCTCACGCCGGGAAGCGGCGGCGCGACGCCTCAGGGTCCTCTCGGCTTCACACCCCCGAAGGTGATCAACGTCACCGATCCCCCTTATGGCGCCATCGCGAACTCGCCAACCTCGGCGGCCGCCAATTTCACCGCTTTCCAGGGCGCCGCAGCGGTCGCCTGCGCAACGGCCGGCGGCGCGAAGATCGCGCTTCCCGCCGGCGCCTTTTATGTGGCGCTGCAGGCCGGACAGGCGGCGATTCCGATCGATTGCAACGGCGTGTCCATCGAGGGCGCGGGCGGCGGCTCGACGATGATCTATCCTTCGGGGAACGGCGATCTCATCGACTTCACGCCGCCGAGCGCGAGCAAATACGGCGGCTGGGCGTCGGTTTCCGGCTTCCGCGTCTATCGCAGCGACAATCCCGCTTCCGGTCGCGGTCTCCTGCTCGACCATGCCTCGGGCGTCAATGTCCGAGATGTTGAAATCGCAGGGATGTACATCGACGGCGAGTGCAATGCCTGCCTGAACGCCAACATCCACGCGGCCAAATTCGACGGCACGAACAGTTCCTCCGGATCGACGCTGTTCTGGGTCCATCACACCGATGCCTATCCTACGACGACGACCACGACGACGACGACGACGATTCCGGTGAATTCGACGGCAAACGTCTATTACGGCCAGGTCGTCACCGGCGACGCCAACATCCCCGCCGGATCTTACGTCGTCTCCTGGATTCTCAACACGTCGATCACGATCTCGGCGACGCCGACGGGAACGGTGGGCTCGGGCGAGAGCTTGACGCTCACCGACGCCAATCCGGCGAACACGTCGATCGGCGGCATGTCGTTGATCCAGAGCGTCAGCGGCAGCCCCTCGGCCTACGCCTATGCGCTCAAGGTTCAGGACGTCGATGGCCTCTGGCTCGGCGACATTCACGCGGCCTGGGCGAACGCGGCGAGCCTCTATGTCCAGCCGCAATACCCCAACGACACGATCGACAACATCCTCTCGACGTCCGAGTCCTATTTCGACAAGTCGCCAACCGGCTGCATCGATTTCGAGCCCTATGGCGGATTCACGACGACGGCGGCGGCGGCGACCGCAGCTTCGGCAACCACGGTTACGCTGTCCTCCGCGGCGCCGTCGACCGCCAACGGATGGTATGTGCTAGCCGATGGAGTGAATTCGGGGACGACCGTCTCGAGCGGACAGGGAACGACCTCGATCACGCTGAACGCGGGCGCGAATTCGCTCGGGATCGCCAGCGGCGCGGCCGTTACGCTCTATCCCGCATTCTCGGGCGTCGATACGGCGCACACGCTGGACGGCTTCTGCCAGGGGGCGGGCGTGCAGGGCGCGCTGTTCAACGATCCTGCTTTGACCCGGGTCGTCGCCGATCTGCACTTCACCAATGCGCAGGGTTCGGCGCTCGTCGTCAACGCAGGTCTCGACCTCGACTTCTCGCATGCGAAATTCTCGGGGAACAATCTCGGCAACAGCGCGGCCGCCGCGACGGCGATGATCCAAGGCAATGCGAGCTTCGTGCGAGTCGGCGGCGCGTTCGGCGTTCCCGGTCAGGTCTCTTCGTATCTCATAGATATCGAAGGTCAGGCCGATCATATCACCTGGAGCGAGAGCCAGGTCGTGTCTCAGGCGACGACGTCGGACATCCATGTTGGCGGCCTCGGGACGCATATCTATGTGTCTCCGGGGGTCGAGACGCCGGACACGACGCCGAACGCTCCCACGTTCCGCTCGAGCGCAGGCCAGGCCGGGTCTTACATCATCGGCAAGAGCGGCGAGACCGACGCGCAGTTTTCGGGCGGGTCGAGTTCGACCGCATGGCCGGTCTTGCAATCAGGGGGCGGAGTCAGCTGGCAGATCTACGGCTCCGGGACCGGAGCTACAACAGGCAAGATCGACGCCACGGCATCGACCGCGGGGACGCTCGACCTCGGACCGAATGGCGACACGATCAGTCTCGGGTCGTCGACGGTCCTGGCGAACATCGACTTCGCGGGCATTCCCTATTCGACTTCCGCGCCGCCGAGCATCGCGGCCAACGCTTGCGGTTCGACGACGCAAGGGAGCGTGAGCGGCGCCGACACCGACGGCAAGCTGACGGTCGGCACGGCGAGCGTGACGAGTTGCGCAGTCTCGTTCTCGGGAACGCTGCCCAACGCGCCGCGCGCCGTCGTCCTGACGCCCGCCAATTCGACGGCGGCAGGCTCGACCGGCGCCTATGTCTCGGCGATCTCGACAACGAGCTGGACGCTGAGCGGAACGGCGCTCTCCGGGGCGGCCTACTACTATCACGTGGAATGAGCGAGCCGAGCGGCCGAAGACTGTCTGCGGCGGCGCTCGAGTCGCCGCCGGCAGGTCGAACGATATCTGCGCGCGCTAGCTGAGCGAGACCGACGAATGGCTGACAATACGATTCTCAATGCCGGCGCCGGCGGCGACACGATCCGCGATCTCGCGCGCGGCGGCGGCACGGTCAAGACGCAGGTGGTGGCGCTCGACCTCGGCGGCCCGTCCCAGAACGCCGAGAACCTGGTCACCGCGGGTCAGCAGACGAGCGCGAAGAGCGTCCCCGTGGTGGTCGCCAGCGATCAATCGACTTTGCCGATCTCCGAAGCCGGGGCCTCGGCCGTCGCGGGCGCGTCCCTGCCGTCGGGCGGCGCGGGCCTCACCGGATGGTTGTCGGCGATCTGGAAGACGCTGCAAACTGGCCTTGCGCGCACGTGGACGCTGTCCAGTTCGACCGACAGCGTCGACGTCGGCAATTTCCCAGCAACGCAGGCGGTGTCGGCGGCGTCGCTGCCGCTGCCATCGGGCGCCGCGACGGTGGCCAACCAGCCCGCGTTGAATGCAGACGGCGGCGCGCTCGCACACGTGACGAATTTCCCGGTCACACAAGCGGTCAGCGCCGCCGCGCTGCCGCTGCCGAGCAATGCCGCGCAGGAGAGCGGCGGCAACCTGGCCGCGATCACGGCGAGCGTCGTGAACACCGCGGCGGGCGTGTCGGACACAACGGCGCTCGGCGTCCAGGGCGTGACGGGCGGTGTGCCGCTGCCGATATCGCAGATCAACGGCGCGCTGGAAACGGGCGGCAATCTCGCCGCTGCGGCGGCGACGCTCGCGGCTTCTCAGAGTTACGACAGCCCATCCTATGCCGTGCTGACGGGCGACCCCAACGGCGATTTCGCCGGCGTCCCGCTCGTCGAAAAGCTGATGGACCCGGCGAGCGGCGAGGCGGCGAATGTCAGGATCATCAACCCGCCACTTCAGGATCAGCGCGGCGCGCAAATGGCGTCCGATGCGCCGGCGCCGATCGTTTGGTACGGCGGCGCGATCGGCTCGGGCCCGCTCATCGACACGACCGGCTATAATTCCGTCGTCGTGTCATTTTCCGGCGCGAACGGTTCCTATTATTTCCAGACGTCGAACGACCCGGAGCAGTTCGTGGTGACGCTCGCCAACGCGGCCGGCTGGTCGGCGGGCGGCGGCTCTAACCCCGTAACGTCGGTCGCGGCGGCGGCGGGCGCGAATTACGTGTTCCCCGTAACCGGCCGCTATTTCCGGCTTTATTGCTACGCAGCGGGGACGGCCGGCGCAATTACGATTCACGTTCGTTCGGCAGCCGCTCAGCAACTCGCTTCGACCCCGAGCATCAATATCGCGCAAACCTCAGGGTCGGCGCTCCCTGCCGTAGCTGCAACAGCCAACACTAACCCGCTTCCAATCGGCGGCGCCGATCAGGGCGGCCTCACGCGCCATGTTCTCACTGACTCTAACGGATCAACAATCAATGCGGGCGCTCTCGCTCCGAACTGGTCGTTTGCGACCTACAACGTCAACTACTCGCCCTACACCTCGGCGGCCTCGTCGCTGAGCGCCGCGCTGTCGACAATCAACCCCATCGTCGTCGGCGGCGGCGACGTGACGGGGCGCGCGCAGAGACTGCTCACGGCGCAAAACGGCGCGGCGCGCATCGATCACGAGCAACCGACCGCGATCGGCGCCTCCGTCGCCGAACTGCTGACGCAACTGCTCGCCGTCGAGCGGGCGCGCCTGTTCATCGAAATGGAATGCGCGCGCCTGGATCACGGCATTGCCGACGATCCCGACATGCTCGTCAACGAGTTCCTCACCTCCGCCCTTCCCAACTGAAAGGAACTATCATGGCTACCCTGAACCCCGGCTCGCCGGCCCCCGGCGCGTTGCTTCCGCTCGCCCGTCCGGCCGCCAACGCCAACGCGCCCGCCGGCATCCTCGGCGAGCTCGTCGTCTCCGAGGCGCTGCCGCGCTATTACTCGATGGTGAAGTCGGGCATCGTATTTGCGGTCGCCGCGCTCGCCGTCAACCCGACCGCCTTCATCGGCGCTGCGGCCGGCACGCCGCTCATCGGCATCTACAACCCGGCCGGCTCGGGCAAGGACATCGTGCTCATCGGTGCCTCGCTCGGCATCCGCACCACCGGCACGGCGGCGGCGACCCTCGATTTCAACTGGTTCGGCGTCAACCAGGGCGGCGTCGCGGTCACCGGAACGCAGACTCAGGCCTCCAACCTCTATTCGCAGGCGGCGACGGGCTCGGTGGCCTACGCCATGGTCAACACGGCCAATACCGCCGCGCTCGCCTCGACCCTGCGCCGCAGTTCCTTCTCGGTCGGCAATGTCGGCGCGACCGCCGGCCTCAACGCCGCCGAGTTCTATGACGACATCGGCGGCCTGCTCGTCATCTCGCCCGGTTGCTATCTCGCGCTCGGCGCGTCGGCGACGCTGACCGCGGCGTCGATCGACGCCGTGGTGAAGTGGGCGGAAGTTCCGGTCTGACGGCCGCAGGCGTGGGCGTTCGGCAATGCTGCTCACGTTTTTTCAGCTTCTGTTCCGAGGTCGCGCCTGGGGCGACCCCGCGCACACGGTCAGAGCGCCGAAACGAACCACCTCGACGACGGCGCCGCCGAGGTCATTTCAGCAACGAGCCTCGGCGCGTCGTCTATCGTCGAGAATCGAGGCCCGATCCGTCGCCTTCGCCGCGCCGGCGCGGATCGTCTCGCAAAAGGTGGTCACGATGCCTTATGTCGGCGATTTCTCGCCCTGCGACAGCGGCGAGCAGCTCTCGTTGTCGTTCGACTTTGCCGCCTGGGTCGCGAGCGGCGATTCGATTGCGAGCTGCGCCGGGGCGGTCACCGCCTATCAGGGAGTCGATCCCAATGCGTCCAATCTTGCCTTAGGGCCCGCGGCATCGACGGGAACCGTCGTTTCGCAATGGGTCGGAACGGCTTTCGTTCCGGGGGTGACCTATCGTCTGTATCTGTCGGTCACGACCGCCTTCGGCTCCAAGTTGACCGCGTTCGGACAGATACTCTGTTTGAACGCCGCGGCGCCGGCCTGAACGGCGGCCCGACATTGGAGAGGTCGAACAGCTGTTGCCCGTCAGCGAACCGGGTGACGATCCTACCTAACAGGTAAAGCCATGAAACAATTGATCTTGGCTGCGGCGCTTGCGCTCGCGGCAACGATGACCCACGCGCAGACGATGATGGATACCAGCGGCACGATCCTGCCGGGGACCTATGACAAGTCGGGCGCGACTCGCGCGGCGCAATATTGCCAGATCACAGTGACGACGACGGCGACGAGCCTTTCGTCGCTGCTCGCGGCGGCGGGATGCGCCGCGGCGACGTCGACGGCGCTCTACGCCTATGTGACGCCGGAGACGAGCGCCGCGATTGCGCTGCGCTATCGCGCCGACGGGACCGCGCCCACCGCCTCGGTTGGCGAGCCGATCGGCGGTTATCAGAGCTGGCCCATGGGAGGCCTGCCGACGCTGCAAGCCGCGTCGCTGATCTCGGCGACCGGTGCGAACATCACCGTCGACGTTGAAATCCGAGGTTGACGCGATGCGCGCGCGCTCTTTCTTCGCGACTCTGTTCGCCATCCTGTTCGCCGCCGCGGCGCTGGCGGCCGTTCCCTCGCCGGTTGGCCAATCGCTGCTAACGGCCTTCGTCGCCGCAGGCGGCAGCTCGGCCGTCAACCTCATCACGCGCATGGGCTGGCAGCTCACGCCATGGGATTTCGGCGGCTACGGCGACGCCAAGCGCGTTTCATGCACGCTGACGATCTCGAGCGGATCGCCGGACCTCACGATCGGGACGGGGTGCTCGTTCACGTCGGCGGACGTCGGAAAGTACATCACGGTTCCTAATGCCGGCGCTGCGCTGTCGACAGGCTCCATCAACAACGTTCCCGTGACTTCGCCCGGCAGCGGCTATACGGCCATTCCGTCCGTGAGCCTCGGCAACGTCGGCTCGGGTCTGGGCTTTCAATCCCAGGTTCTCGTGCAGCTCGCGTCGGCGAGCGTGGTCTCTGGCGGAACGGGCTGCCCGAACGGAACGATCAGCTTCAACGTCGGCGGCGGCACGGAAACGACGCAAGCCCAAGTCTCTGGCACGGTCTCGGGCGGCGTGCTCGGCGGCGCCCTGACGGCCGCGGCGGCGGGCGTCTACTCGATTCTTCCCTCCGTCAGCGCGGCGGCTCTGACGCCGACGACGTCGAGTTGCACGACCAACCCGACGATTTCCTCGACGTGGTCGGTCGAAGGCGTCGGTGTCCTGCACCCTGGTTGGGGCTTCGTCTCCGGCGTCACGGCGTCGCTTTCGGGCGGCAACGCCACGGTCGGCTCGCCCGTCGTCTCGATCGGCGCCGCCTCGCTGGCGGCGACGATCGCGTCCGTGACGGACTCCCACGACATCGTGCTTTCGGCGAACGCTTCGGCCGCGCTGAGCTCGGCGGCCGAGATTCTCGTGTGGGGTCATGACGATTCGGCAGCCATCAATTCGGCCATTGCCGCGTGTACCGCCGCATCCGCTCCGCCAGCGTGCGAGACTTATATTCCGCCGAGCCCGAACGGTTATTGGGGCGCTGCAAACTTTATCAATCTTGTTCCGAGCGGAAAACCGGCGCGCATTCATGGTGGCGGCCCGGTCCGCAGCCAAATCATTGCGCTTGCCCCGATGTCATACCTTGGCTATGCGCCTTCGCAAGGGGGTCTCGATGCCGGCGTCTTCGAAGATTTCACATTCGACGGCAACAAACTTGCAACTGACACGGTGTACATCGACTGTTTGACCAATGCCACTTGGCGTAACGTCTGGATACGCAATCCGGCGCCACAGGGGACCAATTGGATTGTCGGCAACCCGTCCGGTAATCTTTGCGCCGGCATGATGGCGTTCGGCGTCACCGCCGATATCGACACGGCGCTCTATACCGGGGCGCAGGATCAGCCCTACTACAACATCCAAATCAATGAGACCGATGGCCATTACTTCGCTCCGACCGGCATTGGCGCGCTGATCTCCTATTTCGAAGTCGGCGCCACGGGCGGTAACAGCGATCTGGTTGGCGAGCACGGCTGGCAGCCGTCCGGCGTGGCTTGCGCCGATTACGGCATTGAGATTTACGCCGTGGCGTCGCTGACTTATCCACGCACCGACTGCGCGGCGACCGCGGGCGTCGACGTGGCGGGAACCCACGTGCAGGTCGAAGGGGGCAAGCTCAATGCTCCCAAAGCCACCGCCTATGGCATCCAGATCGAGACCGGCGCCTCGATCGTCGATATCCATTCCTACGACTGCGAAGAGCTCGTCCAGCCGAATAATTTTTGCATCAATGAGATCACGCCTGTAGGAACTGAAATCACAATCCGGGACGTGAAGGGCTACACCGGCGCGACAACGCTTGGCGACGGCGCGCTCGGCGCGACAACAACGCCTCAGGCCCAGGTTGTCGCGATCGGGACTAACGCCGGCGCCAATTCGCCGTTTGGGCAGGGAACATTCGTCGGACCTTATGCTGGGTACAATGCCTACGGTGGCGCCGCCAATACCGTCGTCGGCTACGAGGCGCTCGGAGTTCCGGGCTCCGCCGTGACGATCGGCAAATGGACCGCGTTCGGCGCGCTCGCTTTCGGCAAGGCTCAGGGCAGCGGGACGGCGGGCGCCGCTCTCGGTTACGATGCCTGCGGATCCGTGACGACGGGAACGAATGACCTCTGCATCGGCAACGGCGCTGGCGGCACGACGCTGACGACCGGCGGTAGTGATATCTTGATCGGTCAGGGGGTCGACTCGGCCGCTTCGTCGACGTCCAACGAGCTGAATATCGGCGGCGTCATCTTCGCCAATCTCGCCGCAACCTCGGCCTCGACCGTGTCCTGCGGGACGTCGCCCTCGATCGATGCCTACGCCAACGGCAAGAGTGGGACGGTCACTTGCGGAACTGGCACGGTGACGACGGGAACAATCACCTTCTCGACCGCCTATCAGTCGTGGAACCACTGCCGCGTGACGCCGGAGACGTCGCTGCCGTCCTTCAGCTACTCCTACACGAAGAGCGCGGTCACGATCAACGCGACGTCTCTGACAGGCGCGGTGGTCGACTATGATTGCGACGGCGTCTGACATTCGAAGACGGATAGGCCCTTTCATGGTCTCGATCGCGACTCGACGAGTTTCGAAATCCGGGCGACGTGGGCGGAGATCTCCGCCCGCGCCGCGTCGCCGGCGCGCGTGATCACGAGATCGGCGAGCCGGCCGTGATCGGCCAGGAAACGCTCGCTGTCCGTGAGTTCCGCCATCAGCAGACGGCGGTGGCGCGGTTCGACGCGTGAACGCGGGCCCCGACGCGATTTTGTCGCATTGACCGACGATAGCTGCCGCCGCGAGGCGGCCGTGAAGGGGAGGCGGCGCCGCGAAAAAGCGAACTTCGAAAAGGAGCGCCGATGTCGTCATCGTCGTCTGCGCGGGCTGGATCGTACAGCGCCGCGCTGCGTTCATTGCATTGGGCGATCGCCGCCCTCATTCTGCTGGCGATCGCCATCGGGGTCGTCGCGATCTATCTGCCGCGCGGCGAGCTGCGCGGGGAGCTGCTCGTGTTCCACAAATCGCTCGGCGTCACCGCGCTCGCGCTGGCGATTGCGCGCATCCTGGTGCGCCTCGTCGAGTGCGCTCCGGCCTATGTTCCTCCGCTCGGCGCGCTGAATCGGGCCGCGGCGCACATCGTCCATTTCGCACTCTATGTGCTGATGATCGCGATGCCGGTCAGCGGCTACGTCCATTCCATGGCCGGCAAGCACGATTTTTCCTGGTTCGGCCTGATCCCCGTGCCCAATTTCATTGCCCCCGACAAGGCGGTCGAAGCGGCGGCCGGCAGGGCGCATTACGTGCTGGCGCTCGTCATCGGCGCCTTGCTCGTAGGCCACGTCGGCGCGGCGATCTGGCACGCTCGGATCAAGCGGGACCTGGTGCTGACGCGGATGTGGCCTGGCTGGCGTCCCGCCGGCGCGAAGCCGGAGTCGGCGCCGCGATCCGCGGGCCATTCCGCTGCGTAACCCATGCGAGGCCAGGGCAATCGGGCGAAAGAAATTGTCGCAACTTTTCCATCGTCATTGCGAGCGTGAGCGAAGCAATCCAGCCGTCGTGTGATGCTCAGTGGGCCGCGAGCACGAGATATCGGGCAGGGGATAGCGCGTCAGTTTCTGAGTTTCGAATTGGCGGAGGGGCTGGATTGCTTCGCTGCGCTCGCTTTTGACGGCCTAGTCGCCCGAGTCGCTCAAAATTGGGGGTATAGCCTCTCGAGTTTGACGCGGGCGTCGTTGGTCGTGAACTGCCAATCGGCTTTGGCATGATGGTTGTTTCGGTGGGCCTCCCAAGCGGCGACCTCTTTTTCGAGCGTTGTCTTGTCGGGAATGCGGCGATCCAGGCATTGAGTGGTCAGGACGGCGAGTTCGGATTCGGCCATGTCGAGCCAGCTTCCGTGTTTGGGCGTGTAATGC
>JBKQKS010000396.1:0-15942 GCA_052147395.1 Roseiarcus sp.
CTGATGAGCAGCGACCGATGCAACGGCGCGCCGCGAATGTCGTTCATGGGCATGACGCGGTCCTCCGAGCGGCCCCGCGCGCGGCGCGCCGCCGGGAACTTTTATCGCGCGCCGCAGCTCTTTGCCATGCTACTCGACGGTCACCGACTTGGCGAGGTTGCGCGGCTGGTCGGCGTCTTTGCCCATGGTCACGGCGGTGTGATAGGCGAGCAGCTGCGCCGGCGCGGCATAGACGATGGGCGCGAAGGTCGGCGGCATCTCCGGCATGGCCAGGAAGCCCTCGAGCGGCACGGCCGCTTCGTCGCGGGCATACGTATCGCCGATCAGGAACAGGCGCCCGCCCCGCGCCGAAACCTCCTGCATGTTGGAGACGGTCTTCTCCAACAGGGCGTCGCGCGGCGCCAAGACGATGACCGGCATCGATTCGTCGATCAACGCGATCGGACCGTGCTTGAGCTCGCCCGCGGCGTAGCCCTCGGCGTGGATGTAGGAGAGCTCCTTGAGCTTCAGCGCCCCTTCCATCGCCAGCGGATAAGAGGTCCCACGGCCCAGGTAGAGCACATCGCGCGCGCGGGCAAGCTTGTGAGACATCGCCTCGATCTGCGGCTCGAGCTTCAACGCTTCCGCGAGCAGGCCCGGCGTCGCGATCAATTCGCCGATGAGTTCGCGCTCGCGCTCCGCCGCCATCACGCCGCGGGCGCGGGCGAGCCCGATCGCGAGGCAGGCGAGAGTGGCGAGCTGGCAGGTGAAGGCCTTGGTCGAAGCGACGCCGATCTCGGGACCGGCGAGCGTCGGCGCCCGCACATCGGCGAGCCGCGCGACGCTCGAGGTCGCGACGTTGACGACGGCGATCGTCTTGGCGCCGAGCTCCTGGACGTAGCGCATCGAGGCCAGCGTGTCGGCGGTCTCGCCCGATTGCGACACGAAAATTGTCAATTCGCCGGCGTGGAGCGGCGGCTCGCGGTAGCGGAATTCCGAGGCGATGTCGATCTCGACCGGCAGCCGCGCGAACCGCTCGATCCAGTATTTGCCGATCATGCCCGCCATGTAGGCGGTGCCGCAGGCGACGATGGAGACGCGCGAGATCGTCTCAGGATCGACCGGCCAGGCGAAGGGCTCGAGTTCGCAGGCGCTGAGGTCGACGTAATGGGCGATGGTGTGGCCGACGACTTCGGGCTGCTCGTGGATTTCCTTGGCCATGAAATGGCGGTAATTGCCCTTCTCCGCGAGCAGTCCGCCCGCGAGCGAGCGCGCGATGCGCCGGGCGACGCGGGCGCCGGAGAGATCGTGGAATTCGGCCCCGCCCCGCGAGACGACGACCCAGTCGCCCTCCTCGAGATAGGCGATGCGGTCGGTGAACGGCGCGAGCGCGAGCGCATCCGAGCCGAGGAACATCTCATTGTCGCCATAGCCCACCGCGAGCGGCGCGCCCTGGCGCGCGCCGATCAGCAGATTGTCCTCGCCGTCGAACAGGAACACCAGCGCGAAGGCGCCGCGCATGCGTCCGAGCGCGGCGAGCACGGCTTCGGCCGGCGCCTTGCCCTGATCCATCTCGGCGGTGACGAGAACCGCCGCGACCTCGGTGTCGGTCTCGGTGGCGAAGCGATAGCCCTTGGCCCGGAGCTCCTCGCGCAAAGCGCGGAAATTCTCGATGATGCCATTGTGCACCACCGCGAGCCGCTCGGTCGCGTGCGGATGCGCGTTGGTCTCGCTGGGCTTGCCGTGCGTCGCCCAGCGCGTATGGCCGATGCCGATGGCGCCGGAGAGCGGCCGAGCTTCGAGCCTGGCCGCCAGCTTGTCGAGCTTGCCCTCGGCGCGCACGCGCGTCAGCGCGCCGCCCTCCAGGGTGGCGACGCCCGCCGAATCATAGCCGCGATATTCCAGCCGCTTCAGCGCCGTGAGGAGGCGAGGCGCCGCGGGGCCCTGCCCGATGATTCCAACAATGCCGCACATTTCGATGCCCTTGTTCGCCCTGACCTCGGGGGCGCGCAAGGGCTAGGCCAAACGGACGGCTTTCGGCAACTCACGTTGGGTGTCGGATTGTGAAAAGGCAAACGAAGCGTAAACGCGGGCGCTCAGCGATTCAGCCAGATCATGATGTCGATGAGCCGGCGCGCCAGCGGGCCATGAGGCGGCTGGAACAGCCATTGGATCGGCGTCGCCGGCCCCTGTTCGAACACCGGCCGCAGCTTCGAGAAGGTCTCGAAGCCCTCGCGCGCCTGGTAATGGCCGATGCCGCTGGCGCCGACGCCGCCGAACGGCAGGTCGGGTTGCGCGCCATGCAATATGGCGTCGTTGACCGAGACGCCGCCCGAAATGACGCGCTCGATGAAGAAGTCGCTGAAGCCGCGATCGCGCGAGAACGGATAGAGCGCCAGCGGGCGCGCGCGAGCATTGACGTAGTCGGCGACTTCCTGGCGGTCGCGATAGCCGAACAGCGGCAGAATCGGGCCAAAAATCTCCTCGTGCGTCAGCCGCATGTCGTCGGTGGCGCCGAGAACGACGAGCGGCGGGAACTTGCGGCGCGATCGGTCGGGCTTCTGCCCCTCCGCCAGATCGACGATGCGCGCGCCCTTGGCCCGCGCGTCCTCGACGAGCGCCTCGAGCCGCGCATAATTGCGCTCGTTGACGATCGACGTGTAGTCGGCGCCGTTGAGATCGGGAAAACGCTTGGCGACGAGACGCTTCGCCAGCGCGGTGAATTCCTCCTCGCGCCCCGCCGGCACGAACGCGTAGTCGACGGCGAGACAGACCTGCCCGGCATTCAGCGTCTTCGCCCATAGAATGCGCTCGGCGGCCGTCTGCAGCGGAAAGTCGGGCGCGACGATCGCCGGCGACTTGCCGCCGAGCTCGAGCGTCACCGGGGTCAGATTGCGCGCCGCACTCGCCATCACCGCCCGGCCGGTCTGCGTCGAGCCGGTGAACGCCAGATGATCGAACGGCAGCGCCGAAAACGCCGGCCCGAGCGTCCCGTCGTCAGCGAAAATCTGCAGTTTTTCGGGCGGAAAATATTTGGGCGCCGTGCGGATCAGCAGCTCGGCGAGGCGGGGCGACGCTTCCGACATCTTGACCATCGCCGGATTGCCGGCGGCGAACACCGAGACCAGCGGATTGATGCTGAGCAACAGCGGAAAGTTCCACGGCGCGATCACGCCGACGACGCCGACCGGCTGCGGGATGAGGCGATTGCGCGCCAGCGGAAAGTTCATAAAATCGGCGCGACGGCGGCGCGGGCGCATCCAGCCCTTCAGCCGCGACTTCGTGTGCTTGATCGACGCCTGGACGATGAGAATTTCCGAGAGCAGCGTCTCCATGCGCGAGCGCGAGCCGAAATCGGCGTCGATCGCGGCGATGACGGCCTCCTGCTCGGCCTCGACCCAGCGGCCGAGGCCGCCGAGATCGGCGATGCGCGCCTCGTAGCTCAGCTGCGGCTCGGCGAGCCAGGCGCGGCGCTGCACGTCGAGCGCCTCCTGCAACGCCGAATTGGCGACGATCGGCATGTTGACGACGTTCAAAAGGCGCCTCCCTCGCGAAGTCCGCGGCAATTTGTCACGAAAGGCGACGGCCGTAAACCGCGGCGGCGCCGTCTAGAGGCGGCCGCCTTATGCGCCGCATCGGCCGCACCGACCGGAGCGCGATTGGCGCTGCACATTCTCGGCCTGCGCCGGCCGAGATCCTTCGCCGCCCGACGCGGAAACCCGCAGATCCCGGGCAACGTCAGCGCGTCGGCGGAAATGCGATCGGCGCCGTCGGTATCGAGCCCCCGGAACTCTCCAACCCAAGCAAAACCGACGCCGCCCCCGCAGGCGCAACTTCAACGCTCGGTACGCGCCCCTCTACGTCGCCTGTGGGCGGGGAGCGGACCTTTCTGCACCTGATTTCTGCACCGCGTAACTTGTTGATTCTCTTGCCGTCGAATCGCGGTGCAAAATTCTTATTTAATACTCTGTACACCTAATATTTCGGGAACGCATTGCAACATGTATGCCGCTTTCTGACCCTAGCCGGGTGCCCTCTCCTTCTTTCGGTAGGAACACATAAGCAGTATGACGCGACTCGTTGAAAATATAAAAAGTGTACGCATTCTCTACGCCAACATCTAATTTAGCCACGGATATTCTCATGAACATACCGCCATGGACATCTCTCGTACGATTTACCTCAGCGCCAGCAGATTCGTCATAAATGGACGTGCAGTAAGTAACATAACCATCGTTTCGATATTTCCGCGAGAGATGTATTTCCATGTCAAACGTAATAGATATGATTGTGTCGGTCGAATAATTTATTATACTACATTCAATGCCATTGTTATGTTTCAAATGTTCGTCTTTCAGCAAATTCCTTGTATCAATTATTGTTTCTGGTACTCCGAATTTATCATTGTTCTCAGATAGTTGAAAAAAATCTATGTCAGCCAGCGTAGGTTGCCCTTCTTTCAATGAGTCCAATATCGTCACGAGACCGACGCGCCCTGTCGAGGGCCACTTACGTGGGGTAATCTGATTCTCGCAATCGATATAAATTCCTTTGATTTCGCTATCGTTCAATTGCGCGTTCAAATGATCTATCTCGGTCTTACATTCCTCAATTTGCTATTTCAGAGAATTGATCGCGTTCGGTGCGTCCTTCATAAAAAATATGACGAATACTCCTATTATTGACGCTGCGGCAATTAACAAGAACGCGCCAAAAAAGTCTTTGAGAGCTACTTTTATATCATACTTTGCGTTCTGCCATGAGTGCTTGCGACGTAGCGCCTGAACGCCTGCGAAGAGAATAGCGCATACCAACTCGCTGATAGCGAACACGGCTGTTAGAACGATCCCTTGAGCGCTTGCCCACGCAACCGCCGCATAAAATGATCGGAGGGCGGCGTCATGATAATATGACCACATGCAACGACGGCCTCATTTTACCCCCCGCTAGGACTCCTCGCGGCTGGCAAATACCGTTAGGGCCTCGCGGGTGATACTCCGACGCGCTCGGCGACCTCGGCAACCGTGATATCACGGTTCGCAAGCAATGTCGTCGCTACGTCAAGGTCGTCGTCGGTCAGTTTCGCCGGTCGGCCTCCCGTGCGTCCTAATCGCCTCGCGGCGGCCGGCCCTGCTTGAGTGCGTTCGCGGATCAGGCTTCGCTCGAATTCCGCGAGAGCGCCGAACAAGTGAAAGACTGTGAGGCGCGCGCGCATGGCGGCGCGAACGAGGGTATGCTATGATCTGGCGCCCGCGACGTATCGCGGGCGCCTTCGGGAATTCGCTGAGGAGGTCGCCTTGGCCCACGGTAGAAGCGCGCGCATCCTAGGTTTCGGCGCGGATCCGGTATTCGCCCGCATTCGCCGCGAAGCCGACGAGGCGGCGGGGCGCGACCCCGCGCTGGCGTCGTTCCTGATGACCGCGGTGCTCAACCACGACACGCTCGAGCATGCGATCGTGCATCGCGTCGCCGAGCGGCTCGACCATCGCGATGTGCCCGGCGCGCTGATCGGTCAGGCCTACGAGGACGTCATCGAGCGCGACGCCTCGATCGGCGTCGCGTTCCGCGCCGACCTGATGGCGGTCGCCGATCGTGATCCCGCGTGCCTGAGGTTTCTCGAGCCGTTGCTCTATTTCAAGGGTTTCCATGCCCTGCAGACCCATCGCCTCGCGCATGCCCTGATGAAGGCCGGGCGGCGCGATTTCGCGTTGTATCTGCAGAGCCGGTCGTCTTCGGTGTTCGGCGTCGACATCAATCCGGCCGCGCGCATCGGCAAGGGCATTTTCCTCGATCACGCTACGGGCCTCGTCGTCGGCGAGACCTGCGTGATCGACGACGATGTTTCGATCCTGCAGGGCGTCACCCTGGGCGGCACCGGCAAGGAAACGGGCGACCGCCATCCGAAGATCCGTCACGGCGTACTGATCGGCGCCGGGGCCAAAATTCTCGGCAACATCGAGATCGGCCATTGCGCGCGCGTCGCGGCGGGCTCGGTCGTGCTTGCCCCGGTGCCGCACAACAAGACGGTCGCCGGCGTTCCCGCGCGGATCGTCGGCGAAGCCGGCTGCGCCGAGCCCGCGCGCGACATGAACCAGATTCTCGCCGGCAAAGCCCTGGACGGTTGACAACGCCGCTCGCGGCTTGCCGCCGCGGCGCTTCTCTGGCAGAGCCGTGCGCGGGACCGACTTCGAAGGCTCGTCGCGCATGGAAAAGCAAGAGATCGTCAAGCTCAGGGAACATCTGCGCCGCACTTTCGGGTCGCCCGCGATCCAGGTCGCGCCGAGCTCGCGCAACGACGATGCGGCCGAAGTGAAGCTCGGCGAGCTCGAGCTCGGCGTCATCACCGCCGACGAAGAAGACGGGGACCGCTCGTTCTTTTTCGAGATGGCGATCCCCGTCGAGCGGCCGGCGCTGCAGGATTATCTGCGCAAGCTGTTCCAGAACGACCGGCTCACGATCGCGGCGCGCGGGCGCAAGACCGATTCGGTGGAGCTCAACCTCGGTTCCGACCACATCGGCGTCATCACCGCCGACGACGCGAAGGGCAAGACGTTCACGCTCGAGATGGCGATTCTCGACATCGACCTCGACGATCTCTGACGCCGTCTGCGGAGGGAGCGGCCTAACGACCCCGCGCGAGCGTCGCAATCAGCGGCGGGATGTTTTCGCGTTTCGTTTTCGCGGATCGCGAAGCGAGCGGAGACCGTGAGAAGCTCTGGCTCGAAGCGAGACCGGAAATCAGCGGCGCGCCGTCTCGATCAGTCCGCGCGCGCCGGCGATGAGCGTTCGCCATTGTGCGATGAGGCCCGCGGAGAAGCGCAACTCGACGTCGATGGCGCGGGTGCGGAACGACGCGATGCAGGTATTGGGCGCCTCGAGGCTCGGGTCCGGCCGATGGCAACGCGCCGCGAAATCGCGACCGTCGGGCGGCGTATAGAACAATTCGTCGCCCTCGAACGGGCTCCCGTCCTCGAATTGCCGGGCGATCAGGCCACCGGGATGACTCCAGGACGATTCGACCAGGAATCTGAGATAGAGCCGAGATGTGCGCTCGGCCGGATCGAGGCGCGGATCGGCCGGGCGCAATTCCAGGAACACGATGCGGTGGAAGCGCTCGTCGAGGTCCGTGCTGGCGACGATGTCGCCGTAGCGCGCGGCGGGCTGGAAATCCGGGAAGAAGGCCGCGAGCTCGATGACATCGTTGTCTCGGCTGGGCCGCAAATAGGCCGCGGGCAGCGACAGCCGTTCGCCGCCGGCGACGAACGCCCGCGGCGCGCCGCCGTTCTCCTCTGTCGCCGCAGGTTCGAGCCAGATTAGGCTCGCAGCCAAAGCCGCGAGCGCCACGCCGCCTGCGATCGCCCACCGGCCGCCGATCGGTTTCATCGTTTGCGCTGCCTCTCTCGTCGTTCGCATCTCGACCCCAGCATCGGAAAGCGCCCTCGTTATGGCGGGCGCCGGCGGCTTCGGCTAAGAAGGATCAAACGGAGACGCCCATGCCGCTTTACGCGCTCGAAGATCGCCATCCCACGGTTCCCGCCGACGGCCGATACTGGATCGCGCCCAACGCGAGCGTCATCGGCGACGTCGTGATCGGCGAGGATTGCGGTCTCTGGTTCGGCGTCACCGCGCGCGGGGACAATGAACGAATCACCATAGGCGCGCGCAGCAACATCCAGGAAGGCTCGACGCTGCACACCGATATGGGCTCCCCGCTGGTGATCGGCGAGGATTGCACGATCGGCCACAACGCGATCCTCCACGGCTGCCACATCGGCTCGGGCACGCTCGTCGGCATGGGCGCCATCGTGCTCAACGGCGCGCGCGTGGGCCGCCACTGCCTCATTGGCGCCGGCGCCTTGATCACCGAGGGCAAGGCGTTTCCGGATGGCTCGCTGATCGTCGGCTCGCCCGCCAAGGCGCTACGGGATCTGGAGCCGAACGTTATTGCGGCGTTGAAGAAATCAGCCGTGTCCTATGTCGCCAATGCGCAACGCTTCGCTCGCGCGCTCACGCCCTGGACGCCCGAACAAAAATAGGCCGCCCGAAGGGGTTTACGGGCGGCCTCCGAGCGTGGCGGATCCGGGGTGAACTCCGCCTACGAAGCTTTGCTGACTTACTTTAAAGGAAGTCCAATAACAGCGCAAACGAAATTACCAACGGAGCAACCGTCGAATGTACCCCTTCCCATGTCGACGATGTCAATTTCGCGAATCGTCCTCGAATCACACATGTAAACTGTCAGGCAATCCATTTCGAATTCATTGAGACGTCCATGAATTTCGCTATTTCACGGCCGATAATCGGCGCTGAACGCTTCAGTCGAGATGATTCGGGCGAACTCGATGGCGACGCCGGCCGGAAATTCGCGCACCACTTGTCCGCGGGACCGGCCGACGACCACCGAGACGCCGATGGCGGGCGGCGTCAGCACCGCGATCGCCACGCCGGAACGCGAGAGATCGATGATCTTGCAGGGCATCTTGACGCCGCTCGCCAACTCGAGCGTGCTGTTGGGGTTGCGGGGAATGATTCGCTCGTGGCGACGGTCCTCGGGCATGCCGAGATCGTGACGGTTGGCGATCCAGGTCAGTTGATCGGCGAGCTTGTCGCGCTTGAGGGAAGGGAGCGACATGGCAATGGCGAAGCCGCCGGCGAACCGGCGGCGCACGACGCCCTGGATGCGGCCGAGCTGTGCGACATAAGCGATGATCTTCTCCCCCAGCTCGACCTCTTCGTCGGCGGCGAACGCGACGCCCCCGACGGAGATATCGATGCTGGAGCAGGGGAATTCCTTCCGATTTTCGCGCATGAACTGGCCGGTCAGACAGACCTTGACGCGTGCGTGCCTGCGGCGCTCGGCCGCAAAGGCATCCAGACATGGCTTCATCGCTAGCGCCGTCACGAGCGACCGCTCCTGTTCCTTCATCGCCCCAAGAGCCGTAGGCCCGAGACCCGACCGCGTTCCCGCGTCGCCATATTGCTGTCTCATCCTTAAAAGACTCTTAGAGGCGGCCTCGGGAAATAGCGCGAATACGCAATTCACGTCCTGGTAGAGTAGACGATGAGATGCCCGCGGCGCTGCACGCGGGTCGCGGGGCCGACCTCCGAGCCCTCTTGGTCTCCAGGACCGCGGAAATCCTCCTCGCGCAAGGCCCTCAGCGAAACCAGCGAGATCGCGCCGATCGGCAGCAGGCCGAGCCATTCCGGCGTTCGCCGCGGGGCGCAGGAGCCCAGGATGCGCGCGTGTGTCGCTCCGCGATGGCGTAGCGGAAGCAAAAGGATTTCGACTTCGACGAGGTCGGCGGCGATCGGGCCTCCGGCGGCGCCCATGAGGAATGGCTGCGCCTCGTCGGCGACGCTGTGCACGAGCCCTAGAACTTCCCTCCGGTCGTCACGCCGCCACAACTCGAGAAACGGGGCGCCGCGCAATTCGCGCTGGAACAGCGCGTTGGTGCGTGTGCCGACGATGCGCATCGGGAATCCGGCCGACGGCGTGAACTCGAGAATGAACGTGTCGGCGAGCACACCGCGGATGTCGCTGGGGTCGATGTCGTTTCGTTCCGGAGCGCAGCGCGCGCCTTTGATTTCACGCCAATAGGCGTGGAGTGCCCGTGTCGCCGCCAGCTTCAAAATGAGCCCCCTTCGCGCCGGTGCTGGACGCCTGTACCGATATGAACCGCCCAACTCCTCGAGGAGGGCCGGACGCGTTGGCGGGGTGCACCGGTTATGCCAGCCTCGGACGCGAGGGGCCGCGATCGAATTAACAATATCGCAAGGATCATATTGCGGCGGCGCACCGCCGAGCGCATATAGCGGACGGGACAGCCGAGATCCTGCGCCGGACGCGCTCCCGTCCTCGAGGCGCGATCCAGGCTAACCGGCGAGGCGCCGAGCGATCTGCTCCACCGCGAAGCGCGCCTCATGCGGCGGTTGATGGACCCGCCGCCGTCGGGGTCCCATCGTAGGCTTAGGGAGAGCCCCCGCTCCGGGCTCTCCCTTTTGCTTTTTCGAGGGGTTCGGCATTCTCCGCGCCGGGGAACGAGGATAGGAGGATGACGCGCCGATGAGCAGGACTCCCCTCGAAGGTCGGCCCCGGGTCAGGGAGCCGCTGTTCTTCATCCCCCCGGTCGTTCTGGTTTTCGTTTTCGGTCTCATCGCCATTCACGGTCTGGTGCAGATGCTTGGCGAGTCTCAGCGCGATCTCGTTTATTTCGATTGGGGATTCGTCCCCGGGCGTTTCACCGCCGTTGTCGCCCCGAGTTGGATCGCCGACCTCGTCGCGCGCGCCGGCAATGACGACAATGCGCTGGATGCGGCGCGGATGCTCAGAGATTCCGGCGCGCTCGGCGATGGTTCCGGGCTCATGACCTTGTCGAGCTACGCGCTGCTTCACGGCTCCTGGGCGCATGTCGGCGTCAACTCGATCTGGCTCGTAGCCTTCGGGCCGCCGGTGGCGCGCCGATTCGGGGCGCTGCGGTTCACCTTGTTCTTCTTCTTCACTGCGGCCGCCGGCGCGCTTGCCCACTGGCTCTCCGCCCCGTTCGCAGCCGTTCCGTTGATCGGCGCCTCGGCGGCCGATTCCGGGCTGATGGCCGCCGCCGCGCGCTTCATGTTCCGCCCTGGCGCCGCCATTTCCGTCGGTCCCGACGCGGGACTCGGCCGGGCGTCGACCTTGCGCGAATTGTTCGTCGACCGGCGCGCGCTGATCTTCATCGCGATCTGGATGATCGCCAATTTCGTGTTCGGCGCGGGCGCCACCGCGCTCGGCGGGGCGGAAGCGCCGATCGCCTGGATCGCCCATGTCGGCGGGTTCGCGGCTGGGCTCCTCGGCTTCGGCCTGTTCGACCGCGCGCCGAAGATCGCGGATTCAGATTTCTGACGCCGCCTGCTGCCCCTCGGTCGCCGAGTCCGGGTCGGACGCGCCGGGCAGTTGCACGAGTTTGGAAATGAGCGCGCGGTGGCTGAGCACGGCGAGCCGCTCCTTGGGCTTCAGCCACGCGCAGGCCTCGTCGAGCGAGCGCGCCTCGTCGAGCTTGGCCGCGGCCACCGCCTCCTCGACGTCGATTTCGCCGCGCTTGCGCCGCGCCGCCCGCGGCAGGAAGAATTCGTGGGCGTCGCGCACCTCCGGCTGGCGCGCGATCGCGCGCAATCCGTCCACGTTGTCGTGGCCGCTCTCGGCCAGCTCCTCGGCCAGCGCGTTGGCGCGCAAGATGATCGGCGGCGTGGCGCTTTCCTCCGGCGTGGTCAGCAGGCCGACCCTGCGCAGCGCGACGCCGATCCACAATTGGCCGCTCGCCCAGGACAGCGGAATCGATAGCAGCAGGCCGCCGATCGTCGGCGACATCCAGGCGACCAGCGACGGCGAGAGCAGCCCGGCGCTGAAGAGCGCGATCACCCCCATGAACACGTGGGAACGGTGACGGCGGGCGATGCTCCTGAACGGGATCGAGCCGTCGTCCCGCCGCTGCGGATTCCAGCCGGTGTCGCGTCCCGAGACGATCTGGATCACCGATCCGGTCTGGATCAGCATCATGATCGGCGCCACCGCGGAGGAGACGATGATCTCGAGGACGAGCGAAAGCGCGAGCCGCAGCGGGCCGCCGAAACCGCGCCGCGTCCGGCCGTCGACCAGCGCGAGGAGAAGGCCCAAGAATTTGGGCGCCAGCAGCACGGCGATCGTCAGTTCGAACAGATGCAGCGCGCGCACGTAGTCGAACACCGGCCAGGTCGGGAACAGCGAAAATTGCGCGGTGAAATATTCGGGACGGATGTACTTCGACTGCAGCACCAGCACGAGGCCGATCACGAGTTGCGCCATCCAGAACGGCGAAGCGAGATAGCCCATGATGCCGGTGAGGAAATGCTGGCGCGAGGCGAGGGTGAAGCCGGCGCTCGGCAGCACGCTGACGTGCTGCAAATTGCCCTGGCACCAGCGCCGATCGCGGGTGGCGAGGTCGATGAGCGAGGGCGGGCTCTCCTCGTAGCTGCCGACGAGCTCCGGAAGCATGTACACGGCCCAGCCGGCGCGCCGCATCAGCGCGGCCTCGACGAAATCGTGGCTGAGGATGTGGCCGCCGAACGGCGGCTTGCCCGGCAGATCGGGCATGCCGCAATGGTCGGCGAAGGCGCGGGTGCGGATGATCGCATTGTGGCCCCAATAATTGCCGTCGCGTCCCATCCAGGCGGTGAGGCCGGCGGCGAGCACCGGTCCCGCGACGCGCGCCGCGAACTGCTGCAGGCGGGCGAAAAACGTGTTGCGGTTGACGATGAGGGGCAGGCTCTGGATGATCCCGGCGTCGGGATCGTTCTCCATGCGCTCGGCGAGGCGCGCGACGATGTCGCCGGTCATCAGGCTGTCGGCGTCGAGCACCAGCATCTGCGGATAGGCGGCGCCCCAGCGGGTGACGAAATCGGCCATGTTGCCGGCTTTGCGGTTCACGTTGCGCTTGCGGCGGCGATAGTAGAATCGCGCCTCCGGCCGCCGCTGGCGCAGCGCGACGAGCGCCCGCTCCTCGGCGATCCAGATGTCGGGGTTGGTCGTGTCTGAGAGAAAAAAGTAGTCGAAAGCGTCGCCGAGCCCGGTCGCCGTCACCTCCTCCTCGATGGCCTGCAGCGCCGAGAACACCCGCGCGGGCGCCTCGTTGTAGATCGGCATCACGATCGCGGTCTTGACCGCCAGCGAGGCCGGCAGCGGCTTCTCCCCGTGGCCCCTGAACAACAGGTAGAAGGCGCCGACCACGCTCGACGAGAATGCGAGCGCAATCCAGGAGAAGTTGATCACGAACAGCCAGACCAGCGCCCACTCGAGGAAGGTGACCTTGCCGACCGAGACGACGCCATACATCTCGCGGGCGCCATAGGCGGTGAGCGACGCCGCGCCGCCGAACGCGACGAGGCGGGTGAGCCAGGGCGCGCGAGCGTGGCGGCGATCGAGCCAGCTACGGCGGCCGCGGCGCGAAAAACGGTAGAGCGACTGCGCCGGCATGGCGAGCGGCGCCTCGTGCGGCATCGCCGGCGCGATCGGCCGCTCGGCCGGCGCGGCCGGGGCTTCGCGCAATTCCATGGTCGTCAGGCTGTCCATCGATAGAGCCAAGTCTCGCTCGCCGGCTTGCCGTCGGCCTTCAACACTACGCGAAGCTCCGAGTACGACTCGGAGCCGGGATCGAGGTCGAAGTGGACGCGGATCGAGCGCCGATCACGGTACGGGAAAAGTCGGATGTCGCCAATCTGTCCCGGCGCGGCTTCCACCGCCGCGCTCACCGCAGCGGCGCGTTGGGGGTCGGCGAACGTGTCGGAGACGAATTCGATGACGAAACGGCGCTTTCGCCCCGACCGTCCCACCCGCGACGTCATGGCGATCGCGAGATCGGGGCGCGCCGGCGGCGTCCAGCACCAGAACTGCCGATAGGCGTAGGAGACGGCGGCGCCGGCCGACAAGCCCGTTTTGGGTCGCCATTGGGCGATGATGTTGTCGTTGGTCTCCGAATCGCTCGGAATTTCCAGCAGCAGCACCTCGCCTTCGCCCCAATCGCCGATCGGTTCGATCCACAGCGACGGCATGAGCTCCCAATGCGTGTCGTCGTCGTTGTAGGCGTCGAAGCTGCGATTGCGCTGCAGCATGCCGAAGCCGCGCAGATTGCGATCGCCGAATGCGGAAATCTGCAGCGTGCTGCGGTTGGCGACCGGGCGCCAGATCCATTCGCCGGCGCCGGTGAGGATCTGCAGACCGCCGACGTCGCTCACGTTCGGCCTGACGTCGTCGGCGTAACGATGGTCTAGCGCGCCGAACAGATAGGCCCCCGCCATCGCGGCGAGGCCGAGGTGGCCGACGTCCGCGCGCGCGATGAGCGTGAGCTCGGTGTCGATGATCGTCGTTTCCTCCGAGCGCAGCGTGAAGCGGAAGGCGCCCGACACGCTCTCCGAATCGAGCAGGGCGTGGATCACCAGGATGTCCTGAGCCGGGCTCGGCTTCTCGATCCAAAGAGCGCGGAACAGCGGGAATTCCTCGCCTTCGGCATCGCCGGTGCGGATCGACAGGCCACGCGCGGTGAGGCCGAAGTTTTGCCCGCGCGCCAGCGAGCGGAAGAACGTCGCGCCCTGGAAGATCGCCGCATCCTGCCAGCCTGCGGCGTCTGCGCCCTTCAGCACCCTGACGCCGGAAAAGCCGAGATCTGGCAGCGCCGCCGGCGGCGCGATCTTGCCGAACTCGAACAGGCTGGGATCGTAGATCATACGCTCCGCCGCGCCATTCTCGACGACATAGAGTTCGACCGGCGCCGTGAACAGGAATCCGCGGTGCAGCGGTTCGAGGGCGAACGGCGAATGAGCGTCCCCCCAGATCGCCGAGCCGGGCTTGCGGCGGATCGCCGCGTATTGGTCGAAGGTCAGCGAAGAAAAGGGCTCGGGCAGCGCGGCGTTCGGCGGCTTGAAGGCGCTCTTGGCCAGCTCGCGAGCCTTCGCGAGGACGCTGCCGTCGGGGAACGGCGTAGGCGCCGCCAGCGGCTCGGCGACAGCGCTCGCGGCCTCGAGCACGGCCGCTGCGGCGCCGAACGCGCCCGCGAGGGCGAATTTGAGGAACTTCCGGCGGCCGGTGTCGGTCATCTCGTCTTCGATCGGTCGGGCGCGGATGCGCCGCTCGGCAATGGGGATTATAGGAACTGCCGACCCGAATCCATGCGTCGGATTCGGTAATTCATGTCGATCGGGTGACGCGGGCGGCGTCGCAATTTATCGCCTAACTCGGTAACGCGAAGACGATATCGAGTTTCCGCGGCGTCTCGAGGGCGATTCACCGACCCGGCGTAGAAAGTGGAAGCTCAGCCTCGCGGGCTCTGGCGAGCCGCGAACCGAAACGAAAGGACCGAAATGCCCGATCCCGCCTCCCGCTCCTGCCTCGCCATCCTGCTCGCGGCCGGGGAGGGGACGCGCATGCGCTCGAGCCTGCCCAAGCCCCTGCATCCGGTCGCCGGCCGTTCGATGCTCGCCCGCGCGCTCGCCGCGCTCGGCGGCGCGGGCGCCAACGAGATCGCCGTCGTCGTCGGTCCTAACGGCGGCGCGCTCGCCGCGGAGGCGCGCCGCATCGTCGCTGGAGCGGAAATCTTCGTCCAGTACGAGCGGCGCGGCACGGCGCACGCCGCGCTCGCGGCGCGCGCGGCGATCGAGCGCGGCTACGACGAGATCGTCGTCGCCTATGCCGACACGCCGCTGATCTCCGCCGAGACTTTTTTGCGCCTGCGCGGCGCGCTCGCCGAGGGCGCCGAGCTTGCGGCGCTCGGCTTCGAGGCCGCCGATCCGACCGGCTACGGCCGCCTCATCGAGCGCGTGGGCGCGCTCGCGGCCGTGCGCGAAGAAAAGGACGCGAGCGCCGCCGAGCGCGCAATCCGGCGCTGCAACGCCGGCCCGCTCGCGTTTTCCGGCGCGCGCGCTCGCGCTCGCCTCGACGCCATCGGCGCCGACAATGCCGCGCGCGAATATTATCTCACCGACCTCGTCGAGATTGTTGCGCGCGAGGGGGCGCGGGCGACCGCAGTGCTCGCGGACGAGGACGAGGTGATGGGGGTCAACGACCGCGTGCAATTGGCGCGCGCGGAAGCGTTGATGCAGCAGCGGCTGCGCCGGCGCGCGATGCTCGACGGCGCGACTCTCGTCGCGCCGGAAACGGTGTTCCTTTGCTACGATACGAGGATCGGCCGCGACGTGACGATCGAGCCGCATGTCGTGCTGGGGCCGGGCGTCGTCATCGACGACAATGTCGTCATCCACGCGTTCTCGCATCTGGAAGGGGCGCGCGTCGCGTCGGGCGCCTCGGTCGGCCCCTATGCGCGGCTGCGTCCCGGCGCCGACCTCGCCGCCAAGGCCAAGGTCGGGAATTTCGTCGAGATTAAGGCTGCGCGCATAGAAACCGGCGCCAAGGTCAATCATCTGAGCTACATCGGCGACGCGCGCGTGGGCGCCAACGCCAAC
>JBKQKS010000397.1:0-2547 GCA_052147395.1 Roseiarcus sp.
CGGCCGACGCCGAGGCCATCGCCGCAGGTCTCGCCCAAGTCAAGGGCGAAATCGAGGCGGGCGCCTTCACCTATTCGCGCGCGCTCGAGGACATTCACATGAACGTCGAGCAGCGCCTGGCCGACATCGTCGGCCCCGCGGCGGGCCGGCTGCACACCGCGCGCTCGCGCAACGATCAGGTGGCGGTCGATTTCAAGCTCTGGGTGCGCGACGCGATCGACGCGCTCGACGGCCAGATGGCGGAATTGCAACGCGCGCTCGCGACGCGCGCGCTCGAATGCGCGGGGCTCGTCATGCCCGGCTTCACCCATCTGCAATCGGCCCAGCCGGTGACTTTCGGCCACCACTTGCTCGCCTATGTCGAAATGCTGGCGCGCGACCGCGGGCGGCTCGCCGACGCGCGCGCGCGCCTCAACGAATGCCCGCTCGGCGCGGCGGCGCTCGCCGGCACCTCGTTTCCGCTCGACCGGCATATGACGGCCGAGGCGCTCGGCTTCATCAGGCCGACCGCCAATTCGCTCGACAGCGTCGCCGACCGCGACTTCGTGCTGGAGACCTTGAGCGCGGCCGCGATCTCGGCGACCCATCTCTCGCGTCTGGCCGAAGAGATCGTGCTGTGGACGACGCCGCAATTCGGCTTCGTGAAACTCTCCGACGCGTTTTCGACCGGCTCCTCGATCATGCCGCAGAAGCGCAACCCGGACGCGGCGGAGCTGGTGCGCGGCAAGACGGGGCGCGTCGTCGGCGCGCTGATCGGCCTCATCACGGTCATGAAGGGCCTGCCGCTCGCCTATTCCAAGGACATGCAGGAGGACAAGGAGGGGGTGTTCGACGCGCTGCAGACGCTGTCGTTGTGCCTCGCTGCGACCACCGGCATGGTGCGCGATTTGACGCCCGATGCAAATCGCATGAGGGCCGCCGCCGGCGCCGGCTATTCCACCGCCACCGACCTCGCCGACTGGCTGGTGCGCGCGCTGAAGATGCCGTTCCGCGAGGCGCACCACATCACCGGCCGCATCGTCGCGCTGGCCGCCGAACGCAACGCGCCGCTGGAGAAGCTGACGCTCGAGGATTTGCAGAGCGTCGAGCCGCGCATCACCGCCGAGGTGTTCGACGTGCTCGGCGTCGCGCGCTCGGTGAGGAGCCGCACCTCCTACGGCGGCACGGCGCCGGCCAATGTGCGGCGGCAGGCGAATGCGTGGCTGAAGCGGCTCGACAAAGAGAAGCGCTGAAGCTCGGCCTCAGTCGACCACCGGCCCGTCAACGTAATTTCGTAATTCGTAATTCCCGTTACATGGCGCGAAGCGACAATCGCCTACTCGCCGGGGAGGCCCCATGCTGAGAACCGTGCTTGCCTTGTTGACGCTGTTGGCCTTCGCGGGCACGGGCGCCTCTGCCGCCGCTGTAGCGACCAAGGCTCCCTACGCGCTGCTGATCGACTCGAGCTCCGGCAAAGTTCTCTTGCAAAGGAACGCCGACGCGCCGATGTCGCCGGCCTCGACCACGAAAATCCTCACCGCCGAGGTCGTGTTCGGCGAGCTCGCCGCGGGGCGCCTGAAACTCGACGATACGTTCCCGGTCTCCGCCCACGCGGCGAGCGAAGGCGACGCGGAGTCGGGCGGGTCGAGCATGTTCGCGAAAGCAGGGAGCCGTCCGCGGGTCGAGGATCTTTTGCGCGGACTTCTGGTCGCTTCCGGCAACGACGCAGCGATCGCGCTGGCCGAAGGGATCGCGGGCGGGGAGGCGCCGTTCGCCAGGCTCATGAACGCCCACGCGCGCGCCATCGGGATGACGCATTCGCGCTTCACCAACCCTTGGGGCCGGGCCGGCAACTCGGTCACGGCGCGCGACATGGCGCGCCTCGCGGTCTACGTGATTACGACCTATCCCCAATATTACAAATACTTCGGCGAGACGCAGTTCACCTGGAACGGCGTTACGCAGCAGAATCGCAATCCGCTGCTCGGGCTCGGCGCCGACGGCCTCAAGACGGGGCATCTCGCGGCGAGCGGCTACGGGCTGGTTGCGTCGGGGGTACACTCCGGACACCGGCTGATCCTGGTGCTGAACGGTCTGAAGTCGGAGCAGGACCGCTCGAGCGAAGGGCGACGATTGCTGGAGTGGGGTTTCGAGGTGGTCGAATCGGGCGAGGCTCGGTGAATATCGCGTCGCCGCGCAATACGGGAATGTGGCTGGCGCGCTGAAGATGCCGTTCCGCGAGGGGCGCCACGTCACCGGCCGCATCATCGCGCGGGGGGCCGGCCGCGACGCGCCGCTGGAGAGGCTGACGCTCGCGGATTTGCAGAGCATCGAGCCGCGCATCACCGCCGAGGCGTTCGACGCGCTCGGCGTCCCGCGCTCGGTGAGGCGCCGCACCTTCTATGGCGGCATGGCGCCGGCCAATGTGCGGCGGCAGGCGAATGCGTGGCTGAAGCGGCTGGAGAAGGAAAAGCGCTGAGGCGTCAGCTTCGATCGACGGCGGACCGCGAGGCGGAGGAACGAAGTGACACTTACTTCATTCTCTATTTTCTCGATCCGCTGTCGCTG
>JBKQKS010000398.1:0-9206 GCA_052147395.1 Roseiarcus sp.
TCGATGCCGTCGGCAGCCAGAGTGGTGGTGGCCTCGAGCATGCAGGCGACCTTGTTCTGCACCAAGATCGCATCATCGCCGAGCGCGCCATCGGCAATGGAAAGGATCGCCTCGCCGACGGTCACCCCGCCCGACAGGATCTGATTCGTCCAGAAATTGAGGCCCGTGGTCGGAATGGTCGCGGCGTGATCGAACAGGTTCTCGAACACCGAGTTGACGAAGCCGTTGACCTCTTGGATGAGGACCGGATCGCTGACCGCGCCGGCGCCGGGCGTGAAATTGTTGGCCGGGTTCAGGAACGGATAGAGCGCGATCGTCTCGGCCTGGGTCGCGAACGAATCGGCCAGGTTCACCACGACGGACGCCGACGATGCACCGCCGTTGATTTCCGAGTTATAGGCGCCTTCCCAGAAGTCGTAGCCGCCCGGGGCGGCCGCCCGGCCGAAATAGCCAATGAACAGCAGCTCGATTTGTTGGGATTCGGTCAGGGAGGAAACGATTCCAGCCATTTTTTCAGCTCCATATGCACAGGCCAGGATCCCGGCCATAGTTTGCCACCGGCAGGGCCCCTGTCGCGTCCGGCTCCCGCCCCGCGCCGCCGACCACCAAGTGTACAGTAAACGCAATATGCTGTTCGCGGCGCCGGCGCAAGCCCCCCGCGGCTGGGGATGCAATTTTCCAGCGGCAACGCACGCTGGTGTTGCACCGGCGCCTCACCCCCGATCGGATTGACGCGACGGCGCGGCCGCAGCGGCCGGTTCTCGGCTACGACCCGGAGCGGGGGTAGAGCCGGGCGAGCGCGACATGATTCGCGGCCACGGCAATCGGGCAAAGAAATTGCAACTGGGGCAGATTCCCGGGCGCCGCTCCGTAGCCGAGGGCCCTCATCCTGAGCTTGTCGAAGGACGACCTCCGTCGGCGCGTAAGCGCTTCATTCTGCCCGACTCTTCCAAGCGGAAGAAGCGAGGTCAGCGACCTCGCCTACAATCGCGCCCGGCAAATTGCGCCGGTTACAAGAAATGGTCGTAACCTTTCCGCCGTCATTGCCGGCTCGAGCGAAGGCAGGACACAGGCAATCCGTCCGATCGCCTTTGCGTTTACCCGCCCGCGTCCCCGAACAGGATGCGATAAGTATGAGGATCGTAGTAGGCGAGCAAGGTTTTGACGAAAATTCTTGGATTTATGTCGAGCGCACGCGCCCATTCGCCATATCGCTCGGGAGGAACTCGACCTCGTCCGGTTTCGAGTTGCGAAATGAACGTGTAATATTCCGCTCCGATCCTACCCGCGAGTTCCCGCTGCGAAAGTCCCCTGTTCTCGCGCAGCGTGCGCAGCCAAGTCCCGGCTGCTTTTCGCAACTCCTGAACTTCCGGGTCGGCCCGATGCTGTGCATTCGTGAACATTGCGCGCTCCGGAGGCGCTGATAAACGCGTATCTCTCACAAAAGATATAGCGCCAATCGTTGTCGGACAAGCCGGGTATGCGCGTAAAGTTCGACCAATGCAGTCGAAATTCAGACGCGGCGAGCCCGCAGAGCGGCGCGCGGCCGCCCATGCGATCCTCGAAGGACGTCTCCCGCCCTGCGTGAGACCCTGGGCGCCGGGAATGGCGCCCCGAGGCTGGGGTCGCGCTCGGATCGACGAGGGCGGGAAAGGATGGTAGCGCACCGCCGAGGCGCCCGCGCCCCGATGTCGCGCGCAATCGTAGCTGGAACACGAAACCGATCGATGCAAGCGTTAGTCACTACGTCACACTCCGTGCTCCTCGTGGACGCGGTTTCCGGGACTTGGCGGCCCATCCACCGTGGAATGGGGCTGTACTACGGAATTTGCCGCCATCGGGGCGCCATTTGGGTCGCCGCCCGGCGGCGCGGCGTCGACGACGGCAACGGCCCCGGCGACGATCGCGGCTGCCTCGTCAGGTTTTCGCCGCACGGCCCGCCGCAGCTCAGGGAATACGAGGTTCCGCTGCTGGATCTTCACGGCATTGCCAGCGTCGACGGCGCCATCTGGTGCACCTGCACCTTCGACAACGCGATCACGCTGCTCGAGGGCGGCGAGCCTGCCGCGCATTACCCTTTGGGCCGTCCAGCCGAATCGCCATTCGACCAAAACCATCTCAATACGCTCGTCGAAGTCTCCGAGGGGATCCTCGCGCTCGCCCACAACTGGGGCGAGAGCGAAGTCGTGCTGCTCGATCGAAAGACGATGGCGGTCACGCGCACGTGGCGGCTGGGCGTCGAGGCTCACAACATTTGGTTCGACGGCGATGCGCTGCGCGTGTGTTCCTCCAAAGAGGGAATGCTGGTCGGCGACGACGGGTTGCGCGTTCGGGTCGGCGGCTTTCCCCGAGGCTACGCGAGCGATGGGAAGATGCGGCTCGTGGGGATCACGCCCCAGGCTTCGCGGGAGGCGCGCGACCAAACGACGAGCTCGATCAAGCTCATCGATCGCGACTACGAGCAACTCTCCGAGACCGTCCTGGACGGGGAAGGCATGGTCCTCGACATCATGCTGCTGTCGCAGCGCGAAACGAAGTGGGCGACCAGGCTCGCCGACGCGTACGAATACCCCGAGCGAACGACGGGCGTCCTGAGCCGAATCGTCGAGCGCGTGGGTCTAGGGTCCGTTGCGCGAGCGTTGCGCCGCCGCCTCGCCCCGGATCAAATTGGCGAGACGGAGCGATAGGCGCCGCCAGCAATGTCGATTTTGGACGCCGATAGAGGGTCAGTTTTGCAGGCCGATCGATGCAGATTTCATCGAAAGCGGGTCGGACCCTCTATTGCATGGGGATTCACGA
This sequence comes from Roseiarcus sp., assembly GCA_052147395.1. Taxonomy (GTDB): domain Bacteria; phylum Pseudomonadota; class Alphaproteobacteria; order Rhizobiales; family Beijerinckiaceae; genus Roseiarcus. Next base: position 2,800 of record JBKQKS010000398.1, read on the forward strand.
GCACCGCTTCGTCAGCGTCGCGGCCACCAGCTCGCGAGGCCCGACGGTGCGCGCCAATACTGCCCTCGCAACGCGCGCTTTCAGCGCGGCGCTGGCGTTCGGAGCGAACTGGGCAGCGACGTGAGCAATGCCCTCGGCATAACGGGCTGGCGTATGTCGCGCCTCGAGTCTGGCCCGACCCGCCGAACCGATCCGGGCGCAGACGCTACGATCCGCCGCGATCCGATGCAGAAGGTCCTGCAGCGCCAAAGCCTCGCCATCCAGCGGGATCTTGAAAACAGTGTCATCCGGCTGCGATCCGTACCAGCCGCGGTCGGTTACGACCGAGGCGGCCGAGGCGTTCCAGATGCGGAGCTGGCTGCCCGAGGCTTCTCCCATGGTCGGATGGCGCAGATTGAAAACCAAATGCGCCGTCGCCAGCCGGGCGTCGAGCTGCTCCTCGGCGACAAAGCCGTCAATCGTCACTCTCTCCGTAAGGCTCAGTTCGCCGATGCGCCGCTTGATGAAGGCGTGATCCCAGACATTTCCCATGATGTCGAACTGAAATGGGATCTCGTCTCGCAGAGGCGCCAGGGCCTCCAGCACTTGGATCAATCTTCGGTTGGGACCGATGTAGCCGAACTGCACCAACTGAAGTGGCCCGTTACGCGCCCGTTGTGCCGGCGGAGCATGCGTGGAAGGCCTGAAGGGCAGGTCAAGCAAATAGACCGGGAGCCCTCCCGTCGTCGCGGCCGCATCGTAAGCTGCTGGCGTATGAGCCACCACGGCCGCCGCGCGGTCGAGCGCAATCTCGAACCCCGGCGCTTCCGCTGCAACATCGGCCGGACGGATCTCGCGACTCAACACGCCTGTCGCGAGGGAGCGTCCCCGCGACCCGTACCATCGGGCCATTTCAGAAACGTAAGCCTCCTTGGAAAACAGGCCGTTGAGGATCGATTCGACCAGCATCTCCTGAATGGCCAAGTCGTGCAGCACGACGATCGAAGGAATGCGCCGCGCCAAACGGATCAGACCGCCGTGGAAGACCCAAGAGTTCCCAATGTGGACGAAGACGGCGTCGGGACCGTCCGGAATTTGCCCGGCGCCTGCGAATTCGGCGGGACAGACACGGTCCGGGTCGAGACGACGCACTTCACAATGGGCCTCGAGGTCTTTGCTCCAGCTCGCAGCGTCTGTCCACAGCGTCAAATCGGAGCGGTCGGCCAATTCCGGCAAGATGCGCGCGGTATAGTGGGCGATGTCCGTCTCAGCCGGAGGCAGGGGCGAGACCCAGTGCACCCTGGGCTTGGAGGCTGCGCTCATGGTCGTGCCGCCACCGGCGGCTGCGTTTCGACGAGCCGCAGGAACGCCTCCTCCGAACAGGGCAGCAGGAGCGGCGGGCAGCGGCCCGTTCCCGTGAAGACGCCCACGCCGACCTGAAAGGCGTGAAGTCGCAGATGTCCGCGTCCGCTCCGGGTTTCCAAGGGGTCGAGGCGGAGCACGAACTCGCAGGTTTCGCCCGGCTTCACGATGTTGGCGATCGGCTGGAACAGATGCTGGCGCCTGAGAACGCCGCCGGCGTCGATCCACTGCGCCGCCACGCAGGTGGCGTACAATCCTGAGCCCGTCCACGGAACTGGAGAGCGGTTTTCAAGACCGAGCCGCAGGAGACCGGTGTCGTCATCCCAACGCCCCTGATGAAAAGCGCCCGACATCGGCCTCGGATCGCCATGGTAGAGACGCTGGGGCGCCGGCCCGGCTATGCCGGTTTTGCGAGCCAGATAAAAAATGGTCTCGCCGCGCAGCGTGAGGTCGTCTCCGCGTTCGACCAGAATCGCGGCGACCGCAGCATCGATGTTGCGATTGTAGACATCGAAGGTGGCGAGTCGCAAGGTCACGAAACCAGCCGCTTGTCCCAGTTCCGTCAACTCCGAGGGAGCATATTCGCGATTGTGGCGGCCATAGACACCCCCGTTGGGAACAAAGGCGCCAAAAGAGTAGGGAGGAAATCCATTCAGGACCTTCCAGAAGCCGTGATGGCTGACAATATTTGGAGTCGTCAGGAGAATCCGACCGCCGGGCTTCAAGATTCGCGCCGCCTCTGTATATAAAAAATATGGATCTACCGCGAGATGTTCGAGAATTTCCATGCCCGTCACCAGGTCGAAACTCTCGTCCTCGTAGGGCCAGCGATCCCGTTCCGTGTTGGCGGTAGACAGCGTGACGTTGAAGTCGGGGAAGTTTGCCGCGCGGCCGCGCGCCTCCTGGCAATAGCGGTCCGGTCCCTCCCAAAGGCCCGCCATCTCGACGCCGGGATAACGACTGGCCAACATCGCCTGAAAGATCAGCGGCGGAAATACTCCGACATCCAGAGTCTTTTTCGGCGCCTCCTGTCCGATCGCGTCGATCGTGGTCAGATATCGCGTCCAGTGCGTGCCAAGATAATTCGCGAGGTCTTGGCTCACCGCCGGGCCGGCGCCGCCGGTCCACCGCGGGAGCCCGTCGAATTGATACGCTTCGAAAATCTCGGCGACAGACCTGAAGGCGAAACCGGCAGGCGGATCTGGCGGAGCAACCGCAGCCGCCAACCGCTCAGTCCCTGTGGGCTGCGCGACGATCGGTTCTTGCGGCTCTGGCGCTATCGGGCGCGCCGCGGCGGCGACGGATCCGAATCCGCCGACCAGCCGCTCCACCACCTGGTCCCAGCCGATATTCATCTCCGCGTAGCGCGCCGCGCCCGCCTGACCCCAGCGCTCCGCGGCGTCTCGATCCTGCATCACCCGCTCATAGGCGCGTCCCAACTCGGCGGGAACGGGCGGGACTACGAGTCCGTGTTGCTCGTGGACGATGAATTCGAGCGGTCCGCCAGCATCCTCGACGGTGATGACGGGCTTGCCCGCGAGCATCGCTTCCAACGTGACATAACCATAATCTTCGTCCTGCGGCGTGAACACCACGGCGCGCGCGTCGGCATAAGTCCGCAGCAGCTTGGCGTCATCGACCCGACCCAGCCATTCCACTCGACTCGAAACTCCGAGCTCGGCGGCGAGCTTCAGCAGCTGCTCCTGATAGGCTGGGTTTTCCGCCACGCCAGCCACGACGAGCCGCACTTTTGAACGAGCCTTGGCGAGGCCGCGAAGGATCAACTCCAGCCGTTTGGACGGATTGATGCGGCCCGGGGCGAAAATATAGTCGCCGTACCGACCCTGGATCATCCGATCCGCCTGCGGCGGCGGATGATAAATAGGGATAGAGTCGAAGCCGAGATATTTTTTCAGTCGGGCCGAGACGTTGCGCGAATTGGTGAAGATCGGATGCGCCGTAGCGCTGAAAGCGGCGCGATCCTCTTCCCAAATCAGCTGCCGCAACGCCTCCCCGTCGGGATCGCGTAGCAAATCGGAATTGCCCAAACTCCACATGTCGTAGGCTTGACGGTGCTGGTGGATGATCCAGAACGTCTTGTTCGCATGCGGAGCAAGGTAGGCGGGGAACTTCAGTCCTATAACCATGTCCACAGCCACGCCTTCGACTTCGGACAGGTCGAGCATCTTCGCGGCGAGAATGTGGCTCGCCAGAACTTCGCCGGGATACCATTTGAAAGGCAAGGTGATCTCGACGGCCTCATGCCCATGGCGATTGAGCGCGTGGCACAAATTGGCTGCATGCCTCTCGGCCCCGCCTGTCACGAATGGGACCTGAGTTCGGAGGACTCCGATACGCATTACGCTCATTCTCCGGTAGGCTTGATCCCCAGAATGGCGAGATCCTGAGGGCCGAACAACAGGTAGGCGAGTTCGCGGTCGAAATTCGGCTTGGCTAGAAATTCATCGAGACGCTCGTGCGGATGCAGACGCCGGACGTCGATCGGATGATAACCAGCTGTTTCGAAAAGTATTTTCAGTACCTGTTCTGGCATGGGCTTTAGATGGGTAGGGTCGGTGTGGAAAGTGGTGGCTCCCACCAGAATGTTGTGTGTGTCGGGGGTCTCGAAGAGCAGCAGGCCCCCCGGAGCCAGAACCCTCATGGCCTCTCGGGCGATCCAAGCGACAGTGTCGAAAGGCAGATGCTCCACGAAGTGATGAGCGGTGATTATAGAAAGGCTGCCGCTCTCCGCCTCGGCGAGAAACGCGATGGCGTCGCCTAGGCGGACGTCCAGACCTTCTTGCAGACCCGCATCGATCTGAATCGAGTTTGTATCGACGCCGAACGCCGCGATGCCCGCTTGCTTCAACAGCCCGAGCCATTCTGCGCGGCCGCAGGCGATATCCAAGGCTGGCTTGCCGTTACAGCGTATCACGGCGGCTTCCGCATCGGGCAGATATATTCGTAACCGGTTGGCTATTTCTGTCCGTGAACCCCGATAGCGGTCTTCGAACCGGTGATAGAACTGATCGCAAAAGGCGCGGAACCCTTCAGATTGGCGCGAACCCGCCGAGAACGTCGTCTGGGCTGGTTCTGCAGGACTTACTGCCCGGAGCTGGTGCATGAGGAACAGATCCAGCCGCCGGCCGAGATCGCTGATGGCGCGAGCCGCGATGGCGTCATTGGCCTTGACGATTTCGGCCAAGATCTCGAAACGCTGCCTTTGGCTCTCCTGAGCATTTTCCATCTGGGAGATAGACGGCCAGATGCGCCCCACATCTTGTTGCACGTTGTGAAGACCGTCGGCGATCTCGGCGCGCTCTCGATCAGCGGATTGCCGAGCTTGGTCCATGGATTGCCGGGCTTGGTCCACGGATTGCCGGGTTTGGTCCGCCGATCGCAGGGCTTGGTCCGCCGATCGCAGGGCCTGCTTGGCCATCCATTCTATCCGACCAAGTTTGAAGAAGGCAGCTATGTAACGCTCCAAGCGTTTGCGCAGACTCAGTTTTGGCCTCGTCAGACGAGGGGGTGCTGGTGGCGCCATTGCATCAAGCCTATTTTCACGTTGTCCGGGACCGACGCCGGTCTGTTCCTCTAGGATGGGAACCATGAGCCGTTGCCTCATGTCCGGCACATGGACCGCCACGATTGCATCGGGAACGATCCGATCCGCAATGGTCAAGTTCGCCCCCTCGCAACAGTCATTACGGCAGGTCCGTAAGCAGCCGGTTCGCCACATAGAAGGAGTCGAGGCGCTCGTCGACGACGCGCGCCGCGGCGCGGACGCGTTCCTCGGCGCTCGCCGGCAACGCGAGCTGCGTCACGCGGCGTTGCTGGAACATGATCTCCCGCCGCAAGGCGTCTACTCTCAGCAAAGTCTGTTGCAGTTCGCGCCGCAGATGGTCCTGCTCTCGGCCGCGCTCCTCCAAGGCGCGCGCCACCTCGTTTCCCAGCGCGGCGAGCGGCCCGCGCTCGAGCGCGGCGAGTCGCTCGCTCACGCTGCGCTCCGCGTCCGCGAATTGCGCGCGCCAGCTCTGCTCCAGCGCCGATGATCGATGCTCCAGCGCCGACGATCGATCGTCCAAGCTATGTTCCAGGGCGGCATGCCGATCGCTTCCGCGCCGTTCGATGCCGCCGACCCGTTCGTCCAACTGTTTCTCGAAGCGCTGAAGCCGATCTTCGAGATCGCCGACCCGTCGCGCGGTCTCGGCCGCGAGCCGCACGCTGTATTCCGCCTCGTCGCCGAGCCGATAGAGCTTGAAAAAGCGCGACAGCCAGGCCCCTATCTTCTTCGGCAGACTCCTGCGCTTCTTTTCGAATTTCATTGCCGCCTCGGATGAAATGTGGAGCCCGAACGACCCGTTTTGACTTGGGACCCCGGCAGAAACTGCAAGATGATCCGAGCGGACGAGGCTGCGCTGCACGTTGAGCGTCTCGAGCGACAAACGTTCCTCGAGGATCGCGAAACTCAACCGCTCATTGTTCTTGACGAACATTCACACTCCCAGTGACGCCCATTGCCTTTGCGCCGAGGATGAGATCGAATTCGACGACGCGCACGGGACCTCTACGTCAGCCGGCTGAGCGCCGTCGCCGAATTTCGGCGACCAATGCCCCATCCCCAAGCGAAACGCAACCGCGGGAGGACGCGGCGCTGCGGGGTCTGAGACACGGTCAGGGGCCCCCTCGCGGCGTCGCGCGCTCGGTTCGGCCGTGCGGCTTGCCGCCCCGCGGCGCAGCCGGCAAAAGACCCTCCATCGGAGGTTTCGCCCCAGCCGCAAAAGGTCCATTCGCTCTATGTCGAGTATATCGCCTGATGCAATACTGCAGAATTCACCGTACCGACGATATGCACCAGAGCGTCGGTCGCAGCTTCGAATTGATGATCGCCATTGGCGTCGACGAAAACATAATTATGGCCATCGTGGACGAACAGAACCGCCTGATGCGGGACGGAGGCGCCCGCCAGGGCCGCCGCCATATTGGCGGCCGCCGTCAGCGGCGCCGCATTGATCGCCGCTTGCGAGGCCGCCGAAACATGGGTCGCATCGATCACGACGTCCGCC
>JBKQKS010000399.1:0-23962 GCA_052147395.1 Roseiarcus sp.
AATTTTCGAACGCGATTTCCTGCGCTTGCGCTGCGGCATAGGCGACGATGCCGGTATCCGCCGCCGTGAAGGCGTTGACCATCTGGTCCATGTTCGGCCGCGTCGCGGTCGCGGGCGCCTTGGCGCCCGCGGGGGTCAGGGCCGCCCCGGCGTAGCAGGCGTCGATGAACAGCAGCTTCTTGCCTTTCAGACCGCGCAGGCGATCGAGCAGTTCGTCGCCGGAAACCGCCGAGGTCTCCAGGAGGTCGAGATCGGCCTCCTGTGTCAGGAACCAGAATTTTCCGCTAGGCGTCGCGTAGCCATGGCCAGACAGGTACACCACGCTGAGATCGAACTTGGTCGCATTCTGTTTCAACCATTGAAGGCCCTTGAACACCTGGTCCCGCGTCGGCGGACCGGCGCGATCGGGGTTCGCCTGCGAACTGGCGGGCATGTCGACGATGCGCGTCTGCACGTCGGCGTAGAGGCCGCCTTTCTGGCGCCCGAGCGCTTCAGCAAAGCTTTCCGCGTCGCGCCCGGCGAATTGGATGTCGTCGAGTTCCTTGTCCTGGTATCCGGTCACGCCGATGAGCAGCGCATAGAGTTTCGGCCGGATGTCCACCGCCGGCGCCGAAAAGGCGAGGTCGACGCCGACGGGCGCGCTGGTCAAGGCGCCGGCATGGGCGATCAGGGTAATTTTCGCTCTTGCTTTCGACGGTTTGGCGAGCGTCACGCGGCCCTGCGCCTCGGCCGCCTCGGTCGCCGTGAAGCCGCTCGCGGTCACGGGCTGGCCGTCGACCAGCACGTCGAGCCGGTCGATGGCGAGGCCGCTCGGCGAGCGCAAGGCATAGTCGATCGCCACCGTGTCGCCGGTGACAGAGGCGCCCTCGGCGGGCGACAGGATGGTGACGACCGGCGGGAAGGCGGAGGGCTTCGCCGGCGCGGCCTCGCGCTCAGTGGCCTCGTTGGCGCGTTTCACCGCCTGCGCCTCGTCGAGCGTCGTCAGCACGAGTTTTACGATATCCGGCCGATTGAATTGGGCGCGGAACTGGGAAGCCGGGAAGAAATCGGCGAGTTGGCTCCAGCCGCGGTTCAGGTGCCAGCCGATGAGATCCTCGCCGCCGGCCGAGGCCATGTAATAGCCCGACGGCGTCCAGGCGACCCATTTGCGGCTCTGCGGTTCGACGAACAGCGCCAGCAGCTCGGCGCCATCGGACGCGCGCAGCCAGCGGATCGTGCCGTCGTTATAAGCGACGACCAGCAATTTGTCGGCGGCCGCATAATCGACGCCGCAGGCGTCGCCCGGCCCAGGCCTTTTCCACAGCGGATGGCCGGAAGCGTCGAAGGCGCGCACCCAAAAGTTCGTCCCGAGCGCGAAACCGTGTCCGTCGCGGCGCAGCGCCAACGCGCGGGACTTTTCGTACTTGTCAAGCGCGATCTTCGCCCCGCCGAAGGTCGGCCGGTATTCGTTTTCCCTGGCCTCGATCGGCAGCCCCTCCACTCGCGCGGCGACGAGGTCGGCCGGCGCGCTCGGCGAATCGGCAACAGTGGCGGCGGCGAGGTCGAACAGCACGGGTTGCGTCTCACCGTAGCCGAGCCCGAAGCGGACCCTCGCGGCATCGGCAGAGACCGCGAACGCGGGGCCCAGCTTGTCGCGCATGTCGGCGACATCCGGTCCCCGCAAGGTTCGCGGCGAGCCGTTCGCGTCGAGCAGCCCGAACGACGGCTCACCGGAGGCGAAAACGAAGCCGTCGCCGCAGGCGCGCAGGTCCTGGATCGCGTTCAGGGCGGCGAACGCATCCGTGCCGCGCTGGTGTCCGTTGGCGTCGAAGCGGCGGACGAACTGCTTCCAGGCGCCCTTCGAAAAGACTTGCGCCTGCCCGCCGGCCGCGAACTGGGTCCCGTCATTCGACCAAGCCACGGAGGACAGATCGCCGTTGTCGATGCCGCGCGTATCCGCCGCAGCGATCGTCTTCAGCATGCGCGCGTCGAGGATCGCTGCCTTCGCTTCATCGAGGAAACCCACGGCCAGGCGAGAGCCGTCGGGGCGGACCGCGACGCCGAACGGCCGCTTGCCAGCAAGAGGCCCGCTTTTCACTTCGAGAGCGAGGGTCTTGCCATAGCGGCGCACCGCGCCGTCCCAGCTGGCGGAGAACAGGGCGCCGTCGACGCCGAACGCCAGGCCCTCGACCCTGTCGCCATAGGCGGGGTCCGACATCGCCTCGCGCCCCGAGGTCGCGGCGAACACCCGCACTCCGCCAGCGTACAACCCGACCGCGACTTTCGAGCCATCCGGGGACCAGGCGATCGAGTCGATCACACTCGGCCACGCGCCGAGCCGGCGCACCGCGCCGCTGGCGAGATCGACGAGATAGAGCGCATCGCTGCCCTGCTTGTCATAAAACGCGTCGTAACCGCCCGCGGCGAGCGTGCGGCCATCCGGGGACAGGCCTGCGGCATAGACCTTGCCGCCGTCGCCGTCGCCGATCGGCAAGCGAATCGTCTGCTCGAGCCGTCCGTCGGGCAGCGACCAGATGCGCACCGTCTTGTCGTCCGACGACGTCGCGAGCCGCCGGCAGGCGGCGTCGACGCCTATGCGGCTAATAGTGGCGACATGCATGCCGGTCTCGATGCGCAGGAACGGCTTCATGTCGGGGCAGGCCTTTTCGGCCGCGTCGAACAATGGGCCGCGCAAGCCGTCGATCGCGCCGTGATAGCAACCGGCGTCCGCAAGCGCTGCTGCAGCGCGCGCGTCGCTTGGGCCTGTTGCCCGTCGTCGGCCGCGAAGGCGTGCGCAAAGAGCGCGAAGGTCGCGAGCAGCGCCCACAAAGCGATGCGCCGAACCAACATCGCAGGCCCTCCCGGCAAACGCATTTGCGCGCCGCGATCGCGGACGGAGCGTTCGAAAATCATCGACGCCTTTGCAAGCTAGCCGAACGCGTCAACGGACGGAAGAGGCTATAGCCGGCGCCGCCGCTCAGATCGAGCGCATCAGGCCGCCGTCGACGCGCAGGTTCTGGCCGGTGATGTAGGCGGCGGCGGCGGAGACCAGGAAGGCGACCGTCGCCGCGATCTCCTCGCTGGTTCCGTAGCGGCGCATCGGCACGCTCTGGCGCCGCTCCTCGGTCGCCGGCAGGCTGTCGATCCAGCCGGGCAGCACGTTGTTCATGCGCACGTTGTCGGCGGCGTAGGCATCGGCGAAGATCTTCGTGAACGCGGCGAGCCCGGCGCGGAACACCGCGGAGGTCGGGAACATCGCGCTCGGCTCGCTGGCCCAGGCGGTGGAGATGTTGACGATGGCGCCGCCCTTCTCAGCCTGCATGATGGGCGCGACGAGCCGCGTCGGGCGGATCACATTCATAAGATAGACGTCCAGGCCCGTGCGCCATTCCTCGTCGGTGATGGCGAGGATCGGCCCCCGCGGGCCGTGGCCGGCGCTGTTGACGAGCGCGTCGATGCGGCCCCAGCGCGTCATCGCGCCCTCGACGAGCCGGCTCAGATCGGCTTCCGACTGATTCGAGCCGGTGACGCCGAAGCCGCCGAGCTCGTTGGCGAGCGCCTCGCCTTTGCCCGAAGACGAGAGGATCGCGATGGCGTAGCCGTCGGCGGCGAGCCGGCGCGCCGAGGCCGCCCCCATGCCGCTGCCGCCCGCCGTCACCAAAGCGACCTTCGTCGTCATCGCCCGCTCCACGCCTCTGCGCCCGGACGCAATAGCACGTTTGCGCGCCGCGGCGTCCAGCGCCCTCGTCGACGTTGTGACGAGCGAATTGCCGTCGACAATTCTCTTCCCTCGCCACATACTCGGCGCGCGTTCGGGGGCTGGGAGGGCGCTCCGCGAGACGGGCGGAGCGTATCGCTTGTTTGAACTTCACGAATTGGTCAGCCTCGAAGGTTGCGGCCGAATCGCGGTGGCCGCTGCCGGGAGAAATTGCGTTCCTCGAATCCTACGGCGTCGAGCCGCGGCTGCTGGCCAAGGCCGCCGACATCGCCGATTACCAACGCGTGAGCCCCGAGCAGGCGCTGCTCGATGAGGGATTTGTCTCCGAAAAGCGCTTCTATAGCGCGCTCGCCGATCATCTCGGCGTTCCCTATTGGGATGGCTCGCCTCCGGCCGCTCCGGGAGTCAACGTCAACTCCGCGATCGCCAGCGGCTTCGTGCCGCTCGCCGCACGGGGCGCCGGGCCTCGCGCGGTCGTAGCGCCGCGCGGCCCGTCCTTGCGTATGCTGCTCGAGACCCCGGCCGAGGCGCGCGGCCGGCTGCCGATCGCCGTTGCCTCGCGTCAGCGTCTCGGCGCGCTGCTGCGCGCGCAATGCGGCGAGCAGGTGGCGCACGCCGCCGCCGAAGCGCTCTCGGAGCGCGACCGCGCCTTGTCGGCGAAAAACGGGGCGACGGCGCTGCAACTCGCCCTCCTGGTCCTCGCGCTCGGCTTAGTCGCCATCGGCGCCGTGCGCGCGCCGATACCGGTGCGCCTGATCCTTTCCCTCGTTTTCTGGGCGATTTTCTCCTCAGCCGTGTGGTTGCGTTCGATCGCGGTCGCCGCCCGGGATTCCTCGCGCGCCAGCGCCCGGCTCAGCGATGCGGAGCTGCCCGTCTATACTGTCATCGCCGCCATCTACCGCGAGGGACCGATCGTTCAGCAACTCGTCCGGGCGCTCACGATCATCGACTATCCCCGCGCCAAGCTCGACATCAAGCTCGTCGTCGAACGCGACGACCGCGAGACGCTCGACGCGCTCGTCGCGCTGCGCCTGCCCGCCCGGTTCGACGTCATCGTCGCGCCCCGGGGAGCGCCGATGACCAAGCCGCGCGCGCTAAACATCGCGCTCGGCGTCGCGCGCGGCTCGCTGCTCGTCGTCTACGACGCCGAGGATCGGCCGGCGCCAGACCAACTCAGGCTCGCCGCCGAGCGCTTCGACGCCGACCCGGACCTCGATTGTCTCCAGGCTCGGCTGGTCATCGAGAATGCGCGCGATGGCTGGCTTTCCGAAATGTTCGCGGTCGAATACGCAACGCTGTTCGACCTCATCAACCCCGGTCTCGCCGCGCTCCACCTGCCCATCGCGCTCGGCGGCACATCGAACCATTTCCGGGTTCCCGCGCTACGCCAGTGCGGCGGCTGGGACGCTTGGAACGTCACCGAGGACGCCGATCTCGGCCTGCGGTTGGCGCGCTTCGGGCTCAAAGTCGAGGCGCTCGCGTCCGACACGCTCGAGGAGGCGCCCAACGAGTGGCTGAACTGGTTCCGCCAACGGGTGCGTTGGCAGAAAGGCTGGATGCAGACGCTCATCGTGCATTCGCGCCATCCGAGCCGCGTGATCGAAGAGCTCGGACAGTGGCGCGCGCTCAGCGCCTTCGCGCTCATCGGCGGCGGCGTCTCGGGCGGCCTGTTCGGCGTGTACTTCACGGCCGAGACGCTCGTGCGCATCTTCATCAGCGTGGCGTGGCCCAACCATTCGACGATCTGGTACGGCGACATCGTCACCATCGGCCTATTGCTGTGGGGCGCGCAGAGCGTGATCGTGCCGACGGCGCTGGCGATGCGCTTGCGCCGCATGAAGGGCCTCGGGCGCGTGCTCGCGACCATGCCCTTCTATTACGCGCTCATCGCGGTCGCGAGCTGGACGGCGCTCATCGAGCTCGTGTTCCGGCCTTTCTACTGGGGCAAGACGGATCACGGGCGCAGCCATGGCGAACCCGCGAGCTCGCGGCCCGTGGCAGCGAGCGCGGAACCCTGGCTCTGACGTCGGCCCGGGCGCGTCGCCCAACCTCGGGTGTTCCGCAATTGTTCTTCCGCAAGTTTGTGAGATTGCCTGCTCCCCTAACGTCAGAATAGTTTCTCAGTGACCAAGCGTCTATGCAGCACACCTACTGCATAGAGTCTCTCTCAATATTTCACAGCGGCGCGTTGATCGCATTCGCGCGCTCCGACGAACCGATGGGCTGGCGTGGATGTCCTACATAGCAGTGAATTCGCCATTACCGTCGACGCGGCATCAACAAGCTAGCACGATGGCGCTTGCCGATCTGGAGATGCTCGAGATCGTTCTCCTTCGGGCTGTTCCTCGAAGAGTGGGCAAACGGTTGGCAAAGGAATTGATGGCGCGCTTTGGCTCGTTTGTCGACGCGATTGCGGCTCCACCGCAGCGTTTGAGCGAGGTCGACGGCATGACTTCCGACGCGATCGCCGAATTCAAATTCGTCCAGGCCGCCGTGCAACGTTTCACCAAGGGGATGATGAAGAAGCGCCTCCCCTTGGGCTCGTCGCGTGAAGTGGTCGATTATTGCCGCACAGCGATGGCGTTCGAAGACCGCGAGATTTTCCGCGTCTTGTTCTTGGACAAGAAGAACGCCCTCATTGCCGACGAAGTGCAGGGCGTCGGCACTGTCGATCATTCGCCCGTCTACCCACGCGAGGTGATTCGACGGACGCTCGAACTCTCGGCGAGTGCGATCATCCTCGTCCACAATCATCCGTGCGGCGATCCGACGCCATCGGCGCAGGACGTCAAGATGACCCTGGACATCATCGCGATGTCCAAGCCGCTCGGACTGTCCGTGCATGACCACATCATCGTCGGCCGGCAGGGCCATGCGTCGCTCAAAGGCTTGCGACTGGTTTAGCCCTGGTCAGCGAGCAGTCCGCTCACCGGATTTTGTCCGTGAGCGCTGACGTCGCCAAAGAACAGCGCCTCGGTGCAGACTATCGCGGGTCGGCGGCGCCGGTCGAAACTCGCGAGCACTAGCAACTCCGGCGTCCTGTCGACCGACGGGCGGAGCGCGGCCGCAATCCGCTGCGCGCCCGGGTCCGGCGCGGTCGCGGGTGGGAAAAGGCGACGCCCCAGGATTAACCACGCATTTCTCTTTTACAGAAAACAATTGCGAATCTTTCTGCTGATCGTAATTATGGAACAAACCACGAACATTTTGCGCGTCCAGCAGAGGAACCAAGCTATGATCCGCCTTGTGCCAGCATCGGAAAAATGCCGCTTCGCGAGAGAAATCGACGCGATGTTCCGCAGCAGAGCGAATACGTTTTCGGACAGACTGGGTTGGGAAGTTGTCGTCAAGAATGGCTACGAGCAGGATCGCTTCGACGAGCTTGACCCACTTTACGTAATTTCGGTCGATCCTGAAAGCGGCGAATATTGGGGATCTCTGCGGCTATTGCCGACAACCGGACCGAACATGCTCCGAGATGTTTTTCCGCAATTGCTTGGCGAGGAAGCGCAGGTCGCCGACGCGACGATCTGGGAAAGCTCGAGAATCTGCGCCACGACCTGCTCTGACCAACCCGAGCGGATGAAGAACTGGCTGAACTACGCGCTCTGCGAATTGCTGCTCGGAGTCGGCGAAGTCGCCATTCCCGTCGGCCTGAACAACATCGTGTCGGTCTTCGACGCCCGGATGCTGCGCGTCCTCAGAGGTACGGGTTGCAATCTGACGATCATCGGCGCTCCGCAGCGCATAGGCAAGGTCATGAGTTATGCCGCGCTGTTCGACGTTGGGCCCGGCGCCCTGGAGAATTTCAAGGAATACCTAGGAGTTGATCGCTCAGTTCTCGCTCCGGACGCCAACGAATATATTTCGACTTTGGCCCAGAAGTACACATGTGACAGCTACGCTGCCTGAGCTTCGACAACAATTTCCGGCGAGAACAGGCGACGAATCTCGAGCGCCCCTGCCCAAGAGTTTCGTCGCGCCTCGGCCACAACAACCAAGTTGTATCGCGCCCCGTTTCCGCGCCTCAACAAACGCTTCATTTTGCGACAAAACTTGCGTAAGCGATGCAGGCGCGTAGAGTCTGCGTCGGCAACGCCCATGGCAGGCAATCGTGCGAGAGTATGGGGCGCGATTTCTGAACTATGGCGAGGTCGCGCTTGTCCTGCCCCAAATTCTATCTGGGGATGCGCGGTAGCGGCTGAAACAACCCCCGCGAGCTTCGGCGTAGTGGGGCCTTTGCCAGACCGATGTGACGAAAAACGAAACGGCATGAGAATTGTCAGTCCCGGCTCACCTTCACGGCGACCTGTCAGATAATTTCGCCACGGTCTGCCAGCTTCTTTCCGAGCTGATCCTCGGCAAGAGCTCGAGCAATCTGCAGGGGCTGCTGAACGACATGCTGCCTATGCTGGGGCTCGAGCACCTGGCCTACATGCGCGTAGATAAAGCGGGCAGCGCCGATGTCGCCGTTCTTTCCGCCATTACGACATATTCGAAAGAATGGTCGTTGCGGTATTTCGCACGCCGCTATTTCGAGATCGATCCCCTCGTCGGCGCTTGCCTCAATGCGACCGAAACTTTCGACTGGCGCTCGACTCTCAAGGCGTCGCCGCAATCGGCGGCTTTTTTCGCCGATGCGGCCGATCACGGCATAGGCGGCAACGGCGTGACGATTCCAGTCCCCGTCAAGCCATCCGTGTTTGGCGTGGTGTCGTTCAACAGCGGCCTCGAAGACGCCGAGTGGGAAGCTTTCAAACATCTGCACATGGGGAAACTGGAGGCTGTCGCCTGCCTCACCGCCTCGGCCGGAGAGCGATACACGAAGCTCCCCTCCAAGAGAATCGAGTTGTCGAAGCGCGAGCTGCAAGCGTTGAGCTGGGCGGCCCGCGGCAGGACGGCGTCCGAAATCGGCGAGATCATGGGCGTCTCCTACGCAACAGCAAGATCCCACCTCGAAGGCGCCAGGCGAAAGCTGGAGTGCGAAAACGTCACTCACGCCGTGGCCACCGCGTTGGCGATTGGCTTGATTCCCCCCGCTGCCCTTAGGGGGTTTGATCCTATCGGATTCTCAGGCAAGGAGTAATCCGGACTAGCCTCGCGGAGCCTCGTTTTCGCCTCTGCTCGTTGCGCCCGAATTGTTGCGGCTGCGCCTGCCGGAGGCGATTCGTGCGCCTGCATATTTACGCGACTTACGCCCGACCCCTCCCCGCAAAATAACCTTACTCGCAAGTGCGCGCGACAATTTCTCGCCGACGCGAGATGTTTGTTCTATGTTTGTTCTCATCAGCGGGTGTGCTGAGACAAGCCGCAAGGGCCCTCACGATGACGAACAATACAGAACGTTCAGCGCGCTCGCCGTTTCCGGTCTCCGTGCGTGAATGGACCGCGTCCCTTCCGTGGCAATCAGCGTCTGCATGGCTCGAGCCTGCGCTGCGCCTGTTGACGCGTGTGGGCTCGGTGGGCGAGCCGACCGAAACGACGGCGACAGAGCCGGCGAAAGCTGCGGGCAATTGGGCGGCGAACGCCGATGCGCTGCGCTGCCCGCGCTGCCACGGCGGCCTGCATCGGACGGACGACGGCTTCGCCTGTAACGACGAAGGGTGCGGCGCGAGCGTGCCTGTTCGCAACGGCGTGCTCGTCGCCCGCGACTCTATGAACGGCGACAACCAGATCGCGGCAGAGTTTTACAGCAGCAAGCTATGGCCGAAGGTCAGATTATGGGAGAGCTTGTTCTGGCTGCTCAACGGCGGCGAAAGGCGGGCGCGTGAGATCGTACTCGGCCACTTGCCGAAGACTTCCGGCGTGCGTCTGCTCGACGTGGCCATCGGCGACGGCGTCTACACGAGTTGGCTGCCCGGCGACTGGTCGATCGTCGGCGTGGACATTTCGACGGCGCAGCTGGCCGCCTGCCAGCGTCGCAACGCCGGTCGCGATCTCGAGCTGGTTCTCGGCGAGGCGGAAGACCTTCCGTTCCGCGACGGGGAGTTCGACGCCGTCCTGAGTAACGGCGGATTCAATCATTTCAACGATCCCGATAGGGCGCTTCGCGAGATGGTCCGTGTTGCGAAGTCTGGCGCTCCGATCGTCATCGCCGACGAAATGCCGGACTTCCTCAACATCGGCCATCGATTAGGCGCTCCCGCGCTCGACCGCTGGATTGCCTCCAAGCTCATGAGCATGGGCGACGACTTCGCTGGGGTGGTTGACAGCCACCGAAACATCGATGTCGCCGCAATTGGGCGACGTGTTCTGAAGGACTGCCAGTATGAAGTCATCTGGCGCGGCTTGGGGTACAAGATGGTCGGCAATGCGCCCTGAGAAGTCGAGGCATATGGGCCGGCTGTAAGGTCGAGCAAGGGCGCGGCTGGATTGAGGCGCGGGGCCAGCGGCTCCGTTTCCCTTCCCCGCTCATCAAACCGGACGTACGCGTTTGTCGCATCCGGCTTTCCGACAGAGTTCATGTCGGGCTCACGGCCGACCGCGTTCCCTATTGGACGGCGTCCCCGCATCGGCTATTCCGACCTCTGGTACGGCGACATCGTCACCATCGGCCTATTGCTGTGGGGCGCGCAGAGCGTGATCGTGCCGACGGCGCTGGCGATGCGCTTGCGCCGCATGAAGGGCCTCGGGTGCGTGCTCGCGACCATGCCGTTTTATTACGCGCTCATCGCGGTCGCGAGCTGGGCGGCGCTCATCGAGCTCGTGTTCCGGCCTTTCTACTGGGGCAAGACGGATCACGGGCGCAGCCATGGCGAACCTGCGAGCTCGCGGCCCGTGGCAGCGAGCGCGGAACCCTGGCTCTGACGACGGCTCGAGGTTGCGCGCGAAAGCTCGAGCGCCTACTCGTCGGGCGCGGTACGTATAGGGAGGATGCTTTGACCGAAGCGCTGATCTATGACGGGTTGCGCACGCCGTTCGGGCGCCACGCCGGAGCGCTCGCGGCGGTCAGGCCCGACGATCTCCTCGCCGGCGTCATCTCGAGGCTCGTCGCCCGCCATCCCGGGATCGCCGGCGCGGTCGAGGACGTCGTCGCCGGCTGCGCCTGCCAGGCGGGCGAGGATGCGCGCAATGTCGCGCGCCACGCGCTGCTCCTTGCCGGCCTCAGCGAATCCGTCGGCGGCATCACCCTCAACCGGCTCTGCGGCTCGGGGCTCGCGGCGCTCGCCGACGCCGCGCGCGCGATCCGCAGCGGCGAGGGCGAATTGTTCGTCGCCGGCGGCGTCGAGAGCATGAGCCGCGCGCCGTTCGTGCTCGCCAAGGCGACCAGCGCCTACGCGCGCTCGCAGGCGATGTTCGATTCCTCGATCGGCGCGCGGTTCCCCAATCCGAAGATCGAGGCCGAATTCGGCGCCGAAACGATGCCGGAGACCGCCGACAACGTCGCCAGGGATCTTGGCGTCACCCGCGCCGCCTCGGACCGTTTCGCGCTTGCCTCCCAGCAGAAATACGCGCGCGCCCGGGCGGCTGGCTTCTTCGCAGAAGAGATTGCGGCCGTCCGCATCGCCGGGCCCAAGGGCAAGCCGCCGATCGAAATCGCCGATGACGAGCACCCGCGGCCCGACACGGATCTCGCCGCGCTGGAGAGGCTGAAGCCGCTGTTCGCCGGCGGCGTGGTCACCGCCGGCAACGCCTCGGGCATCAACGACGGCGCGGCGGCGCTGCTCCTCGGCTCGCGCGCGATCGGCGACAGGCTCAGCCTCACTCCCCGCGCGCGCGTCGTCGCCTCGGCCGTCGCCGGCGTCGCGCCGCGCCTGATGGGGCTCGGCCCGGTGCCGGCCTGCAAGAAAGCGCTGGAGCGCGCCGGGCTCGCGCTCGAGGACATCGACGTCATCGAGATCAACGAGGCCTTCGCGACGCAGGTTCTCGGCTGCCTGCAAGGACTTGGCCTCGCCGAAGACGATGCGCGCGTAAATCCCAATGGCGGCGCGATCGCCATCGGCCATCCGCTCGGCGCCTCGGGCGGGCGGCTCGCGCTCACGGCGATCAGGGAGCTGGAACGCTCGGGCGCCCGTCGCGCGCTGGTCTCGATGTGCATCGGCGTCGGCCAGGGCATCGCCATGGTGATCGAGCGGGCGTGAGGCGCGACTCTTTGGCGCGCATGAGCTACGTTCGCGGGCATGGATTCGCAGCCCGAAAGACTTGCACTGGACGCACGCGTTCGGCGCGCGCTCGCGTTGTTTCGCGCGCAGGCGTTCGACAACATCGATGTCGACGCGCTCGCCGCTTTGGCGCCGATCCCTCTGGAGACGCTGGCCTGGATCGGGCGCCGGCTCGCGCTCAGCGCGCGCACGGTCGAGGGTTTTCAGGAAGGGCGCGAGATCGCCGCCGCCGCGGAGGCGCTGATCCAGACCGAACGCGATGTCGCTCGAGCCCCTGCAAAACGCGTCGCCGATTCGCCGGCGGCGCGATACTGTAGCCGAGGTCGTTGACTTCGGTCGGCGCGTAAGCGCCTCATCCTGAACGACTCTTCCAAGCGGAAGCAGCGAGGTCAGCGACCTCGCCTACAATGGCGCCGAAGCGCACTGACGACACGCGATAAGTCGAGCGCCTACGCGAATTCCTCGATCCGCCGTCCGACCGATCGGCGTTTCCGCTGGCGCGCAGCCCGGCCGCGGGTCCATAGTCCCGCCTCGCCCTGACAAACCGGATGTTCTCGTGCACGGCGACAGTCTGGCCTCCAGCGCGGACCTCGAGTTGTACGCCTCCGCCGCGCCGCTCGGCGCGGTGCGCGCGCTCGGCGGCGTCGACGGCGCGGCGCTCGCGCAGCATTTCGCCGCCGCCGGTCCCCGAGAGTACGGCCGGCGCCCGCTCATCGTGACTCTGCGCCCGACCGCGACGGCGGCCGGGGTCGTCGATCAGATAGCCGACGCGCTCGCTGAAGCCGCGCGGCGGCTATGGCCGTTCTGGTGGGGCCGGGTGCGTTTTCACCAGGGCCGCGATACGCTGGCGAGGCTTGCGACCGGCCTCGCGGCGCGCCGGGCGGCGCGGGAGATTGCCGGCGTCTCCGCGGCCTGGGCGGAAGCTGCGGCGCGGCTCGCCGCCGAGGATCGGGCGCCGCGGATCCTCGGCGCCGAGCTCGGCCGGGAGGTTTTCGAGCTCGCGCGTGTGGTCGGCGGCGATGGTCTCACGCTTTACACCGACGCCGGAAGCAGCGCAGATTGGCCGCATCCCGAGGCGCTGGCGCGCGCCCTCGAGGCCACGGCGGCGCGCATAAACGGCGTTGTCGTCGCGCTGTTTCGGACATTGCCGGGCAATGCCGCCCCGTTCGACCGCATCCTCTACGACGCGCACGAGCTGCGGCTCGGCGCCGCCCAGCCGACCCCCGCGCCCGAGCCGCTCGCTTGGATCGGACCGGCGCGCGGCGAGCCGCATCCGATGAGCAGCGTCGAGCAGCGCCTCGCACGCGCCCTCGTCGCCGACCCCGAGCTCGCCCCGCTGTTCGTGTTCAACCGCCGGGTTCGCACGGCGAACGGCGGAACGCCGCGAGTCGATCTGATCTGGGTGCAAGGCCGGCTGGTCGTCGAGATCGACGGCTTCGCTTGCCATGGAAATCGTCGCGCCTTCGTGCAAGATCGCCACCGCGATTACGAGCTCTTGATCAGCGGCTACGCCGTGTTGCGGCTGACCAACGACGAGATCGACGAGGACCTGGAAAAGGCGATCGAGAAGATCCGCGACGTGGCGGCCATTTGCCGCAGCCGGTTGGAGGGATGAAATGGCGCTGACCAAGATGCAAACACTGATCCTCTGGGCGCTCCTCGCCAGGCCCGGCGCCGGCGCCTTGCAGAAGGATCTGAAGCCCGCGCTCGACAAGCCGAACCGCGACGCGCTGCAGCAGGCGGGCCTCGTCGACGTCTCCAAGCGCGGCCGCGCGGCCTGGGTCGAAGTCAACGACCGCGGCTGGGACTGGGCGCAGCAGAACCTCGCCGCCGAGCTGCCGTCGCGCTCGACGGCGGGCGCGGAAATCTTGCAGGCCTGGCTCGCGCGCCTCGGCGCCTTCCTCGAGGCGAAGAATCTCGCGCTCGCCAATGTGCTGGCGCCGCCGCCGCTCGCCGCCGCCCCGCTCGACGAGCTGATCCGCAGCGCCTATCTCGAGTGTTCGGGCGGAAATCTCAATCGGCGCGTGTTCCTGTCGGACTTGCGGGAAAGGCTTGCCGACGTGAGCCGCGAGCAACTCGACCAACAGTTGCGCGCGATGCATACCCATGACGGCATGCATCTCTCCGGCTCCGACAATCCGCGCGAGCTGACGCAAGAAAACCGCGCCGCGGGCCTCGACTATAAGGGCGAGGCGATGTTCGTGATCTGGATCGCCAAATGACCCTCGCGCTCGACGCGTTGCGCGCCGTCGACTTCAACTGGACGCGCGCGCTGCGCGACGTCTGGACCGACCCGCCCTATCACGTCGAGGATCTCAACAAGGAAGCGGTCGAGGCGATCCTCGAGGAGTTCCAGGCCACGACCCGCGACCCAGACGCGAATCCGATCGGCCAGGTCATCCAGGGGCGTGCCGGCGCGGGCAAGACGCATCTTATCGGCGCCCTGCGCCGCCGGGTGTGGCTGATGCACGGCTGGTTCGTGCTCGTCGACATCATCGGCCTCAACGATTTCTGGAAGACGGTCGCGCATTCCTTCGTCGATTCGCTGCATCAGCGGCTGCCCAACGATCAGCCGCAGTTCAAGGCGGTGCTCGGCGGCGTGCTCGGCCTGATGTTTCGCAACGACCGGGCGCGGGGCGCGATCGGCGAGCCGCCGGGCTGGCCGCTGACCAGGCGCCAGGCGGCGGACCTCTATCTGAGGATGCTCGCCGAGTTCGACCCCGGCCATGCGCATCGCCACCGCGACGTCGTGCGCGCGCTGATCTTTCTCGACGCCGAGGAGTCGGAAGAGAGCGATTTCGCGCGCATGTGGCTGCGCGGCGAGAACATCGAAGACGAGCGCCGGCGCGCCATGGGGTTCCTCGCCTCGGCGCCCGAGCCGGCGGAAAACGTGCGCGGGCTCTCCTGGCTCATGAGCCTCGTCGGGCCGACGATGATTGCGATCGATCAGATCGACGCGATCGTCGGCGCCTCGAACACCCTCAGAGAGGCCGGCGACCGCGACCCCTCGGCCGAAACCGAATTGCGCCGCGCCCATGGCCTGATCGATCTCTTGGCGCTGGGCTTGATCGATCTCCACGACGTCAAGCGCCGCGCCATGACCGTCGTCAGCTGCCTCGAGCCGACTTGGGAGATCCTTACCCAGCGCGCGATAGAACCGTTCGCCGGCCGATTCTGGGTGTTGCCGACCCTGAGGCCGGTGAGCGAGGCGGCGACCGTCGAGGGGCTGATCACCGAACGGCTCGCCGCCGCCAACGCCGCCGTCGGCTTCGAGCCGCCCTATCCGAGCTGGCCTTTCCGACAAGAGGCGATCGAGAGCGCCGTGGGCTTGCGGCCCCGGCAAATTCTGATCCGCTGCCAGACCCATCGCCGCGCCTGTCTGGAGGCCGGCGAAGCCCGCGAATGTTTTACGCTCGCCGCGCCGACGACGACGACGCCGAGGCCGGCGCCGATATCCTCGCTCGGCCGCTTCGACGCGCTCTACAGCGCAGAGAAGGCCAAAGCCGACCCGTCGGTCATCGGCGCCGACGAAGCCGCGAACGCAGAGCGGCTCGTCCATGTCTGCGAGCTGCTGCTCGGCCATCTAGATCTGCCCGATTCGGTCGACGGCGAGGTCAAGCCGGACAGCAATCGCAGGGCGCCGTCGCTGCACGCGAGCCTCTCCTTCGTGTTCCACGACGAGGGCGACAAGCAGCAGCGCTGGTGTTTCCGCTTCCTCCCGCAGGATCACGCTGTCGCCTTCCAGTCGCGGCTGAGGGCGGCGATCGCCGCTTCCGGCCTCGACACGGCGCTGAAATTCCGCAGGCTCATAATCCTGCGCGACGCCCCGCCGCCCCGAGGGGCCAAAACGCAGGAGCTCGTCGACGAGTTTGCGCGGGCCGGAGGTGAGTTCGTCGCCCTGACGGAGGCCGACCGCCGCGCGTTTCTGGCGCTGATCGCGATCTCCGAGCGGCAGCTTCCCGAATTCGAGGCCTGGCTGCGGTCGCGCCGGCCGCTGTTCGATACGGCCCTGTTCACGGTGGCCGGGCTGGCGCCGCCGGCATTCCTCGCGACGGCGCCGCAACCCTCGCCCGCGGGGGCCGCGCCCGCCGCTCGGGCCGCGCCCGCCGGGGCCGCGCCCGTCGTCCGGGCCGCGCCCGCGCCGATGGCCGAGCCGACCGCGCCTGCCTCGTCCGTCGACGCCGCTCGGCGAGACATCGTCGTCGGCCAGAGGCTCGATCGCAGCGTCCCGGGGGCCGACGTGACGCTCGCCGCCGACCTGCTGCCGCGTCATGTCGTGATCATCGGCGGCCCCGGCTCGGGCAAGACCGTGTTCCTGAGCCGCCTCCTCGAGGACGCGGCGCTGATCGGCATTCCCTCGCTGGCGCTCGACATCAACAACGACCTCTCCCGGCTCGGCGAGGCCTGGCCGTCGCGGCCGGAAGCGTTCGACGATTCCGACGCCGCGAATGCTGAGGCCTTTCATGCCCGCGTCGATGTCGTGATCTGGACGCCGGGGGTCAGCGCCGGCAATCCGCTGTCGCTGCGCCTGCTCCCCGATTTCTCCGCGATCGGCGCGAGCCGGGATGCCGACACCGAGGAGGAGCGCGAGCAGGCGGTGCAGATGGCGCTGGCGACGCTCGGCGTGGGCATCCTCGGGACCGGACAGAAGGCGAGGCTGAAGGAGGGCGTGCTCGCCGACGCGCTCAGGCTGTTCGCCCGCGGCGGCGGGCGCACAATCGAGGATTTTCTCGTTCTGCTCGGCGATTTCGACGACGAGGCGAGCCGGATCAGCGACGCGCGCAAGCTCGCCCGCGAGCTCGCCGATCAGCTGAACGCGCTCATCGCAGCCAACCCGATGGCGAAGATGAGCGGCCCGGACCTCGATCCGGCGACGTTGTTCCAAAGTCCCTCGGGCACGCCGCGCATCTCCGTGATCAACTTGAGCGGGCTGGCGAGCGACGCCTTGAAGCAGGCGTTCGTCAACCGCCTCAACATGACGCTGTTCTCCTGGATCAAGCAACATCCGAGCCCGACCGGGCGCCTCTATGCCCTCGACGAAGCGCAGAATTACGCGCCCTCGCAGGCCAGGACGGCCTGCAGCCGCAGCACCAACGCGCTCGTCGCCCAGGCGCGCAAATACGGCTTGGGGATGATCTTCGCCACTCAGCACCCCAAGGGCATCGACAACGCGATCGTCTCCAACGCGACGACCCATGTCTACGGCCGCGTCAGCGCCCCGGCGACGATCCAGGCGATCCAGGAGATGGCCGCGGCCAAGGGCGGCGGCGCCGACGACATCGCGCGGCTCGGCAAGGGCGAATTCTATTTCGCCACCGAAGGTTTCGCCCGACCGGTGAAAATCCGGGGCGGCCTATGCCTGAGCTGGCGCCCCGCCAATCCGCCGACCGCCGACGAAGTCGTCGCGCTCGCCCGAGCGCGCGCTACGTCCTGAGCCCTCGCGACGCGCAGCCGCTGGCCTTGGCGCGGCGCGGCCCGGTTCCAAGGGGAGCGGCATCAACGAAAGGGTGCGAAGCGGAAGTTAAATGCACTGTCACCGTAATTCGCTGGGAGGTGACCCCGGCGTAGTCACTTTTCCCGCACGATTTCGGCAATTTGTTCCGGCGAGACTTTTTCGACGTAAGGAAGGTCCAGGGCATAGTGAACGAGGCGATAGCTTGCCAGCTTGATCAGTTGATCCTGTTGTTCAGGAGTGAGCGGCTGATCGGGCGCGAGCGATAGCGAGACGCCACATTTGTCGATGATGCCCGATATGCAACGTTCTTTGCGGGACTCCACGTAATGGTGCAAGAGGGCCTCAATTCGCGCCTTTGCGCGCACGTCCGAATAGTCAGGCTCATTGAGCCACGGGATGGGGATATCGAAAAGTTCGGCGACATCGTCAGACCATTGGCCCGGATACTCGGGATTCGAAACCAGCCCGATCTTGCGGTTTGGCGTTCCGCCATTTTCGGCAAGGACAAATTGCCACCCCAGCAAATTGTACAGTGTGAAATGGCCTATGACCTGCCCATCGTCGTCGCTTCTCATATAAAGCAAGTTGAAGATCGGGCCGAACGCGCCTTTTATGTTGTCAGTGCTGAAAACATAACGCGAGTCGAGGTGCGTCCTGTTTTTATTGAACGCCTCGCCGCCTGCGCGGACGAATTGAAGCGCGTCAGCATAAGGCGCGCTTCGAACTTCTTCGTTTCCGACGAGGGTGCTCCAAAGCACCAGGGCTGATTTCACCATCGAGCGAAGGGCATCAGGTCCGCCAAAGGTCAATTGATGGCCAGCCTTTGGACGCTCGCTTATCCGTAACATTTCCGCGCCGACCAATTGCTGGCGCAGGGATTCCTCCGGAATTTTTAGCTTTGCAGCGATATTGGGGACGTAACGGTTCAGCTCGTCTTCCGAGTTGACCTTGATGCCGACCTTCCAGGAGGCGTCGCTCAAAGTCTCGACCGTAAACGGCTTGTCCGCGATCTCCGGAGTGCCGTCGCCTTTGATGTTCAGCTTATGGGGTCCCGCCTGAACGTTCCTGATGCCGGGCGCGTTTTCGCCGGTTCCGGATTTCAGCTGGAGAAGGTTGCGTATCGGAACGATCTGCTCCGCGAAAATTTTGTCGATCGAGCCGCCGAACGTGTTGTTGCATCCCGAGCAGATGGCCCACTTCGTCGTCTTCCGGCCGCCCAGCGCGTTCAGCAGCACGTGCTCGGGTTCCGTGGTGTCGTCGAGTGCTGTTTCGCAAAACAGGCAGAGGGGCATTGCTCTCACCTTAGCTGCTGCGTGACGCGCAGCTCGATTCCCGCGTGTTTTTGCAAATAGCCGATGATCCCGAAGAGATTGCGCGCCTGCGGATTGCCTCGCGGGCCGAACATGCGGATCAGGCTTTTGGCCGGCGTATCGGTCGCCTCGCCAAGCTTTTCGAAGCCGACCGTGGCCTTGATGTAGTCGCGGAGAATCGCCTTGCCGGTGTCGACATCGCCGGCCAGCATCGTGTCGATGCCCTCGCGCAGCAGCGCCTCGCCGAAGGCGGCATCGCTCGCCACGCGGCGTTGCACAAGTTCCTCGAAGCTCTTGGTCAGGGCCATTTCCGCCTCCCTCATTGCCGTCGCGACGCTGCCGCCCTCGCCCGCCCTACATCTTGAACGCTTCGCCGAGGTAGAAGCGGCGCACGTCGGGATGGGCGATGATCGCGTCGGGCGGCCCTTCCGTCAGCACATGGCCGCTGTGGATGATGTAGGCGCGGTCGATGAGGCCCAGCGTCTCGCGCACGTTGTGGTCGGTGATCAGCACGCCGATGCCGCGGCCCTTGAGATGGCGCACCAGATCCTGGATGTCGCCGACCGCGATCGGGTCGATGCCGGCGAACGGCTCGTCGAGCAGCATGAACGAGGGTTTGCCGGCGAGCGCGCGCGCGATCTCGCAGCGGCGCCGCTCTCCGCCGCTCAGCGCGATCGCCGGCGCCTTGCGCAAGCGCGCGATGTCGAACTCCTCGAGCAGCGAATCGAGCATCGCCTCGCGCGCGGCGCGACTGGGCTCGTTGACCTCGAGCACGGCGCGGATGTTGTCCTCGACGTTGAGGCCGCGGAAGATCGAGGCTTCCTGCGGCAGATAGCCGATCCCGAGCCGCGCCCGCTGATACATCGGCAGGCCGGTGACCGTGTGGCCGTCGAGCTGGATCGCGCCCTTGTCGGGCTTGATGAGCCCGGTGATCATGTAGAAAACGGTGGTCTTGCCGGCGCCGTTCGGCCCGAGCAGGCCGACAGCCTCGCCGCGCTGCACGTTTAGGCTCACGTCCTGGACGACATAGCGCGCGCCGAAGCGCTTGCCGAGATTGAAGACGGCGAGCGCGCGGCCGAGGTCGGGGGCGGGTTCGCCCTCGGGGTCGGTTCGAACGCGCGACTTTGGCGCGGGAGACGGGGCGGCGGCTGTCATTTCCCGTTCGTCGACGAACCCGAGATGAACAGCCCCTGCACCCGTGTCTTGCTCTTGGCGCTCATTTCCACCGTCGCGCGCCCGGTCGTCAGATCGTAAGTGAGCTTGTCGCCCTTGGTCACGTTGCCGCCATTGGACAGGGTGACGTTGCCAATGAGCCAGAACTTGTTCTCCGGCTTGTCGTATTCGGCCGCATCGCCGGTCCCGGTCTGTGTCTTGGAGAACAGCGACACCGGCCCCTTGCAGTCCATGTGGCGGAGTTGGCTGTTGTTGGCGGGCGGACCCGACGCGTTCGCCGTCGGGGTCGGGGTCGGCGTGGGCGCGCCCGAAGGCGCCGCCGCCCGGTCGAGGTACAGCGTCATGACCGTGCAGACCATTTTGGTGTCGCCCTGGATCACGATGACGTTGCCGCTGTACACCGCCTTCCCGTCCTTGTCGGAATAGACGAGCTTGTCGGCTTCGATCGACACCGGATCCTTGGAGTTGCCGCTCGGCAGCAAAGTCCCGCTCTCGGGCGGCGCGGCGGCGGCCAGCGCGAGCGGCGCCGACACGAGCAGCAGCAGCGCGCCTGCGATGGTCGACGATTTCATCGCTGTACACCCTTCATTTCGGCGGCGGCCGCGGGGGCGTCGCCGGCGCCCGGAACATGGGTCCTGACGTGGCCGGAGAACGTCATCACGGCCCCATTGTCGGTCGCGATCGCCCCATCGGCGAGGATCGTGACGCCACCGGCCATGACGACCTCGATCGCTCGATCGCTCTCGTAGACGCCGGCCTTGAAATCGATGCGCGCGCCTTCCGTTTCGACGGTGTAATCGGCGCTGACGAGGCGCACGTGGCCGACGAGGTCCATCACCTCCTGGGCCGAGTCGTAATGGCCCTTCAGCGCCGCGAGCTTCATCGGCGGCCGGTCACGGCTGCCGATGTCGCCGTGGAGCTCGACGAGATCGACCTGGTTGGGGCTCTTGATATCCTGCAGCGCCCGGTCGGCAGTCAGCACATAGGCGCCGCCGTCGCTGCGCACGCCGGTGAGCTTGGGCTTGTCCATGGTGATCTTCGAGCCGTCGGTGAACATGCGGGCGAACGACAAGCCTCGCGCGTGGGCGAACAATGTGTGCAGCAACGTCAACGCGATGACGACCGCGACAGCGCCGACGGAGCCGACCAGCAGGAGCACCTCGAGCCCGCGCACCAGGGCGGAATGGCGCTTCGCCGCACGGAAGGCGCGCGCGCTACGCGCCGCGTCCTCCGCGCGTTCCCGCCAAAGCCCGCTTTCCTGCCGTTGCAAAGCCATTCACGGTCCAAAATTCACTGTGGCCGCCTATATAGTGAGGGCCCGGCTACAAGGAAATGTTGCGCGCATTGGGGCGGCGACGGGCGCCGATTCATATATTCGTGCGCCCGGACGCAGAACGCGCATTGCGCGGGGGCCGGCATTTCGGTTAATGCCGGGGTTCGCGGGGCCCTGGGCCGGTAGCTCAATGGTTAGAGCCGGCCGCTCATAACGGTCTGGTTGGGGGTTCGAGTCCCTCCCGGCCCACCACCGCGGTAACCCGGGCAGATTCCCGGGCGCCCTTGTAGGCGAGGTCGCTGACCTCGCTTCTTCCGCTCGGAAGAGTCGCGCGGAATGAGGCGCTTGCGCGCCGACCGAGGTCAACGACCTCGGCTACAGATTGGCGCCGCCCGGGAATTTGCCCCGGTTACCCACCCCCAGGTTAGCCCGTTGATTTAACTAGAGGTGGGACAAAATATCGGGGGAAGGCCCACCAAGGTGCGACAATTGTCGGAACAAACAGGGACCGATCGCGCGACGATCACGATACAACCAGCTCGTGCATTGCGGCGCCGGCGACGCAGAGTCCGGCCAAAAATCCGATGGACGAGGCGCCGCGCTCAGATCGACGCGCCCAACCGCTCGCCGCGATAGGCGCCGGAGCGAATGTCGCCCCACCACTGGCGATTATCGAGGAACCAGCCCACGGTCTCGCGCAAACCGGTCTCGAAATCGCGCCGCGGACGCCAGCCCAGCTCCCGCTCGATCTTGCTCGAGTCCATGGCGTAACGCAGATCGTGGCCGGGCCGGTCGCTGACGAAGGAAATCAGGTCACGGCGCGACCCCCTGCGACGCTCCGGCGCGAGCTCGTCGACGAGCTCGCAGATCGCCTCCACGACATCGAGATTGCGCCGCTCGGCGCCGCCGCCGATATTGTAACTCTCGCCGATCCGCCCGCGTTCGACCACCGTGAGCAGCGCCTCGGCGTGATCTTCGACATGAAGCCAGTCGCGCACGTTTTCCCCGCGCCCGTACACCGGCAGCGGCAAGCCTTCGAGCGCATTGACGATCATCAGCGGGATCAGCTTTTCGGGAAAATGATAGGGACCGTAATTGTTCGATGAGTTGGTCATCACGGTCGGAAGGCCGTAAGTGTGGCGCCAGGCTCGCACCAGATGATCCGACCCCGCCTTCGAAGCCGAATAGGGCGAGTTCGGCGCGTAAGGCGTGTCCTCGCGAAACAGCCCGGTCGCGCCGAGCGAGCCGAACACCTCGTCCGTTGAAATCTGGTGGAACCGAAACCGCGCGCGCGCCGCCGCATCGAGCGACCGCCAATAATCGAGACAGGCCTGCAGCATCACGCCTGTTCCGACGACGTTGGTCCAAATGAACTCGGCGGGTCCGTCGATCGAACGGTCGACGTGACTTTCCGCGGCGAGGTTCATCACCCAATCCGGCCTGAATCGCTCCAAGGCCGACTTTACGGTCTCGAAATCGCAAATGTCTCCGCGCACGAACGAAAAGCGCGGATCGCCGGCGACCGGCGCCAACGAGGCGAGATTGCCGGCGTAAGTGAGCTTGTCGACAACGAGCACGTCGTGCGCCGTTTCATCAACGATCCGCCGCGTCAGCGCCGACCCGATGAAACCCGCTCCGCCGGTGACCAGTATACGCATCCGTCAAACCCGAAGCCGATCGGCATATTCCGGCGAAGCCTGCCGCCCGCGCGCGGCGTTCGAAAACAATGTAATGTTTTGTTGCGCCCCAGCGGTCAAGCCGATTCGGCGCCGGCGTTCGGCGGCGACGGTCGGCGCGTCGGCGCCAAGCTCGCCGACCTCCGTGGCCCGCCATCACAGGAGCTCGGGCGGGCGAGCGGGAGTTCGCAGTTTTCGCCTCCGGGTCGACCGCGAGGAAACGCAGCGCGATCGGCGAACACCTACTCGGCAGAGACGCCTTCGACTCGGTAACCCGCGGCGCGCGCCGCATGGTTGAACAGTCGCTCGAGCGCATGTTCCAGGGCGCCGTCGAGCTCACCCGTCTCGGGCGCAAACGCATCCGCGAGGCCGAGGCGCCGCAGCGGCGCCAAGGCCCGAGGCCGCGCCCAGAACATCGAACCCTCGAAGAAGTCGAAGTCGTCGCCCCGGATCGGCGCGCCCATGGTCGCCGCGAGCCTTTCGACATTCGCCCTGTTCGGGGGGCCGATGACGTCGCGCGGCGCATCCGGGCGGGACGCGGAAAGGAAGCGTTCCGGCCCCGCCAGGCCGAGGGTCGGATCGTCCAAAAAGCGCCGGACGATCGCCTGCGCCTGGCGGTCGTCGCCGATCAGGTCGAGGAACGCCCCGCGACGCAGGACGCCGCCGAAGATCGGCAAACGATCGCCGCCGAGCGAGCGCTTGCCATGAATCTTGCAGACGGCCTCGAACGAGTCGAATGCGCCCTGTTCCAGCAACAGCAAGAACGGCCGCACGTCGCGACCGCGATTGTCGACGACGCGCACCACGGCGCCGGGAAAAGCCGCTCGAATTCCGGCGTCGAGTTGCTGGTTTTCGACCGTCAGAGTGACGAACAGCTCGAACGGCGCCCGCCAACGCCCGAGCAGCGTTGCGATCTCGCTCCACAGATCGACATAGTGCAGGTGCAGCGCCACGGCGATCCGTGCGTTCGTTTGGACGTGAAAGGCGCCTGCGCTCGCTGGCTCGGCGGGAAATCCGGCGACGAGCTCGGGATGGGCGAGGACGAAAGGGCTGTCGAACGCCAGCCGGCAACGGCGCGCCAAATTGAGCTGCTTGCGGAACCTTCGAGTCTTCGTCTTCGGCCCTTCGGGGAAAATCTCGACGCCGTCGAAGTCGAGCAACGAACGTCGCACCGAGGTGAAGTTGCGACGCAACAAGCCGACGGCCGTGTCGCGCCAGCCGACGGGCTCGATCGCCGCCTCATCGGGCTCGGCAGCCGCGGTAATGCCGTTGCGCA
>JBKQKS010000400.1:0-32146 GCA_052147395.1 Roseiarcus sp.
AAGGCCGCGACCTTGCGAGCGCCTTCCGCCGCGGCGGTCATCCTCAGCTTCAGGGTTTCCAGCGAGCGCATCAGCAGCCAGCCGGTATGGGGATCGCACATCGTGCCGAGGATCGTGCGCATGCCGCGGACGGAATCGAGCGCCGCGGCCGATCCCGAGCAGCCGCCGGCAATGAGATCGGAATGGCCGCCGGCATATTTGGTGAGCGAGGTCACGACGAGATCGGCGCCGTGGGCGATCGGGGTCTGGAACAGCGGTCCGAGCAGCGTGTTGTCGACGATGACGACCGGGCGCTTGCCCTCGGCGCCGATGCCCTCGGCGATTTCTCGCGCACGCGCAATGTCCACGAGGCCGTTGGTCGGATTGGCCGGGGTCTCGAGATAGAGGACGGCGATCGGACCCGTCGCCCGCGCCCGCGCGACCGCCTCCTCCATCGCCTGGGAACCGCCCTCCGTGGAAAAGCTCAACGACGTCACGCCGAACTGCGGCAGAATGTTCGTCAACAGGAATTCCGTGCCGCCGTAGACGGGGTCCGAATGGACGACGACGGAGCCCGGCCGGACGTAGGCCCAGAGCGTGGTCGAGATCGCGGCCATGCCCGAGGCGAACACGAGATTGGCCTCGGCTTCGTCCCAGATCGCCAGCCGGTCTTCGAGCATCTCGAGATCGGGGTTGTTGAGCCGGCTGTAAATGAGGCCCGGCTCTTCGTTCGGCCGCTTCTGGCGCAGGCCATAGGCGAGCTCGAAGAACTCCTTGCCGTCCTGCGCGGTGCGGAAGACGAACGTCGAGGTCTGAAAAATCGGCGGCTTCAGCGATCGCTCGGAAAGCGACGGATCGTAACCGTAGCCCATCATCAGGGTTTCCGGAGCCAGCGCCCGATTGCCCACCCGCCTTTTTCGCCATCGTTTCTCGATCATGGTTCCCCCCTCCCGGCGACGGCGCCATCATAATCCCGACCCGGTCGTTCAGAAACAACGGCGGCGAGCGCGGAGCGCGAAAAAAAGCGATCCCACGGTTCGGCTTCGCCCCGGCCAGACCCGTCAGTCGGGCGGCGATTGACGAACGTCATTGTTCAGTCATGAACGACTGGCGAAAAGGTCCGCGGACGGGCTCGCGGCGACGAGCTCGTGCGGTTGAGCGGTGGAGGGCCGAACTCGTGACGGGCGAAAGCGCGAAGGCGAGCGCGGGACGCGCGCTGATCACCGGCGCCTCGGCGGGCATCGGCCGCGAACTCGCGAAGGCCTTCGCCCGCAGGGGTTACGACGTGATCCTGCTGGCGCGCAACTGCGAGGCGCTCGTTGCGCTGGCGCGCGAGCTGATCGCCAATTCGGGGATCAACGCCAGCGTGATCCCCGCCGACCTCTCCGAACCCGATGCGCCGGCGCGCATCTTCGAGGCCCTCGAAGCGCAGGGGACCGAGATCGACGCGCTCGTCAACAACGCCGGCGTGATCACCGAGGGCGAGTTCGCCGAAATCCCGCTCGACGATCACGTGCGGCTGCTGCAGATCAACGTCGTCGCGCCGACCGCGCTGACGCGTCTGCTGCTGCCGGGGATGCGCAAAAGGAGACGAGGGCGCATCCTCAACGTCGCCTCGATCGGCGCCTTCATGCCGCTGCCGAAGTTCGCGACCTACGGCGCCTCCAAGGCCTATGTGCTCAGCTGGACGGAAGCGCTCGCGCAAGAACTCGGCGGCTCCGGGGTCACCGTCACGGCGCTGTGCCCCGGTCTCACCGATACGCCGATGCTGCGCGGCTCGAAATTCGGCCCGCTGCCGGAGGCGCTGGTGATGTCGGCCGCCGAAGCGGCGGAGCGCGGTTGCGAGGCGTGCCTCGCCGGCGAGGTCATCGCCATCCCCGGCTTCGCCAATGCCGCGCTCGCCAGCGGCGCGCAATGGTTGCCCCGCTCGGTGGTTCGCGGCGTCGGCGGGGCGCTCAACGGCGGCGTCTGGGGCCGGCTCGCGCGCGCGGTCGTCGCGCGCGTCGGCGCGGCGGGGAAGTCCGAGTCATGAGCCGGGTCCAAGCCAACGGGCAGACGCTCGAATACGAGGAGACGGGCCCGGCCGACGGCCCCGCGATCGTGCTGATCATGGGCCTCGGCATGCAGTTGATCGCCTGGCCGGAACCTTTCTGGCTCGGGCTCGCGGCGCGCGGATTCCGCGTCATCCGCTTCGACAATCGCGACATCGGCCTCTCCAGCGAGTGGAGCAAACGGCGGCTCATCGGCCTGCGCGCGCGGTTCATCGCGGCGACGCTGCGATTGCCCGTCCGTCCCTACTACACGCTCGACGACATGGCCCAGGACACGCTCGGCCTGATGGACGCGCTGAAGATCGAGCGCGCGCATGTGGTCGGGGCATCGATGGGCGGCATGATCGCCCAGATTCTCGCCGCCCGCCATCCCGAGCGCGTGCGGAGCCTCACCTCGATGATGTCGACGAGCGGACGGCGGGGCCTGCCAGGGCCTGCGAAGCCTATCGTGCGCGCGCTCTCGCGGCCGCGGCCGAAAGACCTGGACCAGGCGATCGACTTCGGCGTCGGGATGCTGCGGCTGATCGCCTCGCCCGGCGATCCCACCGGCGAACGCGAGCTCAGGGACATCGTGACGCGCGCGGTTCGGCGCAGCTATCGCCCGCGCGGGTTCGCGCGCCAGCTGCTCGCCGTAGCCACCGCGCCGAGCCGTGTCGATCTGTTGCGCTCGATTCGCGCCCCTACCCTGGTGCTGCACGGCGCCGCCGATCCGCTCGTGCCGCTGCCCGCCGGCAAGGACACCGCCGATAGCATTGCGGGCGCACGCCTGAGCGTCATTCCCGGCTGGGGGCACGATCTGCCGGAGCCGCTGCTGCCGACGCTGGTCGAGGCGATCGGCGCCCATTGCGACGCGGCCGAGCGTCCCCAATCGGGGAGAACGGCATGAAACGCCTGTCCGCGCTCGACGCCGCCTTCCTCTACATCGAGACGCCGCTGACGCCGACGCATGTCGGCAGCGTGACGATCTTCTCGCCGGCGGCGAAGGGCCGCGACGTGTATCAGGAGTTCCGCCGTCATACTGCCGAACGGCTCGAGGCGCTGCCCTCCTATCGCCGCAGGCTGGTTTCGACGCCGCTCGGCCTCGATCATCCAAGCTGGGCGGCGGGCGATGACGTCGATCTCGATTACCACGTCCGCCATCTCGCACTTCCCAGGCCCGGCTCGATGGCTCAGCTCCGCGAGCTCGTGGCTCGCCTACACGCCGTTGCTCTCGATCGCAGCCGGCCGCTATGGGAATATCATGTCATCGAAGGCCTGGAAGACGACGGTTTCGCGGTCTACGTCAAGATCCATCACTCCGAAATGGACGGCGTCGCCGGGACGATGACGCTGGACGTCATCTACGACTTCGCCGCCGAGGGCGCGCCTTCGGCTGCGAACGAGAACAAACGCGCCCTGCGGGCTGAGCCCGAGCCAACCGATTTCATCGAGCTCACCGGTTCCGCCGTAGCCGATCTTGTGCGTTTCGCCCTGAGGGCGGCAACGTCGCTGCCCAAGGTCGCCACGACGCTCGCCGCCGCGGCGCCGAATCTGACCCGGGATGCGCGCATTCTCTACGACTACGCCAAGAACATACCGCGCACGCCGTTCAACGTCACCATTTCCGGCGAACGGGTGTTCGCCACCGCTTCGCTGCCGCTCGGCGAAGTGAAGGCCGTCGCCAAATCGAACGCCGCGACGATCAACGACGTGGTGATGGCGCTGTCGGCCGGCGCGCTGCGCCGCTATCTCCTGGACAAAAGCGCATTGCCGGCCGAGCCGCTCGCCGCGGCCGTGCCGGCGTCGCTGCGCGCGAGCGGCGACGCCGTGTTGAACAACCAGGTCGTGTTCACGGTCTCGAAGGTTCCGACCCACATCGACGCGCCGCTGCCGCGGCTCGCCGCCGCGCGCGCTGCGGGGCAGGATGCAAAAACCCTGTTCGCCGACCTGCGCGATCTGATGACGACCGACGTCTCGATCGTCGGCGTTCCCTTGATCGTGAGCGGGATCGCTCGGTCGATCGCGCCGACGCGCGCCGCCGACAGGCTGCCCTGGGCGTTCAACCTGGTGATCTCCAATGTGCCGGGCCCGCGCATGCCGATGTACTGCGCCGGAACGCCGGCGACGCATTATTACCCGCTCTCCGTCCCGTATCACGGCTGCGCGCTCAACATCACGGTGCAGAGCTATCTGGACCGCCTCGATTTCGGCCTCGTCGCCTGCCGGCGCGCCGTGCCCGATGCGCAGATTATCGCCGATTACATCGTCGACGATTTTCGCGCGCTTCGCGAGGCGGACGCGCGTCTGCAACGCCCGGACGCGGTCGAGGTCATCGACATTTCGCGGCCGCGGGCGCCGCGGGCGCCGCGCCTGGACGCCGAGGGATGAGCGAGCCCTCCGGCGCGATTCCGCCGCCTCCAGGCTGGATGCTCGCGCTGGAGCCTCGAGGCGCGCTCGCCCTCTTCCGTCTCGTCGCCGCGGCGCCGTGGCTCGCCGCCGCGCCACGCGGCGACGGACGGCCGGTGATCGTGTTTCCCGGGCTCGGCGCCACCGATCGCTCGACCGCGCCGCTACGGTCCTTCTTACGCAGGCTCGGCCATGACGCGCGGGGCTGGGAACGCGGACGCAACGCGCGGCCGGCGGGCGCCGACCTCCCCGCGGTCAGCGCGCGCGTCGCCGGGCTTCACGCCGATACGGGATCGCCGGTCGCGCTCGTCGGCTGGAGTCGGGGCGGGTTGATCGCACGCGAGACGGCGCGGCTCGTTCCCGAATCCGTGCGCCTGGTGATCACGATAGGGACGCCGTTCGCGTCTCCGGGCGCGGCCAACGTCGCGCGTCTGTGGCGGCGGCTCACGGGCGAGCCTTTCACGCCGCCGGGCGAGGAGGAGCGGCGCCGGCTCGCGGCGCCTCTGCCGGTTCCGAGCACGTCGATCTATTCGCGCTCCGACGGCGTCGTAGCCTGGCGCGCGTGCCTGCAGGCCGAGGGACCGACAGCCGAGAACATAGAAGTGCGCGGCTCGCACATCGGGCTCGGGCTCGAGCCTGGCGTGTTTTGGGCGATCGCCGATCGGCTCGGCCAGCCCGGCGGCGAGTGGCGGCGCTTCCGCCCGCCGCGGCAAGCGCGCGCCTGGTTTCCCGGCGCCGGCTGAACGCCAAAGCGCGGCGAGGAAACAAGCAATTTCAGCGGCTTTGACCAACGTCATGGTTCATCGTCGGAAAAGCCGTATGTTGATTGAGACATGTGAGTGACAAACCAGACGATAACTCGAGGGAGGTTCTGACATGCCCGTCAAGCTGATCTCGCCGACGGCGTCGGCCTATGGCTATCCGCTGCTCATCAAACATTTGCTGCATGCGCCGCTCACGCGCGCGCCGGAGCAGGAGATCGTCTACCGCGATCTGAGGCGGCGCACCTACAAGGAGTTCCGCGAGCGCATCGGCCGTCTCGCCAGCGGCCTCTCGCAGATCGGCGTCGAGCAAGGCGACGT
The DNA here is from genome assembly GCA_052147395.1 of Roseiarcus sp. Lineage (GTDB taxonomy): Bacteria > Pseudomonadota > Alphaproteobacteria > Rhizobiales > Beijerinckiaceae > Roseiarcus. Next base: position 5,498 of record JBKQKS010000400.1, read on the forward strand.
GGTCGCGATCATGGAATGGGACAGCGACCGCTATCACGAGTGCTACTTCGCCATTCCGATGATGGGCGCCGTGATGCAGACGGTCAACGTCAGCCTGACGCTCGACGACATCGCCTTCACGATCAACGACGCGCACGCGAAGGTGGTGCTGTGCAATCTCGACTTCCTGCCGCTGATCGCCAAATTCGCCGACAGGCTCGAGACGGCGAAAACCTTCATCGTGATGAGCGACCGGCCCGCGCTGCCGGCGATCGATTTCCCGATCAAGGCCGAATACGAGGCGCTGATCGAAGTCGGCTCGCCCTATTTCCAGTTTCCCGACTTCGATGAAAATGCGGTGGCGACGACCTTCCACACCACCGGCACGACCGGGCGGCCGAAGGGCGTGTTCTTCAGCCATCGCCAGATCATGCTGCACACGCTGACCGGGCTCGTAGAATACGGCCTGACGCCGGAGCAGGGGCGATTCCATCGCGACGACGTTTACATGCCGTTGACGCCGATGTTCCACGTGCACGCGTGGGGCTGCCCGTACACGGCGACGCTTTCCGGCTGCAAGATGGTGTTTCCCGGACGCTACGACCCCGAGACGCTGCTGAAGCTAATCCAAGCGGAGAAGGTGACGTTCACCCATTGCGTTCCAACCATTTTACAAATGCTGCTCGAAGCGCCGGGTTCCGCCTCGGTCGATCTGTCGAGGCTCAAGATGGTGGTCGGCGGCTCGGCGATGGCGCCGGCGCTGGCTCGCGCGGCGCTCGCCCGCGGCATCGACGTGTTCACCGGCTACGGGCTCTCGGAAGCCGGGCCGATGCTGACGGGCGCGCATCTGAAAACCAAGCACCTCGACAACGATGGCGAGGAGCTCAGGCATCGCGTGTGCGCCGGCCTGCCGGCGCCGCTGGTCGATCTCAGAGTCGTCAGCGAGGACATGACGGACGTGCCGCACGACGGCGAGTCGTTCGGCGAAATCGTGGTGCGCGCGCCCTGGCTGACGCAGGGCTACCTCGGGGCCGCCGAAGCGTCCGAACAGCTATGGGCCGGCGGCTATATGCACACCGGCGACGTCGCCTCGGTCGACGCCGAGGGCTATGTCTACATCCGCGACCGGCTCAAGGACGTGGTCAAGAGCGGCGGCGAATGGATCTCGTCGATCGCGCTCGAGAACATCATCATGGAGAAGCGCGGCGTGAAGCGCGCCGCGGTGATCGCGATGCGCGACGTCAAATGGGGCGAGCGTCCGCTGGCGATCGTCTGCGTCGATGAAGCGGCGAGGGGCGAGATGAACGAGGATGACATCCGGCTGCACGTCGCGGCGTACGTCGAGCGCGGGCTCGTCTCGCGCATCGCGATCCCGGATAAAGTGTTGTTCACGAAGGACATGCCGCTCACCTCGATCGGTAAGATCGACAAAAAGCAGCTCAGGGCCATGTATCTGTGAGCGAGATGGAGAAAACCCGCCGGACCGAGTTCCGGCGGGCCGGAGTTCCGGTAATAGCGTAACGGCCGCGACGGCGGGCGCTGTTGCATCTACGGCGATGCGACGAAGAATCGCTCTCGCCGTGGGGGATCGCCGTCGCAGAAATTCGTCTTCCTGTTCTTCCGCCGTTCGGTCTTTCGCAGGAACATAGCGGAAAGGATTTTGCCACGGACGCCCGAGTCTGGGAATCCACCTCGAACTCAGTTGGTCTTCACTACAGCCATTTTCGACGAAATTCTCGAAGTCCGCATCAACCAATTCAAATACTTAGACGCCGCCAAAACCCGCAAAATCGGGTTTTCCCCAGGCGAATCCGCGAAGTCGGGCTAGAGCGGTTCCCGATTCGGCGTAACCCCCCGTCATTGCGAGGTCGGAAAAACGCTTCGCGTTTTCGCTGTGCGCAGCGACGACGCCACCCAGGGGGTGTAGGGCGCTGCCCCGTGGCCCGTGGATCGCTGCGCTGCGCTCGCGATGACGGTTCCAGCATTTCGGGAAGCGCGTTAGGCCCGCGGCTTCCATGGCGCGGCTCAGTCGTAATCGGCGGGGTCGAACACCCGCTTCACCGAGCAGAATTCGCAGGTGACGCCGATCATGCCGTCGTCGCCGACCATCGCCCTGCGTTCTTCGGACGAGAAATTCTGCAGCATCGCGTCGATGCGCTCGGCCGAGCAGCGGCAGGCTTCGCAGAGCTCGGTCGGCTCGCCGACCCGCACGCCGTGGTCGTGGAACAGCCGATAGAGCAGCCGCTCGCTCGACAGCGTCGGATCGATGAGCTCGTGATCCTCGGTCGTCACCGCGCGCATGCGGGCCTCGACCCAATCGTCGTCCTCGGGCGTCTCAGCGATTTCGTGGCCTTCGGGAGCGTCGCCCGGATGCAGATCCGCCTGTCGGCGCCGCTCGGGCGAATCCGGCAGGAATTGCGCCAGCAGCCCGCCGGCGCGCCATTCCGCGCCGTCCGGCGTCAGATTTTCGCCGACGGCGAGCCGGACCAGAGTCGGTATCTGTTCGGAGCGAGCGAAGTAGTCGTGCGCCGCAGCCTCGAGGCCGCGCCCGTCGAGCGCGACGACTCCCTGATAGCGCGAGGCGAGGCCGGAGGTCTCGATGGTGAAGGCGAGGTGGCCCTTGCCCAGCAGATCGCCCTCGCCAGCGCGCGCGACGCGATTGGCGTCGTAGCGCGCGAGCGCGCGAAAGCTCGACGGCGCGTCGAAGTCGACGACCAGCATGTGGACCGGGCCGTTGGTCTTGGTCTGCAGCTGGAAGCGTCCCTCGATCTTCAGCGTCGAGCCGAGCAGCACCGCGAGCGTCGCCGCTTCACCGACCAGCTTCTTCACCGGCGCCGGATAGTCGTGGCGGCTGAGTAGCGCGTCGATCGCCGGCCCCAGCCTCGCCAGCCGGCCCCGCGTCGAAAGGCTCTCGACGGTATAGGGCAGCACGATGTCATCGCGCGAAACGTCGGACACTTCGCGCGTCCGGGGGTTCATGATCCGAGCGCTCCCAGGCACCAGGCGAGCACCGCCTTCTGCGCATGCAATCGGTTTTCGGCTTCGTCGAACACCACCGATTGCGGTCCATCGATCACTTCGTCGGTCACCTCTTCGCCGCGATGCGCAGGCAGGCAGTGCATGAACACCGCTTCGGGGAGCGCATGCTTCATCAGCCGCTCGTTGACCTGATAGGCAGCGAGCAGATTGTGGCGCTGGCGCGACTCCTCTTCGTCGCCCATCGACACCCAGCAGTCGGAGATCACGGCGCTCGCCCCCGCGACGGCGGCATAGGGGTCGTCGCCCATAGTCACCTGGGCGCCGGCCGCGCGCGCGGCCGCGAGCCGTTCGGGCTTGGGCTGCAACTCGGTCGGACAGGCGATCGCGAGCTCGAAATCGAAGCGCGCCGAAGCGTCGATCCAGGACGACAGCACGTTGTTGTAATCGCCGCTCCAGGCGACCTTGCGGCCGCGGATCGCGCCGCGATGTTCCTCGAAGGTGAGGATATCGGCCATCACCTGGCATGGATGCGAGCGTTTGGTGAGGCCGTTGATGACCGGCACCGTCGCATGGCGGGCGAGCTCGATGAGGTCCGAATGGTCGAGGATACGGATCACGATCGCGTCGACATAGCGTGACAGGACGCGCGCCGTGTCGGCGATCGTTTCGCCGCGGCCGAGCTGCATCTCCGCGCCGGTGAGCATGATCGTCTCGCCGCCGAGCTCGCGCATCGCGACGTCGAAGGACACGCGGGTGCGCGTCGAGGGGCGGTCGAAGATCATCGCCAGATACCTGCCGGCGAGCGGCCTCGCGCCGTCGCCGCGCCGCGCCTTGAGCGCGCTCGACGCTTCGATGAGGCTGCGCAGCTCCGCGCTCGAGTGGTCGAGCAGGTCGAGGAAATGCCGGACGGGGGCGCCGTTGGGCTTCATCATGCTGCCGCCGCCTCGTCTGCGGCGCTGAGATGCGCTTCGATGTCCTGTGCGGCCGCCTCCAAGCGGCGAACCGCTTCCTCGATCTCGGCCTCGGAGGCGATCAGCGGCGGCAGAACCCTCACGACGTTGTCGCCGGCGGGAATCGTCAGCAAATGGTGGCGGCGCGCCGCCGCGGCGAAATCCCCCGGCGGGATTTTCGTCTTCAAGCCGATCAACAATCCTTCGCCGCGCACGCTGTCGAGCACGCGCGGATGCGCGTCCGTCAACCCCGCGAGCTTCTGCTTCAGAACCAAGCCCATTTGCGCGACATGGTCGAGAAAGCCCGGCGCCAGCACGATGTCGAGCACGGCGTTGCCGATCGCCATGGCGAGCGGATTGCCGCCGAACGTCGTGCCATGGACGCCGACGGTGAACCCCTTCGCCGCGTCCGCCGTCGCGAGGCACGCGCCCATCGGAAAGCCGCCGCCGAGGCCCTTGGCCGTGGTGAGGATGTCGGGCGACACGCCGGCGAGCTCGTAGGCGTAGAGCTTGCCGGTCCGCCCCATGCCGGTCTGCACTTCGTCGAAGACGAGCTGCAAGCCGTTGTCGTCGCAGATCTTGCGCAAGCCCTTCAGGAACGCGCGACCGACGACGCGCACGCCGCCTTCGCCCTGGATCGGCTCGATCATGATCGCCGCGGTTTCGGGCCCGATTGCCGCCTCGACGGCGGCGAGATCGGCGAGCGGGATCTGATCGAAGCCCTGGACTTTGGGGCCAAAGCCTTCGAGATATTTGGCTTGGCCGCCGGCGGCGAGCGTCGCCAGCGTGCGGCCGTGGAACGCGCCCTCGAAGGTGAGGATGCGAAAGCGATCGGGATGGCCGGCGATGGCGTGTCGCTTGCGCGCCATCTTGATAGCGGCCTCGTTCGCTTCGGCGCCGGAATTGGCGAAGAATACGAGATCGGCGAAGGTCGCGTCGGCGAGCCGCCGCGCGAGCCGCTCGCCTTCCGGCATCTGGAACAAGTTCGACGTGTGCCAGAGTTTCGAGCCCTGCGCGATGAGCGTCTCGACGAGATGCGGATGCGAATGGCCAACGCTGCAGACGGCGATGCCGGCGCCGAAATCGAGATAACGTTCGCCGTCGGTCGACGTCAGCCAGCAGCCGTCGCCGCTTTCGAACGTTACGTCGGCGCGAGCATAGGTCGGCGCGATAGCGGAAGTCACCTGTCGGCTCCGTAGGTTCGGCCGGCGTCGCCCTGCCGCGGCGCCGGAAATAAAAACGCCGTCCCGCGGGGACGGCTTCCAACACCCAACCAATATAGGCGAAAACCGGGCGCGCGGTCAAATCTGCGGCGGCAGGCGAAAAAAATCCCGCCTGTGGCTCGAATGCCGCCGGGAAATGCATAACTCGTTGATGGGACTCGGCTCGAATGATTGGTTGGAGCGCACAAAACCTGTTCGAAACTCGAGCGGCTGGGGAAAAGCCCGGGAAGCGTGGGATTTGGACTCTTGCGCCGGATTCAACGACTAGTGTAGCGTCGAGACCGGTCGCCACGAGATGTCGTGGGGCAGTTTTTCACGAGAGCGTCTCTCTGCGTGAGACGCCCGCCGGTCATCGGCTGGGCGCAGCGTTGGGATTCTGGCGACGGTGTTTGCAAAATCGAGTTCAGCGCAGCGTTCGCGCGCCGGCGCCGGGGCAATGAATGAGGCCGCAATGTCTTGGACCGAGGAGAGAGTTGAGCTGCTTCGGCAACTTTGGCTGGATGGCAAGAGCGCGAGCCAGATTTCCGCCGCGCTCGGCGCCGGGCTCACTCGCAACGCCGTGATCGGCAAGGTTCACCGTCTGGGTCTCGCCGGCCGGGCGAAAGCGCCGGCGGCTCAGCCGAATGTGACCGCTGCGCCGAAAGCGCAAGCCGCGCGCCGTCGCCCCAACGGCTCGGCCGCCGCAACCACGCGGCCGACGGCCGCCCCGATGATCGCCTCGCCGGCGATCGTTCAAGGCAACACCGCGCTCGCCGTGAACGCGGCGGCGGCGCCCGAGGCTCAGCCGGCGCGAAGCGAGGAAGAGGTCGTCATCCCGCTGTCGCGGCGCGTGACGATCGTCGACCTCAAGGAATCGATGTGCCGCTGGCCGCTCGGCGATCCGACATCGCCGGACTTCCGCTATTGCGGCTCGCCATCCTCTGGAACGACCCCCTATTGCCAGCATCACGGCGCGCTCGCCTATCAGCCGGCGCAGGACCGGCGGCGCGAGCGCGAGCGCGAACGGCGCCCGCTGCTGCGCTGAACGACCCGCCCCCGGCAATCATCCGGCTACGGTTGCCGGCGCGCCCACGTGGGTCTCGACCACGATCCGGCGCGCATGAAACTGGGCGAGCGTCGAGCGATGGCCAATGGAGACCAGCGTCGCGCCCGGCAGCGTCTCCACGATGGCGCGATAGAGCTTCGCCTCGCTCTCTTCGTCGAGAGACGCCGTCGCTTCGTCCAGGAACAACCAGTCGGGCTTGGCGAGCAGTGCGCGCGCCAGGGCCAGGCGTTGCTGTTCGCCGCCGGAGAGCCGCATCTGCCAGTTCTCCGCTTCGTCGAGCTTGTCGGCGAACTCGGGCAGACCCACCCGTTCGAGCGCCGCCTTCAATTCGTTGTCCGTGAACTGCTGTGTCGGCAGTGGATAGGAAATCGCTTCGCGCAATGGCCCGATCGGGATGTAGGGGCGCTGCGGCAGCAGCATCAGCTTGGCATGAGCCGGCTGCAAGATCTCGCCCTTGCCGTAGGGCCAAAGGCCCGCGATGGCGCGGAACAAGGTCGACTTGCCGGCGCCGCTCGGTCCGATGACGAGCGTCGATTGCTGCGGCACGAGCATCAGATTTCCGATCCGCGCGAGCTTGCGGCCGTCGGGCAGAGCGAGCTCGAGCTCGGGAATCGCGAGCGCCGCGCCGACATTCGGCTTGGTCGTGACCTCGGATTCGCGATGTGTCGAGAGGGTGCGGGCGAAAGCCTCGTCGAAGGTCGTGAGACGGTCGACAGTGGCGATGAAATCGGCGAGGCCGACGTAGAAATTGATGAAGAAGTTCATCGCCCCGTTGACGTTGCCAAAAGCGTCGGCGGCTTGGTTGAATATGCCCAACGCCACTTTCTTCGCGTAATAGAACGGCGCGACCATCGCGTAGGGAATGATGAGGGAGATCTGGGTGTAGAATTGGCTGAAGGCGAGCACCCACGTGCGCACGCGGATAATGCTCTGTATGGTGCGGAACACGGTGTCGAACACGACGCCGGCGCGGTCGATCTCGCGCCCTTCGCCCTTCAACAGCGCGACCTGCTCGGAATATTCGCGCACCCGGGCGAGATCGAAACGGAAGTTCGCCTCCACCGCCTGTTGCCGGAAAAATAACCGCGTGAGCGGCTTGCCGATCAAATGGGTGACGCCGGTGGCGAAGGCGGCGTAGAGCGTCGCGATCCAGAACAGCAGGCCGGGGATTTCGAAGCCGAGAATTTTGACGCCCATGTGGGCCGAGATGGCCCACAAGATGATCGAGAAAGCGACCAGATTGGTCGCCGAGGAAATGAGCTGGATCGTGTAATTGTAGATGCCGTAGTTGCCGGAGTTCGATCCCGTCCCGGACCCGTTGATGAAGCCGCCGATATCCTGGGAAATACGCTGGTCGGGGTTGTCGGCGCTGTCGGAGGCGAGCGCGAGCTTGTAGTGCATCGAATCGATCAGCCAGCGCGAGGTGTAGGAGGCCGTCATCCAGCGCCGCCACTGGATGACGAAATTGGCGGAGATGAAATATTCGATGATGCTCGCGCCGACGATGACGAGCGCGAGCGGCGTGAACACGTCGAGCAGCTGATGCCAGAACGCAACGCGGTGCGCTTCGTCGGGGACCTGCATCGCGTTGAGGAAATCGTTCTGGAAGAAGTTGAGGCGAACGCCGAGCGCGACCTGGAACTGGTTGATGAGGATGAGGAACATCACCGTGCCGCTGGCGTAGCGGTTCTGCCTCAGCGTGAATCCGCGGGTGAACGGCGGGCGGACGAAGATCGGCGTCTTGGCCTCGAAGAACGGATCGGCGATCGTCATCATCTTGCGCACCATCGGCAGCCGATAGACGAGCGTCAGCACGATGACGAACACCGCCGTCGCCAGCGGCAGATAGCGCGCCACCGCATAGGCCTCGTAGGCCTCGGGCCAGAAGCCGAGCACGTGGGCGAGATCGGCGAGGCCGAACAGCGCCGTTTCGACCGCGAACAACTCGGTCATCGCTGTGAGGAATGCGGAGAGCGGAAATCTCGGCAGCGAAACCAGCGCGCCGATCGCGGCGGCGGCGCCGACGAGGAGCGACATCGTGTCCACACGCGTGAGTCCGACGGCGAGGGAGATTATCGCGAACAGGGCGAGGACGAGCGAGCGCATGGGGCGGGAGCAACTTTCGGCGGGATTGTCCAGCCGGCCTAGCAGACCGCGCCGGGTAAAAGAAGGCGGCGCTCTCGAGAGATTCGTGAAATCTTGGTAAGGCGCCGCGCTTGCCAAACGCGCGCCGATCGGGCGAGATCGCGTCGAAAGCGAACGAGGGAGGCGTCGTCTTGACCAGGGCCATACCGGAATCGGTCGGCATGAGCGCGGCGCGGCTCGAACGCATCGGCCCGGCCATGCAGGCCTATGTCGACCGCGGCGTCTACGCCGGGGTGAAAACGATCATCGCGCGCCGCGGCGTCGTGGTCCATGACGGGCAATGCGGTTGGCGCGACAGGGAGGCCGGCGCGCCGATGACGGAAGACACTATCTTCCGCCTCTATTCGATGACCAAGCCGATGGTCTCGACGGCGCTGATGATGCTGCTCGAGGAAGGCCGGATACGGCTCATCGATCCGGTCGCGCGCTTCATTCCGAGCTTCGCCGGCGTCAAAGTCCTGGAGGCGGACGGTTCGCTCGTCGATCCGCAGCGGCCGATGACGATTCGCGACATCCTGACCCATACGAGCGGATTGTCGTACGCTTTCCTCGACGATTCCCCGGTGCGCAAGCTTTACGCCGACGCCAAGCTGCACCTGGCGAAATTCACGCTCGCCGAGGCAATCGACGATCTCGCCCGCTGCCCCCTCGCTTTTCATCCCGGCGCGCGCTGGCACTACAGCCTCGGCATCGACGTCGCTGCGCGGGTGATCGAAGTCGTATCGGGTCAGTCGCTCGCGAGCTTCCTCGCGGAGCGGCTCATCGAGCCGCTCGGCATGGTCGATACCGCGTTTCATGTTCCCGAGGGCAAGCGCGATCTCCTGGCGACGCTGTACGGACGCCCGGACCCGGTTAGCGCCGACAACACCTACTTGAAGGCGTTCGAGCTGTGGAGAAACGGCTATAACGAACGGATCGACGTCGCGGCCACCTATCCCGTCGATCAGCCCGAGACGTTCCAGCGCGGCGGCCACGGCTTGTTCGGCACGGCGCGCGACTATCTCAGCTTCGCTGCCATGCTGGCCAACGGCGGCGAGCTCGATGGCGTGCGCTATCTCAGCCGCAAGACGCTGGCGCTGATGCACTCGAACCATGTGCCGCCGTCCTTGCTGCCGTTGTCGCTCGTGGGCGCGCCGCTGCCGGGCTTGGGCTTCGGCCTCGGCTCGCGGGTCATGCTCGATGTCGCGGCGACCGGCGCCCCGGGATCGGTCGGCGAGTTCGGCTGGGGGGGCGCGGCGACCACCTATTACTGGGTCGATCCCACCGAGCAGATGATCGGAATCTTCATGACCCAGTCTCTGGTGGGCTTCGACATGCCGGAGCTCGACCTGCGCGCCCTGGCCTATGGGGCGATCATCGATTGAGCCGGCTCACGCCTTGCCGTTCGGCGCCCGGGGGGCCTTTGCGTCGAGCGGCCAGCGCGGGCGGGCGGGGACCGAGAGGTCGTCGACGAAGCCGCGGCGCAGCCGCTCGAGGCCGGCCCAGGCGATCATCGCGCCATTGTCGGTGCACAGCCGCGGGGGCGGGGCGATCATCGGCACGCCGGCCTGTGCGGAGAAGCGGGAAAGCGCATCGCGGATCGCGCCGTTGGCCGCCACGCCGCCGGCGACCACGATCGCCCACGGCGTGCCCGCGCGCTCTTGGAAGAGTCCGAGCGCGACGCGCATGCGGTCGACGATGACGTCGACCACCGCCGCCTGGAACGAGGCGCAGAGGTCGGCGACGTCCTGGGGGGTGAGCGGAGCCACGCGCACCGCGGCTTGGCGCGTCGCGGTCTTGAGGCCGGAGAGCGAAAAGTCGGCATTGGGACGGCCCATCAACGGCCGCGGCAGTTCGAAGCGCGTGGGATCGCCGGCGCGCGCCGCCGCCTCGACGGCCGGGCCCCCGGGATAAGCGAGGCCCAGCAGCTTCGCCGTCTTGTCGAACGCCTCGCCGATCGCGTCGTCCATGGTCGCCCCGATGCGATCGTAATCGCCGACGCCTTTGACGGCGAGGATCTGGGTATGACCGCCCGAAGCCAGGAGGATCAGGTAGGGAAACGCGACATCCGTCGTGAGGCGGGCGGTCAGCGCATGCGCCTCGAGGTGGTTGACCGCGATCAGCGGCTTGCCGGTCGCCAAAGCAATCCCCTTGCCGGCCATCAGGCCGACCAGGACTCCGCCGATCAGGCCCGGCCCCGCGGCCGCGGCCACGCCGTCAAGGTCTTTCGCCGCGACGCCGGCCTTCGCCAACGCGCGGGCGATCAGCATATCCACAATCTCGACATGGGCGCGCGCCGCGATTTCCGGCACGACGCCCCCGTAGGCTGCGTGGGCGGCGATCTGGCTCATCACTTCGTCGGACAGAATCTCGCCCTTGCCCTCCGGCGTCAGCCGCACGACCGCGGCCGCCGTCTCGTCGCATGTCGTCTCGATGCCCAGAACCCGCATTGGCCTTCGTATCTCCACAGCCTTCGAACGCCCGCCGGCCCCTCCGCCCTTAGCCTGAACGCGGCGGCGAGGGAACCAGCGGCGGCTAAGCCATTAGGGCAAGCGGCGATTCGTCGCCTGTTGCGGCGCCGCACGCTGTGCTATCGAACGGCGGAGGCCGACCATTGACCAGCATCGGGTCAAACGAGATTCGGATCGTCGTTCAGCCGAGCCGACCGCCGGGCGCCGTCCCCGCCGCCGTGTTCAAGAAGCTGTTCGACGCCGTGTATGCGGCGCTGATCGCGGCCGACCGGGAGGTCCACCCAAAGTCCGCGTCAAGCGCCTTCCTCATCAGCTATTTGTCGGCGGATCCCTGCGAATTCGGCCTTCTCGAAATGGTCAAGACGGGAGGGCCGGGCGCTGTTTCGTCGATCGCTCTGTTCCGGCGCTGCGCGGCGCGCCTGTATCGAAGCGATTATCAGATCCTGCTGCAGCACCGTCGCCTCATGCGGGCGTTCCAGCGCATCGCGGCCGCCCTCGACCCCGGCTTCGTCGTGCTTGTCCGCTACCACGACACCGAACTGCCGCTCGACGAATTCTTTCGCCGTCAGGTCGGTCGCGTCGGCCTCGCCAACGAAACGCCGCCCCTGACGGACACGTGGTTCGCCGGCCACGTCGTCAGCTCGTTCGTCGGCCGGCTCGAAGCCATCGACTATCGTGGAGCAGTCTGGACGGGGCGTCTGACGCTGGCAGGCGGCGAAACGCAGATCGAATGCGTGTTCGACAAGTCGATCGGCGAGGACGCCTTGAACCCGTTCGGCAACAAAGAGGTGTCCGTCACGGGACTCGCTATATTCACAGGGGATAGTCCGCTTCCCGAACGCGTTGAGGTGATAACGGTTGAGGAACGGCGGCGAGCGACCGCTGCGATGACTATACGGGGGGCTCTCGCTCCGGCTGAGATCGGAGAACTGGAAGATGGCCTTGATTATCTCCACAAGCAATAAGCACTTCCTGCACATGAACGTGCTGCTGCGGCACGCGAGCGGCCGATCGGGCGAGGCGGAATCGGACATCGAGACGATCCTGACCGAGGCTGCGATCGGCAAGCGCCGCATTTGGGTCAACAGCCTTCTGTTCGCCGAACTGAGGCCGTCGGCCTTCGTCGCCGGCCGCTTTGCGGCGCTTGCCGAATTCACCCGCTACCTCCGGTCGATTGCGACCTTCGTCACGGCCGATCCCAACACGATGCTGCGCGCGGCGCGCCTTCGCGACGTGAAGTGGCGGCGGCCGGCGGCGTTGCGCCGTCCGGACGAACAGCCGCGGTTCCTGTCGCTGAGCGACGCGGTCCAACTCGCCTCGGCGCTGTGGGTCAAAGAGGCGGCCGGAGTCGCCGACCTCGAATTCCTCGCCTTCGAGGATTCCGGCCCCGAGCACCTGGACGCCGGCGGCTGGCTGTCGCTCCTGCGGCTGCAGGACTATGCGGACGGATCGCCGAACGATTCGGACGTGCTCGCGGCCCTGCGCCTGCCGCGCGCCGAACCCGTGCTGCATTCGCGCGAGTTGCCGCAATCCGCCGCAGTCGGCTGATCCGGCAATCGGCTATCGAGACCGGCCGGCCTTTTCGAGCGCCGCATCGATCGCCGGCGAGAGGATGTTTTCGACCGCGTAGATCGAGCCCCTCCGGCTGTAGTGCCCGTAATCGACCGCCAGCAGATCGTCGGGCAGGTTGGGGCCGACGAGGCGTCGGCAGCCGTCGGGGCCGCAAAGCGCGTCCGCCTGCGACACGTAAGCCACCCCGGGCCCCCAATCCTTGGCGGCGAGCGTCCTGTCGGTTTCGAGCGAGTCCGTTCGGACGCCGACCCGCGAGAATTCCGGCGCGACGCCGGTTTCCAGAAGATCGCGCCCGACCAGGATCGGCAGGACCGGCGCCCAGGTCGGGACCTCGCCCGCGATCACGATCGAGCGGACGCCGTCCTGGTGCAGCTTGCGGGCGCCGGCGACCATCGCGTCGAGAAAGCCCGGATAGCGCCAGTTGGCCTCGTGATCGTACTGGCCGAAATAGCCGCCGACCACGAGCACGTCCGGCTTGATCTCCCGGATCTGCCGAAACACGTAATCATTGATCGCCCGGCAGCGCGGCGTTCCGGCGACGCCCTGGTCCATGGCGACGTTTTCGACCAAAGGGACGCAGAACACCGCCGCCAGCGCCATGACGTTGGCGCGGTCGCCGAATGTCCGGTTCAGGCCGGCGAACAGATGCGCCGCGTGCGAATCGCCGACGACGAGGATGGTCGGCCTGGCCGGCTCCTCGGCGACGACGCAGCGATGGTCCTCGAAGAACCGGGCAGCGCGTCGCCGCTCCTCCTCGAGCGGATAAGCGCGGTCGTCCCGCCGGTAGAAGCAATCCATCAGGCGTTTGCCCTCGGCGCCGTTGGCGCTGAAGTCGAACACCTGCGTCACCAGCGGCGGAAAACGGCCGGGAAAGCCCTTCGAATCATAAGTCACGCGGCCGACGATTCCGGTCGCCGCGAGCGCGGCCACGAGCCCGACCGCGAGCGCGTAGGGACGGCGACGGAAGAGCGCCGCCGCCGGCGCCTCGATGAAGCGATAGGTGAAGGCGGCAAGGCCGACCGCCACGACGGCGAGAGCGAACATCACGCCTGGCGTCGGAATGACGCCGGGCCAGATGTGGGCGAAGGCGAACAATGGCCAGTGCCAGAGATAGAGCGGATAGGAAATGACGCCGAAGAACCCGGCGACGCGATTGCCGAGCGCGACGTCGCCGACGAGAGAGCGCGGGTTTGCGATCACCAGCGCGCAGCCAAAGGTTGGGATGGCCGCGCGCCAGCCGGGGAAAGGCTGGGCTTCGTTCAGGTAAAGGTAGCCGATCAGGATCAGCGCCACGCCGAACGCCGCTCCCAGGTTGGCCAGGACGCGTGACGGATAAGGCCACGCGCGGAGCCAAAACACCTCTCGGTAGGCGAGCAGCGCGCCGAGTGCGAGCTCCCAGCCCCGGGTCCACGGCAGATAGAAAGCGCCGATCGGATCAATCGGCGTCAAAACGACGCAGTAAGCGAAGGATGCGAGGAAAATCGCAAGGATGACGAACGGCAGAACGCGCGAGGCAAGGCGGTGCAGGGCTAAAACCAGCACAGACCAGACGAGGTAGAACTGCTCCTCGATGCTGAGCGACCACAGATGAAGGAGCGGCTTCGTCGCCGAATCGGCGCCGAAATAACCGCCGACGCCCGCCAGCCTCAGGAGCCAGAAATTGACGGTGAAATAGGAGTTGCCGAGCAGACCGCCCCCGATGTCGCGGAACTGGGTCGGCGCGGCGCGAAACCAGCCGACGATCCAGACGGCGGCCGCCACGATGAGGAGCGCCGGAAGGATGCGCCTGGCGCGTTTGGCGTAGAACATCGCCAGCGAGAAATGGCCGACGGCGCATTCGGACAGGATGATGCGCGAAATCAGGAAGCCCGAGATGACGAAGAACACATCGACCCCGGAGAAGCCGCCCGGTAGGAGCGCGCGGTCGGCGTGGAAGGCGACTACCCCGATGACTGCGAGCGCGCGCAGTCCATTGATGTCGGCGCGGAAATCGAGGGCGCGCCTGCGTCTCGCCGCGGCGAGGTCGTGCGTGTCGAGGGCTTGATCCAACGCGGGTTCCCATGAACTCTGGGCGGAGCCGTGACCGGTAAAGCCCAGCGCGGCGATCTGCAAGGCGCGCTTGCCGGGCCGGGCCGGCGGCCGTTAATGCTGGTCATGCCGAACGCGGACCCGGAGAAACCTCGAGCAGCGCTATTCCGCGCGCGCGACGACGCGGCGAGCGGCGCCGCGCGTCTGCGCCGGCTGGGGTTCGCCGTCGCGCGCCTGCCCGCGATCGAGATCGTTGCGCTGGCCTTCACGCCAAAAAGGAAGCGCTACGACGCGGTGGTGGCCGCAAGCGACAAGGCGTTTCTCGCCGACGCGTCCGTCGACCGCGCCTCGCCGCTTTATGTTGTGGGCGCACGAACGGCGCGCGCGGCGGAAGCGCGCGGTTGGCGGCTTGCCGCGCCGCCTGCGCCCGACTCGCGACGGCTGGTCGAACTGCTGAATTGCGCCGTTCCTCGCGGCGCCGCCGTGCTCTATCTCGCCGGGCGCGATCGCAAGCCGGCGATCGAGGCGGCGCTCGCCAACGCGGCGACGCTGGAGCTGGCCGAGGTCTATGCGGCCGAAGCGCGGCAAAGCTGGCGTCCGTCCGAGATCCGCGCGCTCGAGGCGTGCGCGTTCGGGCTGCACTACTCGCGCCGGTCGGCCGCGCTCGCCGCCGAACTCGCGAAGGCGGGGGGCGCGGCCGCGCGGTTCCGCCTCATGACGCATGTCTGCCTATCGAACGACGTCGCGGAGCCGCTCCTGGCGTCTGGCGTCGCTTGCGTCCGAGTCGCGGCGCGGCCCGACGAGGCGGCCCTGTTTGCGACATTGAGGCACGCCGCATCGGTATTTTCATCGCAAGACCCCTCCCGTATATAGGGCGCGCGCAGGTCGAGGGACGCACGAACGATGGTTGACGAGGAAAGCCAGCAAACCGTGTCCCAACCACCTGGAGGGGCGCCGAGCAACCGCGACAGGCGGCCGAACGAGACCGTGATCGAGGGCGAGGTCGCCCAGCCAGCGGCCGAAACGCTCGCGACGGAGGCCCAGAGCGAGGGCAATACCGTGTCGGAGGAGGCGTCCGAGAGCGCGCCGGCGCATGAGCCGGCCCAGCCTCTTCCGCCTCAGGCGAAGCCGTACGGCGCGGGGCGTGCGCTCGCGGCCGGCGCGCTCGGCGGCGCCGTCGTGGCGGCGCTCGCCGCCGCAGGGCTGTACTTCTACGCGCCCAATGCAGGCCTTACGGAGGCCGAGCAGAACCGGCTCGCCGCGGTAGAGACCGAGACGAGCCGCGACGGCGCGGCGATCGGCGACCTCGACAAGCGCCTCGGCGCCCTCGAAGGCGCGCGCACGGCCGCCGCGCTCGTCGCCGTCGAGAAGCGGGTCGGCGCGCTGGAGGCGAACGCCGCGACGTCCGGCGCCGACGGCCTCGACAAGCGCATCGGCGTCCTGGAGGCGGCGAACGCCGCCGGGGCCGGCAAGATCGACGCCGACGCGCAGGCCGTTCAGTCTTTCTCGGGCGACATCAAGACCCTGCGCGCCGACGTCGACACAGCCCGCGGCGAAATCCCAGCCCTTGCGGCGCGCGTGGCGAAGCTGGAAAGCAGCCTATCGTCCGCCGATGTCGCTGCGCTCGGGAGCCGGGTCGGAAATCTCGAAAGCGCGCTCGCTGGCCCCAAGGCTGAGACCCGAGTCGCGCCGGAAAACCCTTCGGCGAGCGACAGCCCGGTCGCGATCGCACTACTGGCGGACGCGATCCGCGACAAGCTGGCCTCGGGCGCTTCCTACGCGACCGAACTCGCCGCGCTCGGCGCGCTCGGGGTCGATCCGGCTAAGCTCGCGCCGCTCAAGGCGCTCGCGGGGGGCGCGCCGACCAATAGCGCGCTCGCCGCGTCATTCGCGGCGGTCGAGCCCCAGGTTCTCGCCGCCGCCGCGCCCAAGGAAACGGGCGGGATCGGCGAGCGGCTCCTCTCCCATTTCCGCGGCCTCGTCCAGATTCGCGATCTTGGCGAAGCCGAGGGCGACGACCCGCCGGCCCTCGCCTCGCAGGTCCTCGCCGGCCTCCGGCGGGGCGACCTCGCCGGCGCGCTCGCGGCTTTCGCCAAGCTCCCCGAGCCGTCGCGGCAGGCGGCTTCCGGCTGGGGCGCCGAAGCCGAACGGAAACAGGCGGCGGTCGCCGCCATGCAGGCGATCCGCGAAGCTGCGGTGGCGCGACTGGCTCAAGGCGCGAATCCCTGAGAGCGTCGATCGAATCGCTCCACCCTGGCCGGGGTCGGGGGCGCCGGGACGGAAAGTCGGAGACGTGATGTTTCGCCTGTTGATTGTCCTCGCTGGGGTGGCGCTCGCCGCCTGGGGCCTGATGTGGTTCGCCGACAACCCCGGCCTCGTGACGCTGACCTGGCGCGGCGTCCAATACCAAGTCTCGATGATGGTCGCGCTCGGCCTCGTGGCCGCCGTTGCGATCGTCTGGTCGATCGTCTGGGGGGTGCTGCGCTTCGTTCTCCGCATTCCGTCGCTGATGTCGCTGGCCGCGCGCGCGCGCCGGCGTGAAAAGGGCCTTGCAGCCGTGTCGCGCGGCCTGATCGCCGTCAATACGGGCGACGTTCGCGCGGCGGGCAAGCACGCGGCGGACGCCAACCGCCTGCTGGCGAACGAGCCGATGGCGAGGCTGCTGACCGCCCAGGCGGCTCAGCTTGCGGGCGACCGGGAGCGCGCGGTCGCGGCCTACAACGCCATGCTCGACCATCCCGACACCCACGGCCTTGGCCTGCGGGGCCTGCATGTCGAGGCGCGCCTCGGCGGCGATCACGAGGCGGCGCTGCAATATGCGATTCGGGCCAACGCCCACGCCCCGGCTGCCTGGGCCGGACAGGCGGTGCTCGACGATCGGACGCGCAGGGGCGACTGGGCTGGCGCGCTCGCAACCGTCGACACGAACGCTGGCGCGCGCCTCATCGACAAGCCGACCGCCCAGCGCTGGCGGGCCGTGATCAAGACGGCAATGGCGGACCAATTGAAGGACCGCGATCCCAAAGGCGCGATGGACCTCGCTTCCGAGGCCTGCCGGCTGTCTCCCGGACTGGTTCCGGCCGCCGCGCTCTTCGGACGCCTCGCCGCCTCCGCCGGCGACACCCGACGCGGAACCCGGATCCTCGAAACCGCCTATGCGCAAACCCCTCACCCCGACCTCGCGGCAGCCTATCTGCGCATGCGCCACGGCGATTCGACCGGCGACCGGCTGGCGCGCGCCCGCTCGCTTGGGCGCATCGCGCCTGACGACCCCGAGTCGATGCTGACGATCGGGCGCGCCGCGCTCGAAGCGCATGAGCTCGAGGCTGCTCGCGCGGCCGTCGCGGCGCTCATCGCCTCCGATTCTCCTCACGGCCGGCCAACGCGCCGCGTCTGCCTGCTGATGGCGGATATCGAGGAGGCCGAGGGGCGTCACGGCGCGGTGCGGGAATGGCTGTCGCGCGCCGCCCGCGCGCCGCGTGACAAGGCCTGGGTGGCCGATGGCGTGATCAGCGACGGCTGGGCACCCGTTTCGCCCACCGGAACGCTGGACGCCTTCGTCTGGCGCACGCCCGACGAACGGCTGGCCGCGTTGGCCGAGCCCGAGCCGATCGAACCCGAGCCTACGGCCACGCCGCAAGCGCCGGAAACGCCGGCCCTGCCGCCCGCCGCCCCAAGCGGGCCCGTCGCCGCGGCCCCGCCGCCTGCCGCCGCCGCAAGCGAGTCCCCGGCCGGAGTCCCGCCGGACGAGACCGCCCCGCCGGGGCCGCCGGAACGGCTTCCCGCGGCCGCCCCGCCGCCGCCGGAACCGCCCCACGCCGCCGTGGGCCCGGCGCCGCGCATTGGCGTTATCGTCGATCCGGACAGCATGGCACCGGACGATCCCGGCCCGGGCGAACCCGAGCCGCGCCGCCGCAAGTCCTGGATTTACGCAAACGACTGAGCGAGCCGGCTCAGCAACGGAGACCGACATGTCCCCATCCTCGGTCGTCATCGCCGGCGCCGGGCACGCCGGCGTGCAGGCCGCGGCCAGCCTGCGCGAAAACGGGTATGAGGGCGAGATCGTCCTTCTGTCGGACGAGCGGGATCTGCCGTATCAGCGTCCGCCGCTCTCCAAGGCGTTTTTGAAGGGCGAGATGGAGCTTCACGGCCTGCCCCTGCGGGCTGAAACCTTCTACCGCGATCGCCGGATCGACCTGCGTCTCGGCGCCCGCGCGATCCGGATCGACCGGGCCACGCATCGGGTGGAGATCGCCGACGGCGGGTCGATCGGCTACGGCCATCTGATCCTGGCGACCGGCGCCCGCCAGCGACGGCTCGACGTCCCGGGCGTCGACCTGCCCGGGGTCTACGCGCTCCGCAACATCGCCGACGCGACGGCGCTCCGCGCGCGCATCGCCGCCGGCCTTAAACTGGTCGTGATCGGCGCGGGCTTCATCGGGCTCGAGGTCGCAGCGACCGCCGCCAAGCTCGGCGCTGAGGTCAGCGTGGTCGAGATCGCCCGGCCGATGGGCCGCGCCGTGTCGCCGGTCCTGTCCCAATTCTACATCGAGGCGCATCGGGCCTTCGGCGCGCGCCTGTTCCTCGGGGTTGGCGTCAAGGCGATTAAGGGGGAAGACAGGGCGGAAGCGGTCGTCCTCTCCGACGGCGAGGTCCTGCCGGCCGACCTCGTGCTCGTCGGAATCGGCGTCGCCGCCGAGGACTCGCTCGCCCGCGAGGCCGGGCTCGCATGCGCCAACGGTGTCGTGGTCGACGCCCATCTTGCGACCTCCGATCCGGACATTTCCGCGATCGGCGATTGCGCCGCCTTCCCCAACGCGACGCTCGGCTTCTCGACCCGGCTCGAGTCGATCCAGAACGCGGTGGACCAGGCCAAATGCGTGGCGGCCCGCCTCGCCGGCAAGCCTGCGCCGTACAATGCGCTGGCCTGGTTCTGGAGCGACCAGGGCGACCTCAAGCTGATGATCGCCGGGCTCTCGCACGATGTCGATCAGTGGGTCGTGCGCGGCGACCCGGCGACGCGCGCCTTTTCGACCTTCGGCTTCCGGGGCGGCAAGCTCGCGGTGGTCGAATCGGTCAACCGCGCCGGCGACCACGCGGCAGCCAAGCGCGTCTTCGCCCTGGGCAAGACGATGACCCCCGAGCAGGCGGCCGACCCGACCTTCGACATCCGGGCGCTGGCGAAGGGGTAGGCGGCGGAGCGGAGTGACGGCGCCCTCGTCGCCCTATCTGGGACGGGCGGCGTCTCGCCGCCCCCTGGCGCGCGAGACGCGCGCCGTCCATGGGTCGGCGACCCGGCCCTACAGGGGCGGTTTACGGAATTTTATCGACCGTGCGCTTGTCGATCAAAGGGTTGCGACCTGTCTTAGCGACGCGCTCGCGGGCGGAGATCGCGCCGTCAAAAAACGCCGAGCCCAAATTGCACAAATAACAGTGTTACGATGTATGTAAAGCATGGAATCAGGGAGCGGAGGGGGCGAGCAGCAGCTTCAACCGTTCGACCTGCGCCCGCGTCGTCGCCGCCATCCACCCCTCCGGGGCGCGGGCGAGCGCCGTCCGCAGGGCTTCGTCGGCCGCCGGGTCGCCGAGCGCGACCAGCGATTCGGCCCGGGTCGCGGCGATCCAGTAGGCTTCCTCCTGCAGCGCCGTCCCGGAGGCGGAAACCTTGCCGGCCAGTTCGTCGCGCCGTCGCTCGGCGATTCCCACGACGTCCTGACGGACGCGCCTGGCGAAGACGGTGTCGGCGATGCGATCCTCGCCCGAGGAGAGCGCCGCCCGCAGGGTGTAAAGATAGGCCAGATTGGTCCCGTTGTAGTAGTCGCGCCGGATGCGAAAGCCGCGCTCCGCGGCGCGGATCGCCCCGTCGAGATCGCGGCGGCGCTCGTCCATTGGCAGGGATTCCGTCTCAGCCTTGCGTTTGTGGATGGCGCTCGAGAGGCCGAGCGTTTCGGGATCGGTCGTCGTCTCCACATCGAGCGTCCGCAGCAGGTCCCCGGCTTTCGCGTACCCGCCGAGCGCGCGTTGCGGTCCCTCGGTTTTGGCGGCCTGCTCTCCGGCTTTGTACGTTGCGAGGGCCAATTGCTGAACGATTCCCGGTCGCGCCGGCCTCTGAGCGCCGTCCGCCCCAGGCTTCGTCTGATCGCGGTAGATATCCTCCAGGATGCTCTCAGCCAGCGCAAAGGCGTCCTTGGCGATGGCCTGACGCGCGAATTCGGTTTTGGCCGCGTAGGTGTCCGGCTCCAGGATGTTCGACTGGATCGCCGGGCTGAGCGACGGCGTTCCCGCCCCGCTCCGGCGCGTCGGCTTCTCGAGGTCGTGCAGAACCGTATAGATGGGACTGTCGACGGCGTCGCTCGTCTGCAGCGCGCGCGCCAGGTTCTCGAGCACGCTGCGCATGCGCATCACCTCATCGAAGCCGATGTCGGGACCGAGATGGGTGTAGTGCTGGATGATAATGTGCGTCACGTCGAAGGGGATCTTGAAGCCGCTTTCCGCAATAATGATCGTCGCCCGGGGTTTGAGCGCGTGGCGAACGCCGAGTTCGAAGATCGCGTTGAGATTGGAGGTCGACAGGTCCGCCACGACGAGATCGGCGCTGTACAGCATGTCGTACATCGGAACGTCGATCTCGCCGGAATGCAGGATCTCGTCGGCTCTCACGCACTCGTAACCCGCCGCGATGATCGCCGGCTTGATAACGTTGCGATAGCTCCTGTCGAGGTCGAACTCCCGACCTGAAGCCGGATCGGTCTTCTTCCCGAACCCCATAATGACGAAACAGGTCGGCATCCCGGCCTCGGACGCTGATCGGCCACTCAACTCATGTACTCTGCATTGGCCGCCGCGCAAACGCAACGAGTCAGAATTCGCAGCGCCGGAAACGCTGCCCGCCCTGTTCGGCGTGCGCATTCTGCCATTCGACAACCGGGCCACCTTCATCTGGGCGCGGCTGATGGCGGAAGGCAAAGCGGCAAGCTGACGGCTGAACGCGCTCGACGTGATCATCGCCTTTGTGGCCGGGGCCGCCGGTTGCGTGGTCGAAACCGACAACGAACGGGACTTTGAGGGGTTGGAGATTCTGAACCCGATGCGGGCAATCGACAAAGCGCCCTAGCCCGCTTGCTTGGGCAAGAGAGACGGTCGAAATGAACTCGACGCCCCATTCAGCGTCATTCCGCGGCGCGGCTCTTCTTCGATGCGTCGGCCACCAGTTCCGTGGCGATTTCCTGGTCCACGATGATCGTCCTGGCGACTTTGGCGCGGATCACCGCTTTCAGGGCCGCGACTTTCCGTTGACCCGCGGCGATCACGATCGTGTCCGCTTTCCGCAAGTCATCCACCGAGACGCCCATGCGCCGCGCGTGGAGCGACGTCTCGGCAAGCCGGCCCTCCTTGTCGAGCAGAATCCCGGCAATCTCGCCGACGGCGCCGGCCTGCCGGGCCTCATCGAGATCCCACTGCGAGAGTCGCGTCGCTCGTCCGAAAGAGCTTTCCGCCGAAACCGGACCGCAACCAAGGATGTTGAGATCCGTGGCCCCCCCGAGCGCCAAAACCTCGCCGAGCACCGGGTCCTGAGCCAGCATATCGCGGGTTTCCTTGCGGCTGAGGAAAATCGGGGCGGGCAAGGTATAGGCCTCGCCCCCCAATGCCTCCGCGAGCGCCTGCGCAATGTTGTAGATGCCCGAGCCGTCGTCGGTGTTCGTGGTTCCGGCAAGCGCGGTGACCTTCACGCCCGGCGCGGGCTGGCGCGGCAGGCAATCGACGACGTGCCGAAGGGTCCGGCCGCCGCCGACGCCGATATTGATGCGGCCGCCGCTGTTGTTGACCCGGCGAATGAGCAGGTTTGACGCTACGATTCCAACCGACTGGCGTCCGATCTGCTCCGCCAGATCCCGATCGGTGACCGCGACATTGGTCGGCGGCGTGACGATGAACCGCTCGACCCCGTATCGTTTCGCGATCCACTCGGAAAGCGCCAGGGTCTCCGCCAGTTCGTGATCCAGGGTGATCTTGACGAGGCCGGTTTCACGCGCGCGGGACAGCAGACGCGCGACCTTCGTCCTCGAAACGTCGAGCGACCGCGCCACCTGCTCCTGCCCGAGCCCGTGCACGTAATAAAGCCACGCGGCCATCAGCTCCAGATCGTGGTCGTCGTTTCGGGGCCGAGCCATCGGCTTTCCTTCTCGCCGGAAATCCCAACTGCGTCCGCCTATAAGCCAAAAAATCTAGAATTCGTCCACGTCGGCGCCGCCGACAGGGAATGTGAACATTTGGGCGGTAATTGGGCGATTGACAGAAAACCAGGTTTCTGCAATTGTGTGCGCCGATCGCACGGATGCGCACCCACAGATGGCGCGACGAGGGGCGATTACGCCATGTTCAAAATCGGTCGCTCCGGGGAGGAGCGGGAGGGAAATCATGGACAACCTGCTTGCTGGGCTCAAAACAGTGGTCGATGGCCTCGGCGCCACGGTCCTGCTGCCGGTTTTCATCATTATCATCGGCCTGGTTCTGGGCGCGCGCCCAGCAAAAGCCATTCGCGCTGGCGTCGTGATCGGCGTCGCCTTCATCGGCATCAATCTCGTGATCGGCCTGATGTGGACCAACCTGAGCGATGTCGCGCAGGCGATCACCAAGACAACGGGCGTGACGCGGGACGTCGTGGACGTCGGCTGGCCTTCGGCGGCGGCCATCGCATTCGGGTCGTCCGTCGGTCTGTGGATCATTCCGATTGCGATCGTGGTGAACATTGCGCTGCTGCTCAGCGGCTGGACCCGGACGCTCAATGTCGACGTCTGGAATTTCTGGCACATGGCCTTTGTCGGGTCGCTCGTCGTCGCGGCGACCAACTCGCTCAGTATCGGCCTCGTCACAGCCGCCATCATGGCCGCGCTCGCGCTGTTTTTCAGCGACTGGTGCGCGAAGCCGGTTCAGAAATTCTACGGACTGCCCGGCATTTCGGTGCCGCACCTCCTGTCGGCGCAGATCCTTCCGATCGCCATTGGCCTCAACTGGGTGATCGATCGCATTCCTGGTCTGCGCGACATCGATCTGTCAAACGAAGTCATCCAGAAGCGTCTCGGCGTTCTGGGCGAGCCGATGATGCTCGGCCTCGTTCTCGGCGCGATTTTGGCGCTGATTGGGTTCTGGAACCCGTCGGACGTCCCCGGCATGGTGACCCATATCCTCAAGACCGCGATCAACCTCGCGGCGGTCATGGTGCTCTTGCCGCGCATGGTTAAGATCCTGATGGAAGGCCTGATCCCGATCTCGGAAGCGGCGCGAACCTTCGTGCAAAAGCGCGCGGGAGATCGCGAGATCAACATCGGCCTCGACTCGGCAATCCTGATCGGCCATCCGGCGGTGATCGCGTCGTCCCTGCTTTTGATCCCGATCGCCATCCTCCTCGAGGTCGTGCTGCCCGGCAACCGGGTGATCCTGTTCGCCGACCTCGCGGTCATTCCGTTCGTTGTGGCGCTCGCGGCGCCTGTGACCAACGGAAACATTCTGCGTATCGTCATCATCGGGACCGTCACGCTGGCCATCGGCTTCTACATCGCGAACGGGCTGGCCCCGCTGTTCACCCAGGCCGCCGTCGCGGCGAAATTCGCCATGCCGGCGAATGCGTCGTACATCACTTCGATCGGCGACGGGTTCGTCTGGATCGGTTGGGTCGCAGTCACTTTGGTCACCTATGCCGGCTGGCTGGGAGTCGTGATCATGGCCGCGCTCGTCGGCGCGTCGATCTACCTCCTGAACCTCAGCGGCGCTGCGGACGTGCCGATCAGCGCCAAACCGGCGGCGGGCGAGTAGCGCGGCGGCCGTGATGGTCAAGCTCTCGCAATGCTTAGCGCCCGGGGGGGTCTTCTTGCGACAGTCCCCGGCTAATGCGAACCAGGTGATTGGCCTTTTGGCCGATCACCTTGCAAGCCAAGGAATCGTGAAGCCGAGCTACCGCGAGGCGGTGAAGGCGCGCGAGGCGGTCATGCCGACGGGACTGCCGCTGGACGACGATTTTGCGGTGGCGGTGCCGCATACGGATCCCGAGCACGTCCTCACCTCCGGAATGGCGATCGCCGTGCTCGACCGCCCGACGCCTTTCGGCAGCATGGATGAACCGGAAAAAATGCTGCCCGTGCGCGTCGTGTTCGCGCTTGCGCTGCGTAGCAAGGACGAGCAGATCGACATGCTCACCGCGATCGGCGGTCTGCTCCAGAATGGCGCAACATTGAAAAAACTGGCTGTCGCCTGCAGCGCCGACGAAGTGGCGCAATTGCTCGACGCGTCGAACTGAAAAAGAATCGGAGGATCGAGTGGCAAATCGCAAAATTGTTCTCGTAGCCTGCGGCACCGCCGTCGCAACCTCGACGGTGGTCGCCAACAGTATCGAGGAGGAGATGGCGGCGCGCGGCATCCCGGTGGAAACGCGGCAATGCAAGGTGACCGAGGTTTCAGGCCTCGTGGACGGCGTCGATCTCGTCGTGTCGACCACCCCGCTCCCGCCGAACCTTCCCAAGCCCGCCATTGTCACGCTGGCGTTCCTGACCGGCATCGGCCGCGACGCCGAGATCGAGAAGATCGCGGCCATTCTGGCGAAATGAGCAGTTGGGGAAGAAGGACGCATGGAACTCGCCGGAGCCGTCATCGTGCGGGTCGACGGAGGACTCCATGCGCGTCCCGTCGCGGAAATCGTGCGGCTGGCGAAATCGTTCGAATCGCAGATCGTTGTCGAATCGAAACAGAAGGCCGCCCTGGCGCGGTCGTCCGTGAAGCTCCTCTTGTTGGGCGTGAAGGAAGGCGAGGAAGTCGTGGTCCGGACCAAGGGCCAGGATGCGGAACCCGCGCTTCGATCCGTGATGGCGTATCTGTCCGGCGAAGCGTCCGCCGCGTCGTCCTCCCCACAGTCCGAACCGCATCCGGCCGCCGCCTGCACGACATCCGCGGAGGCTGAACCGCGACGCAGCGCCGCGGCGCGCGTTTCTGTCGGGATTGCCGTAAGCCCCGGGCTGGGCATGGGCCCGGCCTTCGTCTTCCGCCAGCCGGAGCTTGATCCGGAACCTGAGGACATCCTGGCGGATCATGTGGAGGCGGAGATCGAACGCGCAATGCGGGCCAAGACGGCCGTCGCGACGCGACGCCGACAGGAGGCCGCAGCCGCGAAGGACGCCGCAACCCGCGACGTGCTGCTTGCGCTTGTGGGGATCGTCGAGGATCCAGACTGGTCGGATTCGATCACGTCGATCATCCGTAAACGGAAATCGGCAATTGCCGCAGTTTCCGCCAGCGGGGACGAACTGGCCAACGAATTCGGGGCGCTGTCCGACGAGTATTTGAGAGCGCGCGCGGAGGACATGCGCGCGGCCGCCAGGCTTGTGGCGCTGGAGCTTCAGGGCAAGCGACCCCTAACGCTGCAGGACGTTCCTCCCCGCGCCGTCGTCGTGGCCGAGGACATTTCGGCCGCGGATCTCGGCCATGCGGATCTCACGGCGATGGCGGGGCTTGTCGCCGCCCGGGGGGCCGCCACAGGTCACGCGGCGATCCTCGCGCGCGCCTCGGGTCTGCCGGCCGTCTTCGGCCTGGGGGCGTCCATAGACGAACTCCGGAAGGCGCAAACCCTCGCCGTCGACGGGCGGTCCGGCGAAGTCTTTCCCGACCCGGACCCGGTCACAGCGTCCCGCTTCCAATCCGCGGCGACCGAGGCGCAGGCCGAAGAGGCGGCCCTGGCGCCGTTCGCCGGCGTTCGCCCCGTCACCAAGGACGGGATCGCGGTCATCGTCGCGGCGAACATCGGGAGCCTTGCGGACGCAGAGCGCGCGCGGGAAGCCGGCGCGATGGGCGTCGGCCTGTTCCGCACCGAGTTCCTGTTCGTCGACCGACCGGCGCTTCCCTCGGAAGACGAGCAGTATGAAACCTATCGCGCCGTCCTCGAGCTTTTTCCCGCCGATCCTGTGGTCATCCGCACGCTCGACATCGGCGGCGACAAGCAGGCCAAGGCCCTCGCGATCGACCGCGAGGACAATCCCTTTCTCGGATTGCGAGGCATCCGCCTCTGTCTGGCGCGTCCTGAAGTCTTCCGGATCCAGATTCGCGCCCTGCTCCGCGCCGCCCGGCACGGAAAGTTGCAGGTGATGCTGCCCATGGTGTCCGACGTCGCGGAACTGCAGGCGACAAGGGCCCTGATCGCGTCCGTTCAGGACGAGTTGGACTCGCGAAGGGGTCCGAATTCAGGTTTTTCCCTGGGCATGATGGTCGAGACGCCCGCGGCCGTCCTGCTCGCT
>JBKQKS010000401.1:0-12752 GCA_052147395.1 Roseiarcus sp.
GCCACAGCATGCCGGAATTTCTCCTGATTGCCGCTCCAGGCAACATCTTCACGAAATTCGTCTGCGAACGACAGGGCAACAATAAATTGAAGCCATTCCGCCTCGCCTCCTGACCCGCGATGGGGCCAGAACAATGGACTCACGAGAGCCCTCCTTTTCCCGGCAAATATGGTGGCCCACCTAACGCAGTATAAAGAGGTTTCAAACTCGTCCAATCGATTTGACGCTAACCGTAATTGGGATTTGTTTTCCGATCACGAAGTTCCGCAAGGGTGGAATGGCATGCCCGTAAGTTGGCTGCGCTTGATTTATTTTCCTGATGGACCGCCGACCGACGAAGACATCAGGGCTTAACGCGTTCCGCCGTGCGGCGGATGCACGGTTCCTCGCTGACTATTTTCCCCTCTTTTTTCGTGGGCCTTTAGCCGCTGCGGTTTTCGCCGCCGCTATTTGACGATGTTGACCCATATCCAAGATGAGAAATACCACCTTGACCTCATCGGATTCTACGCCATACCGCGCAAAGAAGCCTTTCGGCCGGCTGTCGGTGTACGGAATCTCCTCGGACCCTCGATACTCGAATCCGGCCGGCGCGTCGTGTTCCGCCGCATGCCTAAGGTGGTCAAAGACCGGATTAAGATCGGGGACGGATGCGTAGGTCAGATGAAAAAACAAGCGACACTCGGAATAAGCAAAAAGCTTCTGAAAGTGCTGCGTAAGCTTCCTGTAAGACGGCGGTGGCGAACAAACGACCGCCTCGATGGCAGCGAGTGTTGCGCTGTCTTTTTTCAGTAGTAGATCGCGTTCGCCGGGATTTTCCGCAGCCGTGAAACCGCCCTTGGATTGGTCGGGCACTGACCATCCGAGCAACTGAAAGCGGGCGATTAACAGTTCACGAATCACCGCGTTCAGGTCATCTTCGCAGGAATCGAGGCCAAGCCGGTTCATCATTGGAACCAGCGAGGTCACGCTCGCCGCTGCCAACCGCACATGGCTGATCACGAATTCATCGAAAGGCTCCGGCGGCCAATGCAGCACTTCTGCCTGTTGGGTAGGGTCCATTCGAGAGAAATCCCCAAATGCGGCTTTCATCCGCAATATGGGATCGTCTGTAGATGAAACATTTGCGGACGCGGCGAAGGCCTTCCCGACCTGGATATGCGCACGTGCCGCTCGCACGATATCACTGTCGCCGAGCATCTCTTTTGCTTCGTCGAGCACGGCGAGTGCTTTGCGCGCACGTCCCATCCTGTCGAGAGCAATCGCGTTATAAGCGGCGACGCTGTCGCGGAGGCGGCTGGCATGCACCGACACGAGCAATTCATTCGCCTGCGCCGGTTGTCCCAAAGCCAGCAGCAGCAGCGCCTTATTACAGTTAAAGATCTCTTCGTCAGACTCTGATGCTCCTCTCACGAGGCGCATCATCTGCTCTGCTTCGACCAGCACCTGGCGAGCCCGGACTGATGCCGAGCCGCGGAGCGGCCCAAACGCATCGCCTTCAAGCAGGTGACTGACGCGCGCTGCAAAGAGATCGATGGCATAAGCAGCCACATCCGGACGCCGCCGCTGGAGAGTCGCGAACATGTGTTCGGCGGCTTCACGGTCGCCGTTTGGATTATTAAGCGCAGCGAGGGCCTTGTAGAAGTCTATCGTTTCGAGAGCCGCGGGCCTCTCGACAGCATTAAGCAGGGATGACGGCGCGGCATTTGCAATTCCGGCCCAATCATGACGCAACAGCTGCAATCGCAGGGTGGCCCGCAGACGCATCATTTCGCGCCCCGCGACGTTGCCCAGAGTTTTGAGCCCCTGTTCGGCCTCTATGAACCGCGCGGCGGTCTCTCCAAGACCCGCCGATAATAGCTCTTCGATACGGGCCTGCGCCTCGGTGAGCGAACGAATGTCGCCAGCGTCAGACGGCGTGAAAGCCGCGAGGCGCTGTTCAATCCGGGCGCGTGCTGCCTGTGGTGCGAAGGACAGCAGCTGGGCAAGTACCAGTGGTTCGTCAATTTCGAGAACCGCTCCCAGTAGTCGCTCCCTATGATCGCCAGCGAGCGCGCCAAGCGCTACGCCGAGGTCAGCGGCGATAGGACGATCCCGAAACACGTCTGTGTTAAACCGGGCGGAGAATGCAGCGACGCGCCCCTTTTCGGCGTGCGAGAGAGCGCCCGCGCGCACAGTATCAATCAACGCTTGTATCAAGTCGTCGGGTATTGACGCAACCCAGCCTGCGACCGCCCGGCTCAATATGCGGACGTGAGCGCGGATCGATCGGGCGATCGTGTCGATAACTGAGTATGGGTTCTCTTTCGCAGCTTCGCCCGCAGCTGTGCGAGCTTTAACATCTATCGGATGCATGAACTCGTGATGCCGCGCGGGTGCTGTGCGCGTTGCGAGCTCGACCAACGAAGCAGCCCCGCCGACGCTCACCCTATGCACCGATAACGTGTAGTTCCCAGCAGCAATAGACCGTATATAGCCATCCACCAAAGGAGCCGGATCAATTTCGCTGGCGAGCTTTCCGGCGTCAATAATGTCCAGCGCTGCTGCGAAGGTTGATGTCCCGAGACCTAATTTAGCCGTGGACGAGGACAATGCGGCGACCATAGTCCGCAGGGTCTCTGTTGATTGGCGCGCGAGTTCGTCGCATAGCGTCCTGAGCGCCAGTTCCCCGCTTCCCAGAATGTCACTAAAACCAGGTCGCGCGGTGCCATGAAACCACACTAGCAACGATGCTGCTTCTTTCGGAGCGACAGAGCCCTGTTCCAGAAAGTCCCCCATAACGGATACCGCGTCGGCCAATGCGATCGCTTTCGTGGTTTGGTCATCACGGGTCCCGAGTTCACGGTCCCAGGCACTGGATGGTAATTGCCACTGCGCAATCAGGAGGCATGCCAGGGCAGACGTCGCGGGATAGAGCAGCAAATCGGCGAGAAGCGCCGAGTTTTGACGGACCTTAAAGAGAAGGATGAGGAAGATCTCCGGACGATCGGTAGCCAACTCGATCAGTCGGGCGGCGACGCGATGCGGGGCCGGTGCATTGTCCTCCGCCTCGACATCGGCCAACATCAGGCGGACGAGACCGAAGAGTGAATCATATTCGCCCAACGTTCCCATGACGGCACGTTCGAGCGAATGGTTATTAAACCAAAGGGCGCGATCCACCAGCGTGTCGGGGATGGGCGGAACGTATCCCTCGGCGCTTGATGTGGGTTGCCGGCTCGCGAGGGCGATTTGTTTGACAAAGCCTGCTCGTGTGTCCTCCCAGCCAACGAGGCTTGGGTCCGACCCAAGCACATCCATTGCTGCCTTGCGAAATGCATCCGCCGCGACTTCGCTCCACACGCGGTTGGGCACCAGCGAGGGACATCCCAGCTGATACCACCGATCGAACCAAACCCGCAGCACCGCAGAGGCATCTGGAAAGTCCGCTTGGGTTCGGTCCCATAGACGAGCCGCGACCCACTGCGGGGTCTGGCACCCTATGTTGAGCGGTGTCAGCTCTTTCCGCTCGATCGCCGCGACTACATCGGCGAGATCCGCGTCGCTCCGCGCTGTATCAGTCAGGCCATAACTTTGCTCGAATCGCTTTGCCACAACAGCGGCGAACGCTGTCATGGCTCCGGCGGGTGCCGCGCGGACCACCTGCGCAATCTCAAACGGCGTTGAGATTCTTCCCCAGACCACGCGAAGCCACCCGTCAACCATCAAGTCGTCCAGGCTTGGCTCGCTGGTAATTGGAGGAAGGGCGGCGATGTATGTCGCGCGCGCGCTTTTTATGTCACTTCCGAAATCAATAGTCAGATTCTGCATTAAGCGAAGGAGCAACTCGTCAGAGAGCGTGACGCGGCCCCCCTTAGCGGCGTGGATGGTTGTGGCGTGTTGCGACGGGAGATATCTGGAGAACCGATCCCGTAAGATCCGGCGAGCCTCGGCAGGAACGTGCTTCAGGCTTGAAAATCGTTGCATGCGTCATGACCGATTGTCTGTTCTTGCGGCCGCGGATATGTCAGAATCTCCCGCGGCTTTTGCTCAATGGTCAAAAGCTCCCACCGCACGGCAAACGCCGGTATGCCGGGCGGAATCGCTACATATTCTTGAAATATCCGGAACCCCTTGTTAGAACCGCACCCGTCGTAAGATCGACACAACATAATTTCGGCGGCGTCGAAACGGGCGCGAAGTTCGCGCGGACATAGGCGACCCCGTCGACGACAACGATGCACGCGCGTCCATTTGAAGGGGGCTCGGTCGCCCAACCGCCCGCTTGAGACGGAAGCCGGAGCTGAAACTCCGTGCCGAAGGAAATCACGGTAGCCTGCGGTGCGGGCATTAAGTGGGGACATTTCGCTCCGGGCGGAAAGTTCGGCCCGAGCGACACAATTACCCGGTCACCTTCGAGCATTGGATCATGCACCACCATCCCGACAAAGGGTCCACTCCCGACGGGACAGAGAAAAAGATCGCCCGGCTTGAGCTGCGCAAGGCGGCCGACCGTAACGCTCGGCGAGATTTTCACTTGCGCTGCCCTCGCTCAAGCGATGACGCAAAACGCCGCCACAGATACTCGGCTGCGTCTTCCGCGGTCAGGCGCCCCAGGTTCAACCCCTCAATCCCGGGCGTGAACGGAAGATTCATTTTCATCATCGCGGACAGCGCCAGAGTGTCTTGGTTATCCGCCAGCCCCAAGGCTTCGTTAAAGGCGTTTCCACCGCCAATACGATCACCTTCATAGTAGCAAATCTGAGTTCCAAAGCCGTGATTCAACCAGATTCGGCACCTTCCGCAGTGGTTGCCATTCATGAACACCTCGACGCTGAAATCCAGGCCCGAGGTACGATCGAACTCAACCTCGATATTCGGCTGTCGCTTAAGTTCGCTGACGCCATCGCCGAAATGCCCTTGGATCGTCCCGAACGCCTGTTTGAGAAACCGCGTCCGGTCGAGGTCGGAGAGTGTGCCCTGCATCTTGGGGATATAGGGGACAGACTTCGTCCGCTGACTCACGGAGTCATTCGTTGCTTTCCCTGGAAACGGCTTTGCGTCGCGCAACGTTTTCGCCGGTTTCGTCGCATCCCCGGGAAATGACGGACGAGTCGCGGGTTTGCTGCGCTTTTCGAGCAGTCCGACCAGCAGCGCGTGGCGTGCGGCGGTCTCATCAAGACCAACCAGGTCCACATGAACGATTGGCTTCAGCAGGGCCACGGGCTTGCAATCGCGCACGCGGACAGGGACCAGCGATCGGTTCAGTCCCTCCGGGTCTTGAGCAAATGCGGCTGCCCATTCCGACGCGGCAAATCTCGATTCGAGATACTCGGGAGAAAGGATTGCAACCGTCCTGGCGGCCTTCGATGCCGCCCGCTGCATCTCAATCACAAAGTTACTTCCGGGCCTGAAGTCCCAGGCTTGCAGCACGACCCGTTGGCCATTCTCTTCGAGAATCCAACCGACCCACTCCGCCCAGGCTTTGTCCACCCCCGTGTAGCTCACAAAGAAATCATACATTGAGGCCCCTGACGTGGCTCGAACGCCCGCCGCCGACTTCGCATAAGTCACGGGCGTAGTCCTTCGAGCAGCTGACGGCGCACTTCCCCGGTGCCGACGAATTGGGACAGCAGCCGGAAATTCCTGGTCTCATGCCGGACCCGGCCGGCGACGATCGCCGGATGTATTTCGAGCCGCTGGGCCAATTCCATCACGGTGAGCGGCGACGGGTTTTCCTTCACCTGACTTCCGCGCCAGACCTCGCCCGGAATGAGCCCGTTCTCAGCCCAGTCATCGGCTTCGTATTCCTTCGGATCGCGTCGGATACCCTCGACGCCGCGCAGGCTCAGATCGTCGACGAAAGCTTCGTCCCGTTTACCGTCCATGTGGCGGCCGACATGGGCGAGTTCGTGCAGCAGGCAGAACCAGAAATTATCGACCCGGTCATAGCGCAGCGTCAGCCCGATTACCGGCGTTCCGTCCGCGAGCTGGAGCGCCGCTCCGTCCAGATGGGTGCGCGGCAGGTGTTCGAGGCACACCAGATGAATGCCGTGCTTCGCGAGGAATTCCCGCGCGAGCTTCGGGCCTTCGGCCGACCAGCTCAGACGCGCCACCTTCCGGATGAAATTCAGATCGATGGTGCCGGGCCTGTACGACACGGGCAGGCGATGAGCGTTGGCGCGCGCCAGCACTTCCCAGCACCACGCCTTCAGGGCGTAAGGGTCGGTCTTGGCGTTGGAGCGCGCGTGATCGTTCTTGCGGTACAGCGCCGCCGGAAGCGCGTCCTGACCTCCTGCCCGTTGGATGAGCTCCCGCATGATTTCTTCGGCATGCGCCGCCAGATTGGGCCGCTTCGCGATCCAGCCGCGCTTTGCCATCTCCGCAAGCGGGAACCGCTTCCAGTCGATCCCGTCGAGCGCGCCGCGCAGTTCCCCGCCGGGCTGTTGCAGGAGCACGTCGGCGGGAATGCCGAGATTGGAGTGCAGCGCGCGCGCCATCTGCATCGTCAGCGGGCGCTTGCCGGCCAGGATTTCGGAGACTTTTGCCCGGCTCCCGATGAACGGGATGAGGTCGCGCGGCGATAACTCCGCCTGCTCCATGCGGAAGCGCAGCGCCGCGATTGGCGTCGGGTAGCCCATCGGGACGTGGCGGGCTTCGTAAAGTCCGACGAGATCGACGAGGACATCGAGTTCGTCGCCTTCCGCAGTGCCGAACTTCGCATCCATGAGCGCATCGACGCGCGCGAGGGCGGCCTTGTAGTCCGTCTCCGTCCTGATCGCCCGAATAGTGCTCATATCATACCTCCTCCACGTTGATTCTGTCGTATTCGGCATGTGTTCCGATGAAGCGCACATAGACAACGCGGTAGCCATAATTAATCTTCACCACCAGTCGGTAGTCATTTCCCTTGATGTTGAAGACAACCCGGTTGCCCCCAACGATGCTTGCACTCCGGTATTGCTCCTTTACCTTCGCCGGAGTGTCCCAGTCTGCCTTTTCAGCCTCGCGATACCATGCCGACAGGGACTCTTCCGCGTCCGGGAAAAGCCCCCAGAAATCGCGCAAGGTGCCTTTGGCGATGATTCGCATAGGGGAATTGTAATCTGTTCCCTGTATTCATGCAAGTAATATGTTTCCGAATTGGTAACAGTCAATGGTTGCCCGACCTGAGGAGGTTCGGTTCGGGCCGTTCCCCGCCGGAAATCCCGATAGGCGAGCCTCCCGAGCCGGCCTGGAAATGACCGCGTGTCTCTCGGGGGTTACGGCGTCTCCGCTTGCGGGGCCGCGCCGTCGTGAACGGAGCCGCCCCAGGAAAGGGCCTGTGCGGCTGAGCGGAACAGAAAACCGGCATAAGACTATTCAAAAGTCCCATGCGGAAGTAGGGTTCCTGAGTGGCCTAAGGTCGCCGTTCGTAACGTTGTCGGGTAGCGAAAAGTCGTACCGCCCGAGGAAGTTGAGATGGCGCCAGATCAGCGGGGAGAGGTGGGCGATATCGTCGTTGCTGACATCGATTCCGTCCAGCCTGACTTGGCGGATGGCTTCCTGCATGTAGATGGCGTTCCAGTGGACGACGGCATTGAGGGCGAGGCCAAGGGCGCCGAGCTGCTCTTCCTGCCCCTGCTGAAGCGGACTCCTGATCTCGCCGCGTTCGCCGTGATGAATGCGCCGGCCGAGGCGGTGACGCAGTTCCGTGTGGTTGAGCTGGGTCAGGATGCGCCGCCAGAACGCCGAGTCGTCGATATGGTGCAGGATGTGGATAGTTTTGGCGATCTTGCCGAGTTCGGAAAGCGCGCGAGCCAGGGTGGTCGGCTTATCCTTCACTTGAAGGGTTCGCATGATGCCGGCTGCTTTGAGATGACCGAGTTTCAGCGAACCGGCCAAGCGGATGACATCAGGCCAGTTTTCGCGGATCAGCGCGAGATTGATGGCCCCTTTGCCAAGGTTGTTGAACGGGCCGTAATCGGCTTTCCGGTCGATCCGCCACAGCTTGGCGTCACCCAGGTCAGCCGGTCGTGGGCTAAACTGGTAGCCAAGCAACCAGAACAGACCAAACACAGCATCGGAATACGCCGCGGTGTCGGACATGAATTCGACCGGCTCCAGTTCGGTTTCCTGTTCGAGGAGAAGGGCGAGCAGCACCAAGCAGTCCCGCAGGGTGCCGGGAACCACGATGCCGTTCAAGCCGCTGAATTGGTTGGAAAGCAGATTGTACCAGGTCACTCCTCGGGATTGGCCGAAATACTTCGGGTTGGGCCCGGCATGGATGGCGCTCGCAGGCGCGGTGAAGCGCATGCCGTCCGCCGAGGCGACATCCCCAGCGCCCCAGAGTTTGACAAGCGGCAGGGCCGCGTGTGCGGACACGATTCTGGCATCGGCAGCCGCGATGGTTTCCGGGCGGACGAAATTCTGACTGACCCAGGTCAGGCGTTCCCGCCGGAGTGCAGGCATATCCTGCCGGTTGACCGCCTCGATGCCGATATTGCACGCCTCGGCGACCAGGGCCGCGCACAGGCTGATCTCGAAATGTTCTACCCTTGCCTGCCGCTCGCTGAGATGGGTGAAGGCTTTGGCGAAGCCGGTGCGCTGCATGATTTCCAGGAAGAGATCGGGTATGCCGGCCTTCGGCATTCTTCCCTGAACGGCCGGCCGCAGCGCGCGCAGGCTTTCTGTGTCCTCCAGCCGATCGAGCGGCGTGACCACAATGCGGGTTTGCCGTCCACGGTCTCAAAGCGCAGATCGGGATTGCTGGCGGCTCGGTCAGCGACAGTGTGGTAGGCACTATCGAGCAACCGCGACAGGCCTGTGATCTCGGCCTCGGCATCGAGCGAGCGGTTGAGCGCCCGGCAAATCGCCAGCTTGGACGCCTGCCATGTTGCACCGCCCAGCATCCCGCGTCGCGGATCGCCGTACCGGGCGCCGGGGCTGGCAAAAATATCGCGGCGCTTCACGGCGGCGCGCCACGCGTCGATGATCGCAAACACATAAGCTTTGGGGTCGGCTACGCAGCCTTCCGCATCCAGCACATGCGGCTGCCATGCCTTTGGGATCGCCGTTGTCGGCGCATCGCGCATCTTCGCATTGGACCAATCGGCAGTTTTGGCGAGGTAGCCGATCGCTTCCTGAACAGTCTTGCCGCCGGGCGCGGCATCCATTTCCAGCCGGGTGGCAATATTGGTAACTCCCAAGCCACCCCGTATCGGATCGAAAGCGGGCGTCGA
The DNA here is from genome assembly GCA_052147395.1 of Roseiarcus sp. GTDB lineage: Bacteria > Pseudomonadota > Alphaproteobacteria > Rhizobiales > Beijerinckiaceae > Roseiarcus. Next base: position 9,201 of record JBKQKS010000401.1, read on the forward strand.
GGCGTAGGGCGGCGCGGGGATTTGGAGCGGGCGGCGGACGCGGGCCTCGCCGGCGGTCTAAGCGGCGAGGGACTGGATGAGCGTCTCGGGGGTCGCCGAGAGGATTTGGAGGATGTTGAGACCCTGCTTTCTCGCGGTCGAGACGACCGATCGCAGGCGTGCGAAAATCTGCGCGCCCTCCAGGGTTCGGAACGAGCCCGAGATTTTCATCCTGACCTTCATCATCCCAGGTCCTGCTCGGCCAGATTGTTGGTGAAGGGCACGTCGAAATCGGTGAGAAAGTGCAGCGTCTCGGTTTTGAACTTCTTCAGTCTGAGGAGCAGATTGTGGCCGGGCCGCTGCTTCTGGCGCTTTCCCGGTTTCCCCTCGAGCTTGGGCAGCTCGCGATGAAAGGCCAGGCCCTGCCGGATCGCGGCCCAATATCGCTCTTCGAAGGCGGCGACCTTTTCGGCCGGCAGCGCCGTCGCGCCCGCGTCGCGCGCCTCGTGCACGGCGACGTTGGCCTCGAGCAGCAGATCGCGCATGATCCCCGGGTCGAAGAGCCCGGGGACCGGGGGCTCGTGATCGAACTCGATCGGACCCTCGAGTTCGCGCACGACATGAGTATTGCAGAAGGCGTGGGCGACCTTGTCCATTCGACCGCAATAGGGGCGAAAGTGGTCGTGCACGACGACGCCGCCTTGCAATTCCTCAGGGACGTCGCCTCGCTTTTCCCCGGCGCGATAGAAGGTGTAGGCCAAGCTCGACGTCGTGTGCAGCCAATGCAACTTGCCGGCGACGCGATAGCCGGTCCCCGGGCTCTTCGACCCGGGGATGACGAACCTTCGCCGCGGCCACGCGCTCGCCGATCCGCTCGTAGACCGGTTGGAGTTCTTCATCCTTCTTGCCCACCCAGGCCACCACGCTGGCCGGACAGACCGAGGGCGCGCCGAACAGATCGCTCAGCGCCTGCGCGGCCCGATCCTCGGGGATGAGTTGTTGCACGTTCAGATAGACCGCCGCCGCCTTGATGCGCTCGCCATATTGCGCCGGCGATGCCACGCCTGCGGGAAAGGCCGCCTTCGTCACGCCTCGACAGTGCTCGCAGCGATGGACCGAAGCCTGGTGTTCGGTCACCAGCAGCGGGCGCTCGGGAAGATCGAATGAGCCTGCGCTCGCAAATTGATTACGGAAGGGGCGATTTCTGAGCACGCTCGGCGATGGGCGATTGAGCGGGGCCCTCACTTATTTTGGTTGCGCGGGGTACGGTCGGGTTCGCTTGGCGACGGTCAACGACCCGGCGCCGCTGGAACGCCGGGTCGCATCATTGGGCGCGGTCATCGGCGTCCCCGCCTGTACCGCGGGGCGATCCTAACCTTGGCATCATTGGGCCTCAAATATCCCGGGGGTTTGGGGGCAGAGCCCCCATGCGCGGGGAGATGGGATCGAGACGGTCGATCAGGTCCAGGTAATAATCCTGGAACTCGGGATCGTAGAGACTGGGGTCCTGTCGGGCGAAGTCGATCACCTTGCGATAATATTCGGCGGCCTGCCGATTGTCCCCTCGGGCCTGATGGACCATGCCGAGGCAGTCGAAGCCGTCGTGCATGTCGGGCCAGCGCTCGATCAGCTGCTGGGCGGCGTGCTCGGCCTCGTCGAATTTTCCGGCGTCGATGAGAGCCGTCACCTCATTGACCGCGGCGTCGATCCTGGCGTTGCAATCTTTGCAGAACCGGGGGTGATGATGCGGCAGATGATCGACCGCCGGGGCTGCGACGAACGTCCTGAGTTCGTCCGCTTCGTCCTTGGCCAGGCAACATTGCTTGTACTTCTTGCCACTGCCGCAGGGGCAGCGATCATTCCGTCCGATTTTTGCCATTTCCTCGAACTCGACGGGAAGGACGGACGCTCTTGTACCAAGCCCTGCTGGCGGACGCCAAGTTTCATGAACAACTGCTTGCCTTCGACCGCGATCTGGCGGCGCGCTGCCGCGCGGCGGACTGCCCGGATTGCGGCGGCGCGCTGCATTCGGCGAACTACCGCCGCAAGCCGCGCGGCCGACTGGCGGCGCTCGGTGAAGATCACGACCGGCGGTTCAGCTTCTGTTGCTCGGTCGATGGCTGCCGTGACCGGTCGACGCCGCCTTCGCTGCGTTTCCTCGGCCGCAAGGTCTATCTGGCGGTGATCGTCACCTTGATTGCGGCGATGCTGAACGGGGTGACAGAGCGGCGGCTCGGCAAGCTCGCCGCGACGATCGGCGTCGACCGCCGGACGGTGGCGCGGTGGCGCGGCTGGTGGCTGGAAAACTTCACCCTCACGCCGTTCTGGCGGGCGGCCTCAGCCGGCCTCATGCCGCCGGTCGAGGCTTCGCGCCTCCCTGCGGCGCTGCTGGAACGCTTCGCCGGCGACGCCGGGGAGCAACTGATCGCCTTCCTGTCGTTCCTGGGGCCGATCACCGGAGGGGCGTCCATGCTGGCTTTCTGATGGACGAGGCCAGCCCGCACAGGATGCCCGTCGCGGCCGGCCGCCAAGCGATTCTACGGTCCACCGGTTTCGACGAGGAGGCGGGCCGGCATGACAGAGAGACTCCAGACGAGGATTTACGACCGTTGGGCGCAACTGCGCTTCTCGATCATCGGCCATCTGTTGGCTGATCCCCCTGCAAGAGGCGCGTTACAGTCCGCGATAGACGAACTGGCGAGGCGGGAATGGCGACATCCCGTCACCTTCGAACAGGTAAAGTTCGGCGCCTCGACCATCCAGCGATGGTACTATCGGGCGCTGCGCGAGCGGCAGGACCCGGTCGCCGCGCTCCGCCGCAAACCCCGCCAGGACGCCGGCCGGCAGACCTCGGTGAGCGCCCCGTTGCGTCAAGCGTTGCACGCCCAATACGCGGCGCACCCGAACTGGAGCGCCCAGTTGCACTGGGACAATCTGGCCGCCCTGGCGGCGAACCAGTCCGCCCTGCGGCCGATGCCGTGCTATTCGACGATCAGACGATATCTCGAGGCCCAGGGGCTGGAAAAGCGGCGGCGGGCGACCTCGCGGCGGACCGCCGGCGCTCTGGCGGCCGAGGCCAAGCTGGCCGAGCGGGAGATCCGCAGCTACGAGGCCGAACATGTGGGATCCCTGGTTCATTGGGATTGCCACGTCGGCTCGAGGAAGGTGCTCACCGCGCGCGGGGAATGGCGCGCGCCCGTGCTGTTCGGCGTTCTCGACGACCGCTCTCGGGTGGCCTGCCATCTGCAATGGTATCTGTCCGAGACCGCGGAGAACATCGCCCACGGACTGTCGCAGGCTTTCATGAAGAGAGGCCTGCCGCGCGCCGCAATGAGCGACAACGGCGCCGCGATGACCGCGACCGAGATCGCCGAAGGTCTGGCCAGGCTCGGCATATTGCACGAGACGACGCTGCCCTACAGCCCTTACATGAACGGCAAGCTGGAGCATCTCTGGGCCGTTATCGAAGCAAGGCTGATGGCCATGCTGGAAGGCGTGGCCGATCTTTCGCTCGCCATGCTCAACCAGGCCACCCAGGCCTGGGTCGAGCCCGACTACAACCGCAAGCTCCAT
>JBKQKS010000402.1:0-3413 GCA_052147395.1 Roseiarcus sp.
ACGCCGACGATTGCCTCGAGACGTCGGCGTGGACGCCGACGCTCCTCGATCGCGCGTGTCGTGTCCGGACGGCGCCTCGAGGGGCGCGAACGGCCGACGTCGCCTTCGGGTCGAAGGCGGGCGTTGCTGGGGGATCGATTGACGGGCGCAGGCGCCCAGGGTGAACCTGACCGCGAACGGCGAGCGACTTCGTCGGGGGCCAGCGCGAAGACACGAGCCGTCAACGTCTCGGAGCAACGCCCGTGTCCTGCGCCCTCACGGTCGCCAGCAGCTCGCGCATCGCGCGCCGCATTCCATGAAGCTGGTCGACGAGGTCGAGCACGATCGGGATTGCTTCGTCGTTGACGCCGAGTTCCGAGAGATCGCGGATCAGATGGGCTCTGGCGAGATCGATGTCGGAATAGTCGGGCGTCGCGTCCTCTCGCCGCGGGATGAGCCAGCCCGCCGACAGCCACTTGTCCAGTCGCTCGACGTCGATCCGGGCGTGCACGACGAATTCGCGCGTCTGCATGATCACGACTCCATGGCGTCGCGCGGACCATACTGCGCCGCCCAGTGCGAAACGAATTTTTCCAGCTCGGCGTCGGGTTTCTCGGGCAGCGTCACCTTCAGCGCGACCAGTTCGTCGCCTTTGTCGCCGTCGGCGCGATGAACGCCCTTGCCTCGCAAACGCAGCACGGCGCCGCTGTTCGTCCACTTCGGCACCGTCATGAAAACCGCGCCGGTGGGGGTCGGAACTCTCACTTTGCCGCCGAGCACCGCCTCTTTGAGCGTGATCGGCAACTCGACATGGATGTCGTCGCCGTGCCGCGTGAAGATGCGATGCGGCCGCACCAGGAGTTCGATGAAGGCGTCGCCGGCGGGCAAGCGGCCCGCGCCGGGATGGCCCTTGCCGCGCAGGCGAAGAACCTGGCCGTCGTCGACGCCGGCGGGGATTCTTACGTCGAGCGTCGAGCCGTCCGGCAACGTGATCTGCCGTTCGCCGCCGTTGACGGCGTCGAGAAAATCGATCTCGAGACGATAGCGGACGTCGGCGCCGCCGAAATGCATGTCCGCCCGCCCGGCGCCGCCGAAAATGTGCGACAGAATCTCGTCGTCCCCGGCGAAGTCCGCATAGCCGCCGTGGCTCGAATAGGGCGAGGCGTCCTCGGCCATGTCGCGATAGTAGCGGCGCGCCGGCTGCGCCTCCGCGCCCGAAGCGTCGATCTCGCCGCGATCGTACTTGGCGCGCTGCTCGGCGTCGCCGAGCACCGCATAGGCCGCCGTCACCTCCTTGAACCGCTCCTCGGACTTTTTGTCGCCGGGGTTCAGATCCGGATGCAGCTTCTTGGCGAGCCGCCGATAGGCCTTCTGAATCTCGCTCTGCGGCGCATCCTTGGCGACGCCCAGCACGCTATAAGGGTCGGCGGGCAAGCGGGCCTCCTCGGGCGAATATTCGATCGGCTGGGCTCATTCTAGACAATCGCGCGAGGCGGCAAAAGACCCGCGAGCATGCTCACTCCGCCGCCTGCGCTCTCAAGCCCACCGGCCGCCGCTCGATGAGCCAGATCGCCAACGCGGCAATCAGGCAGGCGGCGCCGCCGAGGTAGAACGGCGGCAGATAGGTGTCCCATTGCGTGCGCGCAAAGCCGCCGAGCGCTGCGGCGAAGGCGGCGCCGACCATGTGCGAGGCGAATATCCAGCCGAATGCGACGCCGGCGCGCTCGCGGCCGAAAGCATCCGCCGTGAGCTTGACGGTCGGCGGCACGGTCGCCACCCAGTCGAGCCCGTAGAACACCGCGAAACCGGTCAGCGCGACGATCGAGAAGCTCGAATTCGGCAGATAGAGCAAGGAGAGCCCACGCAGGCCGTAATAGACGAACAGCAGCGCGCGGTTGTCGTAGCGGTCGGAGAGCCAGCCGGACCCCAGCGTGCCGAAGAAGTCGAACACTCCGATCAACGCCAGCATGGAAGCCGCCGTCACCGAAGGCACGCCGAAATCGTGGCAGAACGGGATGAAATGGGTCTGGATGAGCCCGTTGGTCGAAAGACCGCAGACGAAGAACGTGCCGGCGAGCACCCAGAACACCGGCGAGGGGCTGATTTCCCCGAGCACCCGGAACGCCGAGGAGAGCGCCGGCCGGTTCGCCGGCGGCGTCCGGACCGGACCGGTCTCGCCGAACGGATTGAGGCCGAGGTCGCTCGGCCGCTCGACGATGAAGAGGGACATCAGCAGCGCGGCGATGATGAGCGCGCCGACCGACGGCAGCAGCGCGACGCGCCAGCCCCAGCGGCTCTCGATCGAGGCGGCAAACGGCAGGAACACCAACTGGCCGGTCGCATAGCTGGCAGTGAGCAGGCCGAGCACGAGGCCGCGATTGGCCGTGAACCAGCGCGTCGCGACGATCGCCGACATCGCGAGCGCCGTGATCCCGGTGCCGATTCCGAGCCCGACGCCGAAAATGAGAACCATCTGCCAGAGGTTCGTCATGCCGAGCGCGAGCAGCAGCATCAGCGCGACGGTCGCGACCGCGATGGTCGCCATCGTGCGCACGCCATAGCGCTCGATGAGCGCCGCTGCGAACGGCGCCATCAGCCCGTAGAGCAGGATGCGCAGCGCCAGCGCGTTGGAGATCTCGCTCGTGCTCCAGCCAAATTCGCGCTCCAGCGGCAGCATCAGCGCGCCGGGCAGGCCCATCACGCCGGTCATCGATATGCTGGTGAGGAACGCGACGGCCACCACCGCCCAGCCGTAGAACACGCCGTTTCGCGCGAGGCGTCGCGAGAGCGCCGGGGCCAGCATGGATGTCTCCTGTTGCGGAAGCCCTTTTATGATGATACTCATCATCGTAGTCAAGAGCGATTCAAGATGCGCATCAGCAAGGAGCAGGCAAAGGCAAACCGCGAGCGAACGCTCGCGGCGGCGGCAAAACTGTTTCGCCAGTGCGGGTTCGATGGCGTCGGCGTCGCAGAGCTCATGCATGCGGCAGGGTTTTCCCACGGCGGCTTCTACAACCATTTCGAGTCGAAGGAGGCGCTGGAGGCCGAGGCCTGCGAAAGCGTGTTCGCCGGCTCGCTGGCGCGGCTCGAAAGAATCGCCGCCATCGACGGCGCCGTCGAGCGGCGCGCCGCGTTCGACGCCTACCGGCGCCGCTATGTCTCGACCGCCGCCCGCGACGCGCCGGCGCCCGCCTGCCCGATGGTCGCCTTCGCCGGCGACATCCCCCATCGCCCTGAGGCGGCCCGCGAAGCCTTCGCCGCCGGCCTCGCCGCCTATCTCGACGCTTTTGCGCGTGCCGCCGGCGCGCAGACGCGCGCGGAAGCCATTCGCGATTTCGCGACCCTGTTCGGCGCCCTGTCGCTAGCCCGCAGCCTAGCCCGCGAACGCCCCGCCCTCTCCGACGAAATCCTCGCGGCCGCGTTGTAGTGTCGCG
>JBKQKS010000403.1:0-4998 GCA_052147395.1 Roseiarcus sp.
TTCCGAGAGACTTACATAATCGTTGTTTTCACGGACAGTTTCGCGATAAAAGGCCGTATTCATGAGAGCAATCCGGGTATAATTTATAGGAATTTTCTCAATCCCTCGAGGCCGCGTACGAGGTCGCGTAAACGCGGGCGCGCGCTCCAGACCGGTTAGGCGGGGCGCCGGGGCCACTCCTACGCCCGCTTCGCGGCCCGGATCAGCGCGGCCTCCGACGCCTCGGCGTCGGCGGCGCCGGACGCGTTCACGACGGTCGAGCGGCTGATGGCCGACTTCTGGTCGGACGTGCGGACATTGCGAGGCGGAAAATGAGCGAAGTGAAAGTCACGGTCGGCGGCGCGCTCGAGGGCGACGCTTCGCGGCGGTTCATCGATGCGTGGCGCCGCGCCGAGCAGGGCGAGAGCTTCCGCGAGCGCCATCTGGCGTTTGAGAATTGGGATGCGCTGGCGCGGGTCCTGACGGGCAGACGAATGGAATTGCTCCATTATGTGCGCCGGCACGAAATCACCAGCGTCCGGGCGCTGGCGAAAGCGCTCGGCCGCGACTACAGCAACGTCCACGCCGACGTCCGAGCCTTGTCGGCGGCCGGTTTGCTCGAAACCGGCGACGGACGCTTACGGGCAGACTACGATTCGATCGAAACCAGGATCGCGATCTGAGAGCGAGTCAGGCGCGCTTCGCGGCCCGGACCAGCGCGGCCTCCGGCGCCTCGGCGTCGGGGTCGCCGGCGGCCAGCGCGCGGAAATACCAGATGATCAATTCGGCGGTGAGGTAGACGCCGTCGTGAGCCGCGCGGTCCTTGCGCTCGACGATCGGGAAGGTCGAGAGGATGTAGCGGATGTCGTCCTCGCTCTCGATGCCGTAAAGGTGGAAGTAGAGGGCGTCGAGCCTCGCGCGAAGATGCCGGCGCTCGTTCTCGTTCCAGCGGAACGGCTCACCCTCGTATCCCAAGTCGCGGGCGAACGGGCGCATGTCGTAAGCGGTGTAGGTGAGCCGCAGCACGTGATCCCCGACGATTTCGGCTGCGGTCTTGGGGCCGAAGGGGCGGGAATAGGCAGAAGGGGGGACGACGGGGAGTTGTTCGACGAGGAACAGATTCAGCGTCTGTCCATGAATCTTTTGTCGCGTCACATAGTCGTGCGGAAAGGAATTGAAGTCGGCAACGAGTAGAAAATCAGACCTTTCGCTCCACTCGTCAGGAATCCAGAGCGGCAGTTTGTTGCCGAACGCAACCGCGGGAACGATCGCCGAAATAAGCGTTCTCTCGTTAGTTGGAGAGGTGATTTCCTTGAATCCGCAGACCCAGTTCATGATGCCAAACGAAGAGGTCGCGTCTCTTGGAACCCAATACTGTGGTATGGCAGTCAGATTGGGGTCTTGGTGCTCGCTTTCGCTGGCCATCTCTTGCTGAGCCGGCCGATGCAAGTTTTCTAGATTCACGACGACGCTCGCGGCCCGATGGTCGAAGGCCTGCACCATCTTCCCCTCATACAGCGGAACCCACTCCTCCTTGCCCTTCTTCCATCGCCCGAGTTCGACCGGATAGGCGCCGTGCTTTTCCAGCCGCTCCCGCGTCCAGAACAGCGCGCTGTCGTTGGTCATGTGGAACATCGTAGAGTAGCGCACCGGCCAAGCCTTGGCCTCGGTTCCCGAAGAGCGATCGACCAGCACCGGCAACCGCCGGTAGATCGCCGTCGTCAGTTGCGCGTCCCGTTTCGTGCGGAAGATCGGCGCGGTTCCCGTGTTCGGATTGACCAGCGCGAAATCGCGCGCAGTCATGGTGAAGCGCTGCTCGGGCGCCGCGCGCTCGGGAGGATCGCGCAGGAAGAACGCGCAATCGGTCTCGCCCCCGCCGCGCTTCGGCCCGCCGACGACGAAGACACAGAACTTGAAACGGCTGTCGACGTCGGGAAAGAACGCGGCCCTTCCTTCCCCGCGCCGGTTCTCGAAATCGAACAGACAAGCGACGCGTCCCGCCGCGGCGACGCTCTTGAAGAAGGCGCTCGCGGTGAGATCGGAGGCGATGCCCGACGGCGTCAGCAGCCCCGCGATCCCCGTCGGCTTCAACAGGCCCTGCGCGCGCTCGACGAACAGCGAATAGAGGTTGATGTCGCCCTTCGACAGCAGCGGATAATCGCCGCACTTGCGCGCCCGTTCCATCGCCGTCTCGGCGCGCGCGCGAGCTTCCTCATAAGCCCCGGCGAGCGGATCGCCCGCGGTCTTCAATCGCACGATCGCCGCCTTGCGGTCGGCCGCGCGCGCCTGTTTGGCGATACCGGGCGCACGCGCGGAAAACCATTCGACCTCCTGCATCTTCATGCGGTCCCACGGCGGATTGCCGATCACCGCATCGAAGCCGCCCTCGGGCGCGTCGCTCTGCCAGTTGCGCCAGACGCCGGGAAACGCGACTTCCCAGTTGAAGAAGCGCTCTTCCTCAGCCAAGGCGCGCGCCCGCTCGATCACCCGCTTCACCGCGACGTCATGGCGGCCATTGCCGCCGTTCGCCGCCACCGGCTCGGCGAGGCCCGCCGCGACCTCCAGTGGATCGCCGAAACTTCCCGCCATCAGGCCGGAAAAGGCCCCTTCTTCGTTGTCCTCGACATTCTTCGACTTCGGCAGCGGCTGCAGCCATTTGACCGCCTGCCAGAACGACAGGAAGCGGTCGAGCGGCGCGACGCGTTGTTCGACTTCATGAAACAGCGTCTCGCTCGCCCTGACCTCCTCGAGGTCGGAGTCGGTCAGATGCTCGACGGTTTCCATGCCCTGGATCGCGCCTTGCGCGCGGCCCAGCGCCTCGTTGATGAGCAGCGGGCTCATCGCCTGCAATTCGTCCATCGCCTTGCGCACGCGCTCGCCGAACAGCGAGTCGCCTGAGCGCAAGTGATGGTCGAGGAACGACAGCGGCGCGCCGACGGTGAACGTATGCAGCCACACCGACAGCTTAGCGAGCTCGACCGCCATAGAATTCTTGTCGACGCCGTAGACGCAGCGTTTCAGCGCCATGCGCTTGACCAGATTCTGGTCGGTGAGCTGATCCTCGCGCGCCGGCAATTTCGCCTCGGCGAGTTTTACGCGGATGCGCTCGCGGACCTCGGCGATGCGTTTCGCCAGCGGCGACTCGTACTCCGCCCAACGCGCGCGGCTGGCGGCGCGGCCCATCGCGGTAAAAGCCTCGAGCGCGAGCCGGTCGATCAGGTTGACGAGGAAATGGCCCGAGCCCATCGCCGGGTCGCAGACTCTCAGTTCGAGGATCCTTTCCGCGGGATCGAGCGCCAGGAGCTCGCGCCGCCGCTCCTCGACCGGCCGGCGCGAATGCGCGAGTTCGTCCGCCTTGGCCTCGAAGGCGGCGATGCGCTCGTCGATCAGTGGTCCGACCGTGCGCTCGATGACGAGCGCGACGAGCTCGTCGGGCGTGTAATAGCTGCCGGTGTTCTTGCGACTGAACGGATTGAGGCGGATCGCGATGCCCTGCGGCGCCTCGGCGTCCACGGCTGGCTCGTATTCGAGCAGGCCTTCGTAGATCGCGCCGAGCTCGCGCACCGAAAGATCGCGGAAGTTTATGCGCACACGGCGTCCGTCTTTTTCTTCGCGCGAAAGACGGTCGATTAGCGGCGCGAAGGCGCTGTCGGGCAAAGCGACGCGGTCGATGAGCGGCGCGCGGCTCATCGAGAACAGGCCGCCGTTGTAGGCGGGCACGCCTAGCGTCGGCTCGCCCTCGTCGATGAAGCCGAACAGGCTCGCGAGGGTCCGCCATTGTTGTGCGCCCTTGCCGCTGAAGGCGACGCCGGCGTCGACGCGCTCGGCGATCTCATCGCGCAACGCCGACAGCGAATAGGGCTTGTATCGCGCGTCATGCGCGGGCAGCAGGTCGCGGTCCTCGGCATAGAGCGCGAACAGCAGGCGATAGAGCAGCGTCAGCGCCGCCTCGCGCAAGGTGTCGAAATAGGCGCGGGTGTAGGGCTTCCGCGCCTCTCGGTCGGCGGCGGCGAGGCCGCGCACGAGGCCCGGAAACACTTCGTCGAACACGACGCGGCTCAGCGACTCGCGAACGCGCGCTTCCCATTTGCGCCCCTCGTCGAGCGCAAAGGCGTGCAGCGTCTGGCCGTCGAGCGCGGGATCGGGCAGGAACGCGACGCGGCGGAACAGCAGAACGAAGGTCGCAAATTCGCGCGCGCGCCGGTCGACGTCGCGCAACGCGAGGATTTCGACGACGTCGGCCTCGAAATAGCCGTCGAGCAGCGATTTTGCGCCCGCATAGTAGAGCCGCCAGACGCGCCCGTTGGTCAGGATCGCATAGCGCACCTTGCGATTGGACTGGACCTCGGCGCGGATCAGATAGCGCAGCGCCTGCCCGGCGGCGGTCTCGCCCTTCGCGGCGCCGCTGCCGCGGGCGTCGAACCCGACATCCCAGGCCTTGGCGTCGCCGATGGCGATGGCGTGCATGAGCCGCGCCTCCGCGTCGGCCTCGCCGTCGGCGAGCGCGAAGGATTCGGGATCGGGGAAGAACCCGAAGTCGGGAACGTTCTTGCGGCCGTGGGCGTCGAGCGTCTCCTGGACCGTGTAAGCGCCGTCCCAGCCGAGCTCGCTGAGCATCGGCTCGATGAGGCGCTTCTTGGTCGCCTCCTCGTTGAGCCCCTCCGGCTTCTTGACCGCGGCGACGATGTCGCGGAACCGGTCCTCGAGGCCCGCGATTTCGTCGAGCCTCCAGGCCGGGGACGCCGGCAGGCCGCGAAGTAAAAAGTCCTCGGTGAATAGCGCGCCTGCGGACATGGGCCCCGTTTCGATTCGCCAGCGCGGCGAAGCTAGCACGAAGCGCGCGGCGCCGGCCTGCGGGACTATCCCCTTCTCCCCCCTCATCCTGAGCTCGTCGAAGGACGACCTCGGTCGGCGCGTAAGGCGATGCAGCGAAATTACTGAATCGCTCGAGATGACCGACAGCCGTCATTGCGAGCGAAGCTAAGCAATCCAGGGGCCGCATGACGTAGCCCCTGGATT
>JBKQKS010000404.1:0-14114 GCA_052147395.1 Roseiarcus sp.
CCGCCTCCCCGAGTTGAGCGCCGCCGCCGTCCGCGCCATCGATCCCTGCCACCTGATTCGAAAGGCCCCAGGCTCAAGGAAGATGGTTAACAAAGGGTTAACATATTGGTAAGTGAACGGTATTGCGGCTAGACGGCAATTTCCGAGGCCGCCTACGGGCTCATCCGACGCAAAGCGGGAAAAGCCTCGTCAGCGCCTGATTCCTTCACCCCGTTCTCTGACAAGGGAGCAGCGATCGAGCGGGGGCCTGATCGCCAGTCCGCCGATTTGCAAACTGTAGCTCAATGAGCTATATATAGCCGCACGAGGCCACCATGCGGGTCTTCAAGCTCAAAGCCTTCGCGAAGTTTCAGCGTCGCGAGCAACTTACGGACGCCGCATTGTCCAAGGCGGTGCGCGACGCCGAGAAAGGTCTCGTTGCGGCCGACCTCGGCGGCGGGCTCATCAAACAGCGCATTGCGCGCCCGGGGCGCGGCAAGAGCGGAGGATATCGGACGATCATCGCCTACCACCGCGGCGAGCGTGCAGTATTTCTGTTCGGCTTCGCCAAGAGCGCCTTCGAAAACATCGACGATGATGAACTGGAAGTCCTGCGCGCGTATGGCCGAGCGATCATGCAACTCAGCGAAGCTATGCTTCTCGACGCGGCAGCGCACGGTGAAATGATGGAATTGGACTATGACTAATCCAAAGGCAACGAAGGATGCGCCGCACGGAAAAGCGCGTCTCCGCTCCGAAATCGTCGAAATGTCGCAGATGCTGAACAGGCTCGGCGTCGTCAGCGACGAGGAGCTCGAGAAGACGACGATTCGGATGCTCGGCCGCGACGCTCTGCCGAAAGTCGAGCCGATGACTCCGGCGGACATCGCCGCCTTGCGCGAAAAGATTGGCCTCAGCCAGGCGGTGATGGCGGGCTATCTCAACGTCGCCCCGCACACCGTCAGCCAATGGGAGCGCGGCGAGCGTCGGCCCAGGGGCGCGGCGTTGAAGCTGCTGCATGTGGTGCGCAAGAGCGGAGTGGAAGCGTTGCGGTGAGGGCTCGGCGGGCTCGCCCGGAATATGGAGTCTGGAAGCTATGAAGGCCCCTGAACTCGATAAGCTATTCGACGACGGCGAAGTGGATGTGGTGGATCAGTTCGACTGGTCGAAAGCGACGCGGCCGAACCGCGAGACCCAGCGGGTCAACGTCGATTTTCCCGTCTGGATCGTCAACGCCCTCGACAAGGAAGCGGCGCGTCTCGGCGTGCCCCGGCAGGCGCTGATAAAACTGTGGATCGCAGAACGGCTCGGCAAGGCGGCGTGAGGGCGTGGCGAGCGTGCTTGTCATGTGCCGTCGGACGTGCGCCGCCGTTCCGCGGCGACTTTGAGCCGATGTTCGCGACGGTCGTCGTAGAGTTCGAGCAAACGTCGCCGCGCGTCGAGGTTGGGGGGTTCGAGCGGCCAGCTCTCACGCCAGCGCTCATTGACGGGGCGCTCGAGATTATCAGGGATCTGCGTCCAGCGGTCGCCAAACGCCGCGTTCAGTTGCGCTTGGCCAAGGCCTATTGCTCGCGCCAAATCGGCGTCGAAAATCAAAGCGTCTGTAAGCACGGCATCCTGGACCTCAGCCCCATCCAGATGCGCCGCTTTCAGCGATGCGCCTTCGAAATGCACTCCTTGAAGCCTCGCCCTTTCGAAATGCGCTTCTTCAAGCCATGCCCCCTCGAGACGCGCTCTTTGAAACCCCGCCCCTTCCAGGTGCGCCCCGTAAAGGCCCGCGCCTCCTAGGTCGGCCTCGCGCGCGTTGACCCGATATAGAGCGCAATGATCGAACCTCGCCGCGGCCAGTCGCATCCCCGCCAAATTTGCCTTCGCGAGGTGAGCGCCTTGGAAGTCGAGTCTCCACGCGTCGCCGCCGCCGCCCTCGCGGCGTTGGCGCTCATAGTCTTGCCGCGTTTTCGACCGACGTCCAATCACTGTCAACGCCGCCTGGATATCGACCGTCGGCGATTTCACGTCATGTTCCCTTGCCTCGACGGCGGCGTCTTCGTCTTCGCTTCGATCCACTTGCGGCTTTTTTTCTATCGCAATAATCGCCTCCCCCGGCGGTCGCGCCGGTCCGGCGTTCTCGCGTACATAGGCGCAGAGCGTCTCCATGATCGGCCAGTGCATGTCGAGGTCTTCGCGCGCCAGTTTTTCCAGGGCGTAGATGGCGCCGAGGCGGACCTCGGTGTTGGGGCGCAGGCGGATGGTTTCTTTCGAGCCGGTCACCGCGCCGGCGGCGTCGCGGGTTTCTTCTTTCACCCGTTCCTCGCGCATCGCGCCGAGCTGCTCGACCGCCTTGGTGAACAGCGTGTTGCGCGAAGTCCCTTGCGCGATGCGCGCCTGTGCCTGCGCCGCGCGCGCCGCCCAGTGCGAGACGACGAGCCGCCAGATAAGGAACGGCGTCGTCACCAGCGCGCCGATGGCGATGAGCCGGTCGCGCAGGCCACTGACGTCGGCCGGAGCGGTGGGCCCCCTCTGAAGCCAGATCGGCTCGAGAAACCGAAACAGGGCCACCAACCCGACGGCCGCCGCAACAATAACTAGGCCAGCGTAGAGAACGCCGACGAGCCCAAGACCGAGGAACCCCAGCCCCTTGAGGACCCCGACGAGCGCTCGAACCAGAGCCTTCCATCGGGCCTTCCAGATCGTCGATTTGCCCTGATCGTCATCCGCCATTGCGCCGCCCCACCGCCCATGCGCGGATGTTATCGTGAATCGACGACGGAGGCGAAGCTCGCCGCGGCCGTCGAGGGGGCCTTGACGGCGACGCGCGGTCGTGGCTCCGATTCTGCTGACGACGAACGGGCAAGCTACAGCCATGAAGGCCTCTGAATTCGACAAGCGCTTCGACGACGGCGAAGACATGGCGCACGCCGTCGACTGGTCCAAAGCGACGCGGCCGAACCGGGAGACGCGGCGCGTCAACGTCGATTTCCCCGTTTGGATCGTCAACGCGCTCGACAAGGAAGCGGCGCGCCTCGGCGTGCCCCGGCAGGCGCTGATCAAACTGTGGATCGCGGAACGCCTCGGCAAGGCGGCGTGAGGGCCGAGGCGCGAAAAAATGCTCGAAGAGATCGTTCTCCACATCGGCTGCGAGAAGACCGGCACGACCAGCATTCAGCGCTTCCTGGCGGAGCATCGCGAGCCGCTGCGGCGAACGGGCGTGCTCTACCCGACCACGCCCGGCCTTCAGAACCATGTCGTTTTGACGCTGTTGTTCCAGAAGCAGGGCGTCGACGACCTCAGAGACCTTTATGCGAGCTCGCTGTCGCAGGTCCCGGTGTTCGACCGGCTGTTCAGCCAGGAATTAGCGGCCCATCCATCGCAGCGCGTCATTTTGAGCAACGAACATTGCTCGTCGCGGATGACGAGCGACGAGCCGTTGATCGCGCTGAAGGCGTTCCTGAATCGGTTCTGTCCGAACGTGCGCATCGTGGTTTACGTGCGCCGGCAGGACAAGGCGCTCCTCAGCGAATATTCTATGGCGCTGAAGGCCGGCGCGACGCGGGCGTTCGCAATCCCGAGCGACGCGCCGCAGCTCGACTACAAGCCGATTCTCGATCGCTGGGCGCGCGTGTTCGGCGCCCGCAACATCATGCTGCGCGTGTTCCGCGAACCCGAGGACCAGCCGTTCGACGTCGTCGCCGATTTTCTCGACACGGTGGCAATCGACACTTCGCTGCGGCCGACGCAGCGGCTCGCCGAGAATCGCTCTCTCGACGCCAAGACCTCCGAGTTCCTGCGCCTGTTCAACGCCTTCGTTCCCGCCGTGACCGACGGCAGGTACGATCTGTCGCGCTTCGAGATCATGCCGTTTCTGGAGACGATCAGCACGGGCGAGGCGCCGATCTACGATCCGGACGGGCTGGCGCAATTCTATCGCCGGTTCTCGGACTCCAACGCCTATGTCGCCAGGGTCTATGCTCACAGAGACGACGGCCGGCTGTTCGATCCCCCGGATGTTCCCTGCTCGAGCGCCAAACAGGAGTTTTCGGCGCACGACGCGGTGGAAATCGCCGCCAAGCTGTGGCGCGCGCTGGCGGCGGGAGATTTTTCGCACGATCGAAGTTGAGAACTCACGGCTCCGCCTCAGTCGCCGGCGGGTTGGAAGCGCGGGAAAAGATCGCGTCGAAATCGCGCTCGAACCGCCTGACCGCTTCGGCGTCGTCGACCAGCACGAGGTCGTTGTCCTGGCGCTCGAGGCCGGAGCGCGAAAAATTGCCGGAGCCGGTGCGCAGCCGCTCGCCATCGACCGCATAGGCCTTCAAGTGCATCAGCGCGCCGCCGCCTTTCACCCGGGCCAACACGTTGGGAGAACTCAGCAATTGGCCGATCTCGCCGCCGCCGCGCGGGCCGTGCTCGGAAAACTGCGCCTTGTCGAGATAGAGCCGGATGGTGACGCCGCGGTCGGCGGCATCGCACAAGGCGTCGATCACGGCCTGGTCCGAAAGTACGTAAGCGGCCATGTCGATCGACTTTTCGGCGCTGTCGATGACGCCGACGTCGATGTGCTCGAGGTCTTCTTTCGGCGCATAATGCACCTCGATCGCAGCCGGAGACGCCGCGCCGACGCCGAGCGCCGCGACGGCGGCGAGGCTCCAGCATGCGATTCGCGACATCGGCAACACCCGGGAGGTGAGTCTTCCCGACCCGCATACAACTATTAGTTGCATTTGCCAAGCGTCGGGGAAATCGCGCATTGTGGGACGAAGAGACCCCGGACGAGCCCTCCGATGAATGCTCCGCTCGATCGCACGCGAAAATTTTCGGTCTGCCCGCACGACTGCCCGTCGGTCTGCGCGCTCGATGTCGAGGTGATCGGCCAGAATCGCATCGGGCGCGTCCATGGCGCGGCGGACCATCCCTACACCGCCGGGGTCGTGTGCGCGAAAGTCGCGCGCTACGCCGAGCGCATCCACCATCCCGACCGGCTGACGAAGCCGCTGAAGCGCATCGGCCCCAAGGGTTCCGGCGAGTTCGCAGAAATCTCCTGGGACGAAGCCCTGGACCTCACCGCCGAAGCGTTCCTCGAGGCCGAGCGCGAGCATGGCGCTCAGAGCGTGTGGCCTTACTTTTACGCTGGCACGATGGGCCTCGTGATGCGCGACGGCCTGGAGCGCCTCACGCACACGAAACGCTATTCGCGCTTCTTCGGCACGATCTGCGTCGGCATCGCCTGGCCCGGCTACATCGCCGGCGTCGGCCGGATGTCCGGCATCTCGCCCAAGGAGATGGAAAAGTCCGACGTCATCGTCATCTGGGGCACGAATGCGGTCGCGACCCAGGTCAATCTGATGACCCAGGCGGCGCGCGCCCGCAAGCAGCACGGAGCGAAGATCGTCGCGATCGACATCTATCCAACCGAGACGCTGCGCCAGGCCGATCTGGCGCTGCAACTCAGGCCCGGGAGCGACGGCGCGCTCGCCTGCGCAGTGATGCACGTCGCGTTCCGCGATGGTTACGCCGACCGCGCCTATATGGCGCGCTATGCCGACGACTCGGCCGGCCTCGAAGCGCATTTGCGGACGCGCACGCCAAAATGGGCGAGCGCGATTACCGGGCTGACGATCGAGCAAATCGAGGAATTCGCCGCATTGGTGGGACGAACCAAGCGCGCGTTCTTCCGCCTCGGCTACGGTTTTTCGCGCCAGCGCAACGGCGCGGCCAACATGCACGCCGCGTCCTGCATCCCGGTGGTGACGGGCGGCTGGGCGCACGAGGGCGGCGGCGCGCTGCACGCGAGCAGTGCCGTCTACAAGCTCGACAAGACGCTGATCGAGGGCCTGGACGCGCGCGACGAAAGCGTGCGCCGGCTCGACATGTCGCGTGTCGGCGCGATTCTGACCGGCGACCGCGAGGCGCTGGCGGGCGGCGGGCCGATAATGGCGATGTTGATCCAGAACACCAATCCGCTGGTGGTCGCGCCCAACCAGTCCAAAGTGCGCAGCGGTTTTTCGCGAGAGGATCTGTTCGTTTGCGTCCATGAGCAGTTCATGACCGCGACCACGCGTTACGCCGACATCGTGCTGCCGGCGACGATGTTCCTCGAGCACGACGATCTCTACACCGCGAGCGCGCATCAGCATCTGCAGTTCGGCGGCAAGGCGATCGAGCCGCCGGAGGGCTGCCGCTCCAACCACGAGGTCATTTGTGAACTCGCCAAGCGGGTCGGCGCCGAGCATCGCGGATTTTCCATGAGCGCGCGCGAGATCATCGATGAAACGTTACGCGCCTCGGGCAGCGGGACGCTCGCCGACCTCGAGGCGAAACGCTGGATCGACTGCCAGCCGCCGTTCGAGGAGGCGCATTTTCTCGCCGGCTTCGCCCACGCGGATCGAAAATTCCACTTCCGCGCCGACTGGCCAAACGTCCCCTACGGCAACATCGGACTCCAGGGACCGTGGCGGGAGATGCCGTCGTTTCCCGACCATTGGCCGGTCAACGAGACGGCAGACGCGGAACATCCGTTCGAGCTCGCGACCTCGCCCGCGCGCAACTTCCTCAACTCGAGTTTTAGCGAGACGTTTACCTCGCGCGAACGCGAAAAGCGGCCCTGTGCGCTGATGCATCCCGATGACGCCGCCTCGCTGGGCCTCGCCGAGGGCGACGTGGTGACGCTCGGCAACGCGCGCGGAAAAGTGCGGCTGCACGTGAAATTTTCCCCCGCGGGTTCGCGCGGGCTCATCATCAGCGAGGGCCTGTGGGACAACGGAGATTTCCTCGACGGCAAGGGCATCAACACCTTGACCAGCGACGCCAGCGTCGCGCCGTTCGGCGGCGCGGCGTTCCACGACATCCGGGTTTGGGCGCGGGCGGAGGCGGCGGCCGACGAAGCCGCGCTCGCTCGTTGAAGGCCGGGATCGGCGACTCGGCCGCAATCAGTCCACCGTCAAAAGCGAGCGTGAGCGAAGCAATCCAGCCGTCGTGTGATGCCTGGTGGGCCGCGAGCGCCTCATTCTGCAAGAGTCTTCCAAGCGGAGGCAGCGAGGTCATCCTTCGACAAGCTCAGGATGAGGGACCTCGCCTACAAGGACGCCCGGGAATTCGCCCCGGTTACCTACGGTCGTGCGAGTAGCCTTTTTCGGCTGATGTGGCGCTGCGGCGGCTTGCACAACCGGTCGCGTCAACTGGAGCGTCCTTCGAGGCCCCCTTGGGGCGCCTCAGGACGAGGGGAGTGCTGGCTCGTGCCGCTATTTTTCTCGGGTTTCGCGCCGCGCGAACCGACCGGCAACAATCGCGCCGCCTTTCTTTGCCGGCGAAGCCGGGCTATAGAGCCGCCCTCTTTTCAGCGGGCGCCGTGTCCCGCGAATCGCTCGGGATTGCGCCTTGAACAGAAAACCGACCGTCGCCCCCGCCGTTCCCGCGAAGACGGGTTTGGACGTCGCCATCGTCGCCGAACTCGCCAAGGTCGTCGGCAAATACGATTTGAGCGAAGTCGAAATCGAGCATGACGGGCTGAAGATCCGCGTCGCACGCGAGCGGCATCCGATGAGCATCTCCCACGTCGTCGCCGCGCCTGGGCCGCTGGCGCCGCCGCCCACGGCCGCAATCGCGGCGGCGCCGGCCGCCGAAACTTCGCCCAGCGACCATCCCGGCGCCGTCAAGTCGCCGATGGTCGGCACCGCCTATCTGAGTCCGAATCCGGAATCCAAGCCGTTCGTCGAGATCGGCTCGCTGGTGAAGGCCGGCGACAAGCTGCTGCTCGTCGAGGCGATGAAGACCTTCAACGAGATTCTTTCGCCGCGCGGCGGCAAGATCATCGACATCCTGGTCGAGAACGGCTCGCCGGTGGAATACGACCAGACACTGATGATCATCGAGTGATCTCCCGACTGCCGCGAAGCGGGCGACGGCCGCGCGAAGCGCCGGATGGGGGCCATCGTCGCGGTGTCTCCCTTCACCCCAACCCTCTCCCGCTCCTTCGGCAAGCTCAGGATGAGGCGGGAGAGGGGCCGAACCAGGAACCTCCATGTTCGACAAGATCCTCATTGCCAATCGCGGCGAGATCGCGCTCCGGGTGTTGCGCGCGGCCAAGGAACTCGGCATCGCCACCGTCGCGGTCTATTCGACCGCCGACAAGGAGGCGATGCACGTCAAGCTCGCCGACGAGAGCGTGTGCATCGGCCCGCCTCCGGCGCGCGATTCCTATCTCAACATTCCCGCCCTGCTCGCGGCCTGCGAGATCACCGGCGCCGACGCGGTGCATCCGGGCTACGGCTTTCTCTCCGAGAACGCGCGCTTCGCCGACATCCTCGACGAGCACGGCATCGCCTTCATCGGCCCCAAGGCCGAGCACATCCGCATCATGGGCGACAAGATCGAGGCCAAGCGCACGGCGATGCGGCTCGGCATCCCCTGCGTGCCCGGCTCCGATGGCGCGGTCGAGGACGAAACGCAGGCGCTGAGGCTCGCCGACGAGATCGGCTATCCCGTGCTCGTCAAGGCGGCGGCGGGCGGCGGCGGACGCGGCATGAAGGTCGCGCGCTCGCGCGACGATCTCACGGATGCGATCGCGACGGCCAAGGCCGAGGCGAAGGCGGCGTTCGGCGACGACACCGTCTATCTGGAGAAATATCTGCAGAAGCCGCGCCACATCGAAATCCAGGTGCTGGGCGACGGCCAGGGCCGCGCGATCCATCTCGGCGAGCGCGACTGCTCGCTGCAGCGCCGCCATCAGAAGGTGTGGGAGGAGAGCCCGTCGCCGGCGCTCAACGCCGAGCAGCGCGACGAGATCGGCGGCGTCGTCGCGCGCGCGATGGCCGAGCTCGGCTATGTCGGGGCCGGCACCGTCGAGTTCCTCTACGAGGACGGCCGCTTCTTTTTCATCGAGATGAACACCCGCATCCAGGTCGAACATCCGGTGAGCGAGATGATCACCGGCATCGATCTGGTCAACGAGCAGATCCGCATCGCCTCGGGCTCGCCGCTGTCGATCACGCAGGACGAGGTGCGCTTCCTCGGCGCCGCGATCGAATGCCGCGTCAACGCCGAGCACGCGCGCACCTTCCTGCCCTCGCCCGGCCGGATCAGCTATTTCCACCCGCCCGGAGGCCTCGGCGTGCGCGTCGACAGCGCCGCCTACCAGGGCTACAAGATCCCGCCCCATTACGATTCGCTGGTCAGCAAGCTCATCGTCCACGGCCGCACGCGCACCGAGGCGCTGATGCGGCTGAGGCGCGCGCTCGATGAATTCATCGTCGACGGCATCGAGACGACGCTGCCGCTGTTCCGCGCGCTGGTGCGCAACCACGACATCCAGGACGGGCTCTACGACATCCACTGGCTCGAGGACTATTTGAAGTCGCCTGCGGAAGGGGGGTAGGTAGGGGAACCCAGACAGGGCCGCGGGCGCCCCACGCCCGCCCTATTCTACGGCGAACCTTGTGGTAAAGAGAGTCCCGTGGAGCGGAGACGATGAGGCGCCCGGACATGGCCCCCGAGAGGCAGCATAGAATCGGGTTCTGGAAGTCGGTTGCCCGCATGCTGCTGGCGGTCGACGCCTTCGTCGATTCGTCGATGTACGGCGCGGGGCGGCGCTCGGTCGGCGCCTTGCAGGCGATCGCCGCCGCTTCCGACAGTCTCAGGCTCGGCGGCCTCGCCAAGGCCGTCGTCGATCTGGCCTGCGAGGGCGCGAATCTCTCGGTCGTCGGGCTCATCGTCGTCATCGCCTTCGCCCAGCCCGCCTACCGCATGACCGCGGACGACGACTGGCTCAAGCGCACCGATCTCGCGGTGACCTTCCTCGACCGCCACGGCGTCGAGGTCGGACGGCGCGGCATCAAGCACGACGACGCGATACCGTTCGACCAGCTGCCCGATCAACTCGTCAAGGCGGTGATCGCCACCGAGGACCGGCGCTTCTTCAGCCATTTCGGCATCGACGTGGTCGGCACGATCCGCGCTCTCACCGTCGACACCAGCGCCGGCGGCGTGCGCCAGGGCGGCTCGTCGATCACCCAGCAGCTCGCCAAGAACCTGTTCCTGACCAACGAGCGCTCGATCTCGCGCAAGATAAACGAGGCCTACCTGGCGCTTTGGCTCGAGCACCACCTGACCAAGAAGCAGATCCTCAGCCTCTATCTCGACCGCGCCTACATGGGCGGCGGCACGTTCGGCGTTCAGGCGGCGGCGCAATATTATTTCGGCAAGTCGGTGCGCGACATCGACCTCGCCCAATCGGCGATGCTGGCGGGGTTGTTCAAGGCGCCGACCAGGTACTCGCCGGCCGTCAATCTGCCTGCCGCGCGCGCGCGCGGCAACGACGTGCTTTCGAACCTCGTCGACGCCGGATTCATGACCGAAGGGCAGGTCTACGCCGCGCGGCGCAATCCTGCGACGCCGGTCGATCACACCGAGCCCGACAGCCCCGACTGGTATCTCGATTTCGCCTATGACGAGGTCAAGGCGCTCGCCGACGCCGGCAAGCTCGGCGACGATCGCGTGCTCACCGTGCTGACCGGCCTCGATCCCGCCCTCCAGCGCCATGCCGAAACGGTGCTCGACACCATACTGCGCGACCAGGGCCCGGCCTACGGCGCGCATCAGGCCGCGACCGTGATCGCCGACACCGATGGCCTCGTGCGCACGATCGTCGGCGGGCGCGACTATGGCGAAAACCAATTCAACCGCGCCACCGATGCGGCGCGTCAGCCCGGTTCGTCGTTCAAGATCTTCGTCTATCTGACCGCGCTGATGACCGGAAAATTCCACGCCAATACGCCGGTGCAGGCGGGACCCATCTGCATCGGCGACTATTGCGTGCACAATTACCACGGCGAAAACGGCGGGTGGATGCCGATGTACACGGCGCTGGCGCAGTCGTTCAACACGGCGGCGATCTGGTTGTCGCTGAAAATCGGCGAGGCCTATTGGCCGCCCGGAAAACCCTATCACGAGGCGAAGATGGCCCAGCTCGGGCGCGCCAAGATCGTCGAGACCGCGCGCAAGATGGGCCTGACGACGCCGCTCATCGACACCGTGTCGCTGCCGGTCGGCGCCGACGAGGTGAAGATGATCGACATGGTCGGCGCCAATGCGCTGCTCGCCAACGGCGGCAAGGTCGCCAAACCCTATGCCGCGATCGAGATCCGCAACTCGCGGGGCCAGGCGATCTACACCCACGACGCCGACGGAACGCCGCCCAAGCAGATGTTCCCGCCGGACAAAATCGCCGAGATGAACAACCTGCTGGTTCACGTCGTCACCGAGGGCACCGGACGCGCCGCGGCGATCCCGGGCCGCGTGATCGCTGGCAAGACGGGCACGACCAACAACTCGACCAACGCCTGGTTCAACGGCTTCACCGGCAACCTCGTGTGCTCCGTCTGGTTCGGTAACGACGAAAACATTCCGACCAACAACATGACCGGCGGCACGCTGCCGGCGATGAGCTGGCACGACATCATGGCCTATGCGCTCCAGGGCCTCGATCCCAAGCCGCCGTTCGGCGTCGCCCCGCCCGCCGGCGCGGCGGTCGCCGCCGCGGCGCCGCCAGCCGGCGCGGACGCCAACGCCGGCCCGCGCGACATCGTCCTCAACCCGCGCTCCGTCGAGGCGCTGCGCGACATCGCCGATTTCGCCCTCCGCCTGCGGGGCCAGACCGCTTCCGTCGACGGCGTCGGGGCGCGGCAGGCAAGCGCCGACATCGCCGCCCACGCCCTGTCGCCGCGAGAACCTCGAGCGCCTTCTGCAGCCCGGCGCCGTCTCCTGAAAGGCGCCCTTGTAGCCGGGGGCGCCGACCCCGGTGGCTGGGGGCGCCGACCCCGGTGGCCGCGGTCGCCGCCCGCGGCTACAACAGGCCGCGCATGAGCGCGTTGTTCAAAGCCTCCCTCGTGGCGGTCCTCAGCCTCCTGCTCGGAGTCTGGATCACCGACCGGCTGATCGCCGGCGGCGGCCCGTTCGACATCGCGCGGGTCGGCGCCTGGAACGTGATCCTGCGCGCCGGCGCCATCGACGTCGACCCCTACACGCGCGCGAGCCTGGCGAAAACGGGCGAGATTCCGCTCGCGCTCGGCGAGGGCATGAAGCTGGTGGCGACCGAGGACGATTCGGGGCGTTCGCTCGATCCGCGCTGCGTCTACGAGGTCGGGACGCGGACGCCGCCGGCGCGCTACTGGACGCTCGAACTCGCCGACCTCCACGGCTTTCCCGTCGACAACCCTTCGGAACGGTATGCCTTCCGCTCCAGCGAAATCCTGCGCGAGTCCGACGGGAGTTTCGAGATCTCGGTGTCCCGTGCGGCGCACGCCGGCAACTGGCTGCCGATCAGCGCCGACCGGCCGTTCGAGCTGGTGCTGCGCCTCTACGACTCGCCGATCGGCGCCACCGCCGGCGGGCTCGACAAGGGCTCTACGCCCGCGGTGAAGCGGGAGTCCTGCCCATGAGGCCGTTTTCCCGGTTCGGCGAGCTCCTGTTCTACGCCGCCGCGACCGCCGTGCTCGCCGCGCTCGTTCATTCGACTCTGGTGCTCGCCATCCCCGCCGTCGCCGACCACGACGCGTTTTCGACGGTCGCCGCGCTCGCCCCGAACGGCGAGACCGAAACCCTGCCCCGCGCTGCGCCGGCGGCCCGGCAGTTTCCCTATCTCGATCCCGCCGTCGCCGCCGCATTCTGTCGCTACGATCTCGCGACGGGACCGGTGCGCGTGCGCGCGCCGCTCGGGCGCGCCGGGTTCACGTCGATCTCGTTCCATTCCCGGGAGGGCGCGGTGTTTTTCGCGCTCAGCGACCGCGCCGCGACGCACGGCAGGCTCGAGACGGTCGTCGTCACCCCGGCGCAATTGCGCGCGCTCATCGCCGCCGACGACGAGGACAATCCCTCGCAGGACCTGCGCATCGTCTCGCCGACCAACCAGGGTTTCGTCCTGGTGCGGGTGTTCAGCGAGGAGCCGAGCCTCTATTCCGACGCCGAGGCGCAGGCCAAGACCCTGCAATGCGCGAGCGAATCGGCGAAGGATTGACGCCGGGCGCGCCGCCGCGGATTCGAACGGGTAGACAAGCGGGGCCATAGGGGCCATGCTCACTGCTCAAAACAATCGTTTCACGGGGAGGTCCCCGAGGTGTCCACACTTCTGGTGACGCATGCACATTGTTCTCGTCACGACATGGGCGAGGGCCATCCGGAACGTCCCGATCGCCTGGTCGCGATCGATCGGGCGCTCGAAGCTGAAACTTTCCAGATGCTCGCGCGCGACCAGGCGCCGCGCGCGAAGGTCGAAGCACTGACGCGCGTTCATCCCGCCAGCTATGTCGCCGCGATCCAGCAGGCCTCGCCGACGCAGGGACACGTGCGCGTCGACCAGGATACGGCGATGTCGCCGGGCACCTGGGAGGCCGCCGTGCGCTCCGCCGGCGGCGCGACGTTCGCCGTCGACGAGGTGATGACCGGCAAGGTCGCCAACGCCTTCGTCGCGACGCGTCCGCCCGGGCATCACGCCGAAGTGTCGACGCCGATGGGCTTCTGCTTCTTCAACAACGCGGCGGTCGCCGCGCGCCACGCCCAGGCCGCGCATGGCGCCGAGCGGATCGCGATCGTCGATTTCGACGTCCACCACGGCAACGGCACGCAGGACATTTTTTGGTCCGACAAGACCGTGATGTACGCGTCGACGCACGAGATGCCGCTCTTTCCCGGCACTGGCGCGATGACCGACACCGGCGACCACAATCAGATCGTCAACGCGCCGCTGCGCGCCGGCGACGGCGGGTCGACGTTCCGCGAGGCCTACGAATATTTGATTCTGCCGCGCGTCGACGAATTCGCCCCCGACCTCGTGATCATCTCCGCGGGGTTCGACGGCCATTATCGCGATCCGCTCGGCAATCTCAAGTTGCGCGAGGAGGATTTCGCCTGGGTCACCCGCAAGGTGATGGCGATCGCGCAACGCCGCTGCAAGAGCCGCGTCGTGTCGCTGCTCGAGGGCGGCTACGACCTCGACGCCCTCGCCCGCTCTGTCGCCGCCCACATCGCGGCGTTGATGGGGGCATGACTAGCCGGGGGCGTCGGCCCCGGCGCCTGTAGCCGCGGGCGCTGACCGCGGCTCCTGTGGCCGCGGGCGCGGACCGCGGCTCCTGTGGCCGCGGGCGCTGACC
>JBKQKS010000405.1:0-12315 GCA_052147395.1 Roseiarcus sp.
ACGCGCCCTGGAATTCGTGCGGCCGGGCATGCGGCTCGAGCACTCGAGTTCAGCGAGTGCTAACGGCGCTTCGACAGAGCCGCAAAGCTGACGCCGCTCGCGTCGGCGAAGTCTACATAGGAAGCCAACTCCATGAAATTCCGTCCCCTGCATGACCGCGTCGTCGTCAAACGCCTCGAGGGCGAGGAGAAGACGAAGGGCGGCATCATCATCCCGGACACCGCGAAAGAGAAGCCGCAAGAGGGCGAAGTGGTCGCCGTCGGGCCCGGCGGCCGCGACGAGGCCGGCAAGCTGATCCCGATCGAGCTGAAGGCCGGCGACCGCGTGCTGTTCGGCAAGTGGTCCGGCACCGAGGTCAAGATCGACGGTGAGGACCTGCTGATCATGAAAGAGTCCGACATCATGGGCGTGATCGGCTGATTCTTGGCGGCAGTCGGCGTTCGGCGTTGGGCAATCGAGGCGAGCCCTCGAGCCGCGCCGAAAAACCCGATTGCCGATTGCCGACTGCCGAACCCCCTCCCCACACAGGAACACACCAATGGCCGCTAAAGACGTACGTTTTTCCACCGACGCGCGCGACAAGATGCTGCGCGGAGTCGACATTCTCGCCAATGCGGTGAAGGTCACGCTCGGCCCCAAGGGTCGTAACGTCATCATCGAGAAGTCGTTCGGCGCTCCGCGCATCACCAAGGACGGCGTCACCGTCGCCAAGGAGATCGAGCTCGAGGACAAGTTCGAGAACATGGGCGCGCAGATGGTGCGCGAAGTGGCCTCGAAGACCAACGACACCGCCGGCGACGGCACCACGACCGCGACCGTCCTCGCCCAGTCCATCGTCAAGGAAGGCGCCAAGGCGGTGGCCGCCGGCATGAACCCGATGGATTTGAAGCGCGGCGTCGATCTCGCCGTCGCCGAGGCGGTCAAGGACATCGCCGCCCGCTCGAAGAAGATCAAGGAATCGGCGGAAGTGGCGCAGGTCGGCGCGATTGCCGCCAATGGCGACAAGTCGATCGGCGATATGATCGCCCAGGCGATGCAGAAGGTCGGCAACGAGGGCGTCATCACCGTCGAAGAGGCGAAAAGCCTGGAGACGGAACTCGACGTCGTCGAGGGCATGCAGTTCGACCGCGGCTATCTCTCGCCGTATTTCATCACCAACGCCGAGAAGATGGTGGCGGAGCTCGAGGACGTTTACATTCTCATCCACGAGAAGAAGCTCTCCTCGCTGCAGCCGATGCTTCCGGTTCTGGAATCCGTGGTGCAGACGACCAAGCCGCTCGTCATCATCGCCGAGGACATCGAGGGCGAGGCGCTCGCCACCCTCGTCGTCAACAAGCTGCGCGGCGGCCTCAAGGTCGCGGCCGTCAAGGCGCCCGGCTTCGGCGATCGCCGCAAGGCCATGCTGGAAGACATCGCGATCCTCACCGGCGGCCAGATGATCGCCGAGGACCTCGGCATCAAGCTCGAGAACGTGACGCTCAACATGCTCGGCAAGGCCAAGCGCGTGCGCATCGAGAAGGAGAACACGACCATCATCAACGGCGGCGGCGCCAAGGCCGACATCGAAGGCCGCGTCGCGCAGATCAAGGCGCAGATCGAGGAGACCACCTCGGACTACGACCGCGAGAAGCTGCAGGAGCGTCTGGCCAAGCTCGCCGGCGGCGTCGCGGTGATCCGCGTCGGCGGCGCGACCGAGATCGAGGTCAAGGAGAAGAAGGATCGCGTCGACGACGCGCTCAACGCCACCCGCGCGGCGGTCGAAGAGGGCATCGTGCCGGGCGGCGGCGTCGCCCTGCTGCGCGCCAAGGCTGCGGTCGCCAAGCTCAAGAGCACGGTGCCCGACGAGCAGGCCGGCATCAACATCGTGCTCAAGGCGCTGGAGTCGCCGATCCGCCAGATCGTCGAGAATTCCGGCTGCGAAGGCTCGATCGTGGTCGGCAAGATCGTCGAGAACCCCTCGCAGACCTACGGCTTCAACGCCCAGACCGAGCAGTATGTCGACATGTACGACGCCGGCATCGTCGATCCCGCCAAGGTGGTGCGCACCGCGCTGCAGGACGCCGCCTCGGTCGCCGGCCTGCTCATCACCACCGAAGCCATGGTCGCGGAACTGCCGAAGGACAAGCCGGCGATGCCCATGGGCGGCGGCATGGGCGGGATGGACTTCTGATCCGTTCGCTCGTTGGCGAAATGCGGAAGGGGCGGCCGTACGGCCGCCCTTTTTGTTTGCCGGCCGTTGACGGCCAAACCTCGAGACGCTACGTAGCTACATACGGAGTTTGAACATGGCGGAGACGTTGCTGACCAGCCGCGAGGCGAACCAGGACTTCAGCCGGGCCAAGCGCGCCGCGAGAAAGGGGCCCGTGATCATCACCGAGCGCGGCAAGCCGGCGCAGGTGCTGATGAGCTACGACGAGTACCGACGGCTCGTCGGCAAGGAGCCGAGCATCCTCGCTCTTCTTGCAATGCCAGGTGCTGACGATGTCGAACTCGAACTGCCCGAGCGAAAGCTCGAGCCTTTCCGCGATGTTGATTTTGGGTGAGGTATCTTCTCGACACCAACGTTGTGTCCGCGGCGCGCCGAAGCGATCGTTTGCCGCGGCCGGCAGAGCAATGGCTTGCCGGTCTCCCGAGGTCCGACGCCTATATTTCCGCGATTTCTATTCTGGAGATCGAGGTGGGGATTCGTCGTCTCGAAAGATCGGATCCGGTTCAGGGCGGGCGGCTGCGCCGTTGGAAGATCCAATGGGTGAACGAAGCGTTTCGCGGCCGAGTGCTGCCGGTGGACGAAGCTGTCGCGGAGGCTTGCGCGGCTCTTCATGTTCCTGATCCGAAGCCGCAGCTCGATGCGCTCATCGCGGCGACGGCCATTGTCCACGAAATGACTTTGGTGACCCGGAACGTCGCTGATTTCCGCTCGATTCCGGTCGCCATATTCGATCCCTGGTCCTTGCCGGCGGTGTGACTGGGCCTTCGTGGCGCGCGTCCGACGGTATCAGATCCAGCCCGCCAATTCCCGCCGCGCCACCGTTTCGAGCGCCGTCATGCCTTCCTCGCTGTCGTTGAGACAGGCAACGCGCGCGAATTTCTCGCCGCCGGCGGCGTGGAAATACTTTGCGTTCTCGACGCCGATCTCTTCGATCGTCTCCAGACAGTCGGCGACGAAGCCGGGCGTCACGACGACCAGTCGCTTCACGCCAGCCTGCGCCAGGGTCTTTACCGTCTCGTCGGTATAGGGTTTTAGCCATTCCTCGCGGCCGAAGCGCGACTGGAAGGTCATCTTCAGCCTCGTTTCGTCGAGGCCGAGCCGTTCGCGCAGCAGCCGCGTCGTCTTCGCGCAGTGGCAGTAATAGGGGTCGCCCTTGTCGAAATAGGCCTTGGGAATGCCGTGGAACGAGGCGAGCATCACCTCCGGCTCGAAGTCGAGCGCCGCGAGCCCACTGCGCATCGAGGCAGCGAGCGCGTAAATGTAGGCGGGGTCGTCGAAATAGGGCGCGACGACCCGCAGCGTCGGCTGCCAGCGCATCGCCTGCAACGCCTCGAACGCCTTGTCGGCGACCGTCGCCGTGGTCGAGGCGCAATATTGCGGGTAGAGCGGAAACAGCAAGATGCGGTCGCAGCCTCGGCTCTGCAGGGCCGCGAGGCGCTCCGCGATCGCGGGTTTTCCGTAGCGCATCGCCCAGTCGACGGTAACCTTCGCCGCCGCGAGCCGCTCGCCGAGTTTTTGCGCCTGCGCGCGGGTGATCGTCTTCAGCGGGCCCTCGTCGAGGTCGCGATTCCAGATCGCGTCGTAGTCGCGCCCCCGCACGCTCGGCCGGCGGGTCAGGATGACGAGATGCAGGAGCGGCAGCCAAAACCAGCGCGGCGCCTCGATGACCCGGCGGTCGGAAAGAAACTCCGCGAGATAACGCCGCATCGACCAGTAGTCGGTCGCTTCCGGCGTGCCCAGATTGACGATGAGCACGCCGACGCGTCCGCTCGCGACCTCAGGATGTCCCGTGTTCATCGCCTCTCCGCAATTGGCGCCCTCGGCGCTCCCTCACATACGGTAGAAAGTGGCGCTCTGGCCCGATCCGTAATCGCCATGACGCATCCTCAGGCGCCTATGCCCCGCGCGAAGGACCGGTTCCATGTCGACCGCGGCCATGGACTGTTGCGCGTCCTTGCGTATCGCTTCGGCGAACTCGATATTAAGCGGCAGACATTGTCGGAGACGCCGCATGTCGGATATTTTTGTAAGCTACACGAGCAGCGACCGCGAATGGGCGCATTGGATCGGGGCGGAGCTGAAGGCGCTCGGCCACGAGGCTCATGTTCACGATTGGGAGATCGAGCGCGGCGCGGACATTCTGGCCTGGATGGAAAAACATCTGGAATCCGACGACCACGTGCTCTGCGTCGTCTCAGACGAATATCTGCGGGCGCACTATTCGATGCTGGAGCGCAACGCGGCGCTTTGGAAGGCGACGAAAGAGCGCGCCAACTTCGCGCTTTTCGTCGTCGTAAAACCCTGCAAGCTGCCGGCGCTCGTCGATCATCTGAAGCGCTGCGAATTGTTCGGCCTCTCGGACGAGGCGCGGCGCGAAAGATTTCGCGCCTACATGCGCGATCCGGCGCCGCCCGCCGGTGGGCTGACGGTTCCGACCCAGGTCTTTGCGCTATCCAATATTCCGATCCGCGTGCCCGAGCATTTCCTCGGCCGCGAGGATGCGCTGGCGGTGGTCGACGCGGCGTTGAAGCGCCATGACGGCCGAGTCGCGATCACCGCGCTGCATGGGCTTCGAGGCGTCGGCAAGACGACGCTCGCCGCGGCTTTCGCCGACCGTCATCGCGTGGAATATCGCGCGACCTGGTGGATACGCGCTCAGACGGAGTCGACGATGCGCGCCGACCTCGTCGCGCTCGGCGTGCGGCTCGGCTGGGTCGCGGCGGACGAGAAGGAGGAGCCCGCGCTCGCTCGTGTGAGCGAGCGGCTGCGCCACGAAGGCGAGGGCCTGCTGCTGATCTACGACAACGCCATCGACGCAGAGAGCTTGCGCCCCTATCTGCCGCCCGCCGGCGGGGCGCGCGTGCTGGTGACCTCCAACGCCCGCGTCTGGCGCGGCATCGCCGCACCGGTCGAGATCGCGGTCTGGCCGAAAGAGATCGGCGCGGATTACCTCATCGTCCGCACCGGCCGCGACAAAGAGCGCGCCGACGCCGAGGCGCTGAGCGTTGCGCTCGGCGGCCTCCCGCTCGCGCACGAACAGGCGGCCGCCTATTGCGACCGGCTCGAAATTGCGCTCGCCGAATATCGCAGGCGCTTCGAAGCCGCGCCTACGCGCCTGCTCGACGATTCTAAACACGCGCCTGCCGAATATGGCCTCACAGTCGCGAAAACCTTCGCCCTCGCCATCGAAAAAGCCGCCAAACTCCACCCCGCCGCCGAACCGCTGATCGCCCACGCCGCGCTGCTGGCGCCGGAACCGATCCCGCTGTTCCTGTTCACCGAAGGCCGCGAGAAATTCGGCGAGCCGCTGGCGTCGTTGCTCGCGGACAGTGGGCTCGAGGAGGCGCTGGCGGCGCTACGGGCGTTTGCGCTGGTCGATCGGGAGACGATCGCGGATGAGCGCGAGCCGGAGATTACGACCGAGACGATACGGTTGCACCGGCTGGTGCGGGAGGTGGCGGCGGGGCGGTGTGTGGGGGAGGCGAGGGAGGAGGGGAGGAGAGTGTGGATTGAGGTTTTGGCCGCCGTTTATCCCAGTTCAGTTGATCATGACCCGAAATGTTGGCCACGGGCGCGACGGCTTGATGCGCTCGCGTTTGATCTGGCAATTACCGCCGATCCGCTAAGCGGCAGCGCGGCAGTTGCGACCAGCTATATCCAGTCTCTGCTAGGGGCTTACAGGTGGTCGGTGCTTGGTTCATATCAACAAGCGCAGTTTCTTCATGAACGCGCCTTGGGGATTCGACTGTCGTTTCTCGGCCGTGAACATCCCGACACCGCAAGGAGCCTCAACGACCTTGCAGTGCTAAAGCAAGACCTAGGCGATCTCGTTGGAGCGCTATCGTTTGCGGAACAGGCGTTGGCAATCAGAGAAAGAACGCTAGGGCCGGAGCATCCGGAAATTGCAGTGAGCCTCAATAACGTCGGGCACCTGCTTAAAGCGCGTGGCGAGTATGCGAGTGCCGTGCCTTTTTTCGAGCACGCGGTGGCGATGCAAGAGAAGACTCTCGGTAGCGAGCATCCCCACACAGCGATAGGCATGAGCAACCTCGCTGCTCTGCTTCAAGACCAGGGCGATCTACCAGGCGCGCGAGTTCTCTGTGAGCGCGCGCTTGGTATCTTCGAAAGGTTGGGTCCCGAGCATCCATACACAGCAACAAGCCTGAACTTCCTTTCAGGCGTTGTGCGCGCTCAAGGAGACCTCGAGAGTGCCTTGAGACTCACTGAACGCGCCTTGGCGATATACAAAAAGACCATCGGCCCAGAGCATCCATATACGGCGACAACGATTGGCAATCTTGCCTCCCAGTTGCACCAGCACGGTGACCGCCTGCGCGCGGGACCACTATTCAAGCAGGCTCTTGCGATCTTCGGAAAAACACTAGGCGACGCGCATCCGCAAACAAACGTCATACGCCGCAATCTTGCGCGCTTATGCCTAGACGACTCATTGGCGTCGGAAGCTCTGGCGCTCGCTCAAACGGCGCTCACCGCTCACGAGCGAGCTTCAGGTCTAAACCACCCCTCGACTCAGGACTCCGCCCGCGTCACTGCCGACGCGCTCGATGCCCTCGGTCGCGCCGACGAATCGGCGGAGTTAAGGGCGCGGTATGGGCTCGGCGGCGGCACGTGAACCTTTCCCCACTTGAAGAACGGGGGTCGCGGCGTCTTCGCTCCGTATCCGCGGAACCAAACCCATTTCTCGTCTCAATTCCACACCGGCCTTGCGGTCGACCCGCCCTGGATGAGCCCTCCACTGGCACGGCGTCGACATTTGGAGCGGCGGCCTCCTGGCCGCCGTCGTGGCCCGAACACGTCGGCCTGGAGGCCGACGCTCCAGATAGATCGCACTCGCTCGCAAAATCGACTTCCACGCCCAATTCTGCCACATTGAGCCATCGTCGCAATCCGGACTGTTCGGAGTTCCTGCCATGGACATGAACGTATCGCTCACCGAGGAACTGGCGAATTTCGTCAAGGCCAAGGTTGGAACCGGCCGCTACGCGTCCTCGAGCGAAGTGGTTCGCGAGGCTCTGCGCTTGATGGAGAGTTTTGAGCGGCGAGAGGCTGAGAAGCTCGGCTGGCTACGCAACGCCTGGCAGGAAGGCGTGAATAGCGGCGATGCGGGCGAACTCGATCTGGCCGATTTGAAGCGGGAAGCCCGAGCGCATCTGGTCGCTTCGAAAGCTTGAGGGCGTGGCCCGCGTTCGGTACGCGAAACGCGCGCGCGAAGATTTGCACGACATCTGGCTTCATGTAGCTCGGCGTGGCTCGGAAGCGGTCGCCGACAAGGTGATCGACCGGATCGAGGAACGTTGTCGCCAACTGAAGGACCACCCGCAACTCGGTCCCGCGCGTCCGGAAATCGGCGCGGGCGCCAGGGCGCTCGTCGTCGAACGTTGGTTGGCGCTCTATCGATTGGCGCCGGACGGTGTGCAGATCGTGCGCGTCGTAGACGGCGCACGCGATCTCGGCGAGATCGAATGGACTACGGAATAGAATGAACGCGGACCCTGTCGGGCTCCACGACGCAAAACCTGCCGGACCAGACGAAATCTGACGTCAGCACTTCGAGAAAGCGTCGGGCGACGTCGGGCGACGGAATCTGAAGAGAATGAGGCCGCTCGGCGCAATGAGCGGCGACTCGCGGTAGAGATCGCCGAAGTCTTTGTCGAACGTCAGCAGAATGCGGCCTTCTCGCCGAGCGATTTCCTACATTTCTCGGTCGGCGACGCCTCCGTGACGCTCCGTCGCGGCGGCCACGTCCCAACCCAGATCTCGCAACGCTCCAACGGCGGCGCCGGGAAAATTCTCGTCCGCCAGCCACTTCACTCGGCTGCGCTCGGCATGGCCTTCTGTTCCGCCACCACATCACGCGCGTACGCGACGCAGGCCAAAATGTCTTCATGCGTCAGGCGAGGATAGTTTTCCAGGATCTCCGCTTCTGTGGCTTCGGCCGCCAGCAGGTCAAGGATGAATTCGACCGAAATCCGCGTACCCCTGACGGCCGGTTTGCCGAATACGACGTCGGGATCTTGGCTGATGCGGGGATGTGTGGCCATCGGCGCCTCATTTTTCCGCCTGAGCATAGCATCGCGACCCGCTCACTGCCAGACAAACGGGACGGCGTCCGGCGCGGCTGCCTACCCCCTGCCATCTGACGCCGGCGGCGCGATGATCTGCGCCAAGTGCGGCGTCGCCGCGGGAATCGACAGCGGCGCCGGCCGCCCTACGTGCGCGGGCGCGGGAATTACGATTTACGGCGAATTATGGTGACACTCCCGTCATTACCATTGTTCCATCGCGCGACCATGAGCCAAGGCGGCGGAATGTCCTGGCGGCAATGAGCTCGATCCACCCGAGACTCCGCCGTCTGCTATGCTTCGACTCCGCGCCTCTGGTCGCCGATCCGAGCGGGCGCGTAGCCTCAGGCCGGCGCAAAGTTCGTCGCGACGCCGTTGATGCAATAGCGCAAGCCGGTCGGCGGCGGGCCGTCGGGGAACACGTGGCCGAGATGCGAGCCGCAGCGCGCGCAGTGCACTTCCGTGCGCGTCATGCCCCAAGAGCGGTCGACCGTGGTCTCGACCGATCCGGGCACCGGATCGTCAAAACTCGGCCAGCCGGTGCCGCTGTCGAACTTGCGCTTGGACTCGAACAACGGCTGGTCGCAGCCGGCGCAAGAAAACACGCCCGGGCGCTTCTCCCAGTTGAGCGCGCAGGAGCCGGCGCGCTCGGTGCCGTGCTCGCGCATGATCTGGTACTGCTCGGGCGTCAGGCGGCTCTTCCATTCGGCCTCGGTGCGGGTCAGCGGATAGGTTCGTGCGTGCATCGATCGTCTCCCGTCGAAATGCGTCTGCGGCTCATTCGCGCTCCGACGCGTCGCCGTTACCGGCCGCCTTGGCCATGAACTGCGCGGCGGCGAGTCTTGCGAACACGCCGTTCTCAGCCGTCAGCGTCGCGAATGTTCCCGATTCCACAATACGTCCGCCCGCCAGCACCAGGATCAGGTCGGCGCTGCGGATCGTCGCCAGCCGGTGGGCGATGACGAACGTCGTGCGGCCGCGCCGCGCGCTTTCGACGGCCTTCTGCAGCTTGGTTTCGGTCTCGGCGTCGAGCGCGCTGGTCGCCTCGTCGAGCAGCAGGATCGGCGGGTTTTTGAGCAGCGCGCGGGCGATCGCGAGCCGCTGGCGCTCGCCGCCCGACAGCGTTCGTCCGCGCTCGCCGATCAGGCTCGCGAGCCCCTGCGGCTGGCGGGCGACGAAATCGGCGGCCTGCGCCGCCCCCAGCGCGCGCTGGATTTCCGCCGTGCTCGCGTCGGGTTTGCCGATGCGCAAATTCTCCTCGATCGAGCGCGCGAGCAGAAAAGGCTCCTGGAACACGACGCCGATGTTTTCGCGTAACGATGCGAGGGTGAATTCCCTGACGTCGTGGCCGTCGATCGTCACCCGGCCTTCGCAGGGGTCGAAGGCGCGGTAAAGGAGCGCCATCGCCGTCGTTTTCCCCGAGCCCGTCGCGCCGACCAGCGCGACCGTTTCGCCGGCGCGAGCGGAAAACTCGAGCGACGCCAGCGCCTGCTTCCCGGGGCCGTAGGAGAAGCCGACGTCCTCGAACCGCACCTCGCCAGCGAGCCTTCCCGCGTGATACGCGCCCGGCCGGTCGGCGACGTCGGGCGCCAGATCGATGACCTCGAAGAACTGGCCGATCTTCGGCGCCTGCCCGAACAGGAAATTGACGAAGCCGACGATCTGCTCGAGCCGCCCGATGAGCCCGGCCGCGAGGCTCATGAAGGCGACGACCTCGCCGACCGTGGTCTCGCCGCGGATGTCGAGCCAGACGCCGGTGACGAAAATCGCTAGTAGCGACAGCGTCGAGCTGGCGCGCGTCGCCACCGAGGCGACCGCCCACCAGGCGAGCACCGGGAATTGCTGGCGGATCAGCCGCTCGCTCAGCGCGCGAAACCCCTCGGCTTCGCTGCCGACGCGCCCAAAACTCTGGATCGCCGGCAAATTGCCGAGCGCATCCGACACCCGCTCGGCGAGGTCGGCCGCAACCTGGCTCGCCGCGCCCTGCATCGAGGCGGTGCGGCGGATGACGAAGTTGATCGCGATCGCGAAGGCGATGACGAGCACGACCAGGATGCCGCCGAGCCGCACGTTGACGATGAGCGTCATCGGCAGCATCACGAACAACGCGACGAAGCTCGCGCAATGCTCGCGGAAGAACGACAGCCAGAGGGTGAACATCGCATTCGAGCCCTCGATCATCACCTCGAGCAAGCGTCCGGTATGGGTCTCGGCGTGGTAGAGCGCCGGCAGCGCCATCACGTGCTCGAAATAATCCGCCATCGCCGCGAGGCGCCGGCGATGGGCGAGCCGGTCGGCATGCAGCGACACCAGAACGCCGGCGACAATCGAGAACAGGCCGAAGCCGGCCCAAGCCGCGAGCCAGGGCGCGATCTCGCCCCACGACTTCACCCCTCGGGCGAGATTGTCGACCACCTTGCCGAACAGCATCGGCTCGGCGAACTGGGTGAACGCGAGCGCGACATTGGCGAGTGCGAGCGCCGCAGCGCTGGCGACTACCGGGCTCAGCAGCGCGAGCACGCGGACGAACAGGCGGAGGAACGACATGACGGCGCCGGGTTTTTGGGCGCGTTGCTTTTAGGCGAGCGGGCGGGCAAAATCACCCGACATGGGCGAATTCTCCGAGACGGCGAAAGTTGCGACGGGCGCGCTCGCGATGGCGCTGACGCTCTATCTCGCCGCCGCCTACGCGGTGGCGCCGAACTATTGGCGCCATTACGAACGCCAGCATGGCCTCGAGCCGAAGTCGATGATCACGACGACTTCGCTCGGCATCCCCGGCGACGCGCTCAACGTCGGCGTCGAGGGCGACCGCCAGGACCTCGTCTGCGCCTTGCGCGCCGCAGGCTGGCGGCCCGCCGACCCGGTCACCCTCGAGTCGAGTTTCGCCATCGCCGGCAGCGTGCTTGCGCGCCGGGCCTATCCGAGCGCGCCGGTCAGCGCGCTGTTCTGGGAGGGCCGCAAGCAGGATCTCGCCTTCGAGAAACCTTCCGGCGTGAGCCCGAGCCGGCGCCATCACGTGCGCTTCTGGCTCGCGCTGCCGCGGGGCGACCAGGGCGTCCCGGTGTGGCTCGGCGCCGCGACCTTCGACCACAGCGTTGGGGTCAGCCATTACACCGGGCAGATCACCCATCACATCGCCGCCGACATCGACGCCGAGCGCGACCTCCTCATCCAGGACCTCGTCGCCTCCGGGCGGGTATCGGCGACCTACCAGGTCGCGGGCGTCGGGCCGACGCTCATTGGGCACAACGGCGGCGGCGATCCGTATTTCACCGACGGCGAAATTCTTTTCGCGCGCCTGCGGCCGGATTGCGCGGCCTCGGCGGGTGCGCCGGAAGCTTTGCCGGCGCCGCTCGAAGCGCAGGCGCGCGGGACGGTGTTCGGCTGGATAGGCCGAGCGTTCCGCGCAGTGCGCCACGGCCTCGCGACGTTTCAGGACCGGGAATAGGCGCCTACCCCTTCCGCCCTGCGATCCCGGCCACTTCGCGCAATGCTGCATTGATGCGTGTTTGCCATCCCGGCCCCGTCGACCGGAAGCGCTCGACGACGTCGCGATCGAGACGCAGGGTCACGGATATTTTGGGGTCCTGTTTGCTCGGCCGACCGACCCGGCGAACGATGCTGGGCGTGGCCGAGGAAAGGTCGGGCGCCGCATCCGGATCGCGCGCGACGCCGCGCGCGATGGCTTCGTCCTCTTCAGGCGTCGGGCGCAGAAGTCTGCTTTTCATAGTAGATAGCCTCACGGCAGTTGGCCTTGCGTGCTGAGATGTAACGATGATCGCCGTCGCGCTCGACGAACACGACGACATGGAGGCGGCGGCCGATCCGTCCCATCGCGATCAGACGCGTTTCGCCGTGGTCACGGCGGCGATCTTCGAAAACCAGCGCGCCAGCCCAATCCAAATCCTCCAAAAACGCGAATCTCCACGCCAAGGTTCTCGAGATTTGTCAGGCGCTTGTCCTCGTCCCGGCTGCGCATGAATTTGCGTACATACAAA
This sequence comes from Roseiarcus sp., assembly GCA_052147395.1. Taxonomy (GTDB): domain Bacteria; phylum Pseudomonadota; class Alphaproteobacteria; order Rhizobiales; family Beijerinckiaceae; genus Roseiarcus. The sequence goes on from JBKQKS010000405.1 coordinate 12,294, forward strand.
TATTGTGCGAGTCAACGGATTG
>JBKQKS010000406.1:0-9771 GCA_052147395.1 Roseiarcus sp.
GCCGATTTGCTCATCGCGGTCGGCACGCGCTTCCAGGATTTCACCACCGGCTCCTGGGCGCTGTTCAAGTCCGGCGACATGAAGATCGTCGCGCTCAATACCTGCACCTACGACACCGCCAAACACAACGCGGCGCCGCTCGTTTGCGACGCCAAGGTCGGCTTGCAAAAACTATCGGCGGGCCTGGGCGCCTGGAAAGCCGACCCTCATCTGAGCGAACGCGCAATCTGGTTTGCGGCGGCGGCGCGCGCGCTCGCCCCCACCAACGCGGAAAAGCCGTCGGACGCTGAGGTGATCGGGGCGGTGACGCGCACGCTCGGCGGCGAGCCATCGGTCCTCGTCTCAGCCGCGGGCGGTCTGCCCGGCGAACTCGACAAGCTGTGGCCCGCCACCGCGCCCGGCAGCTACCATCTCGAATACGGCTTCTCCTGCATGGGCTATGAGATCGCTGGCGGAATCGGCGTCAAAATGGCGCGACCCGACAAGCACGTGATCGTGATGGTCGGCGACGGCTCCTATATGATGATGAACTCGGAGATCGCGACCTCGGTGAGACTGGGGCGAAAGCTCATCATCGTCGTGCTCGACAACCACGACTTCGGCTGCATCAACCGGCTGCAAATGGAATGCGGCGGCGCCAATTTCAACAATCTCTGGCGGGACTGCCTAATGGAAGTCCAGCCGGGGATCGACTTCGCCAAACACGCTGAAGCCCAGGGCGCGATAGCCGTCAAAGTCGCCACGATCGGCGACCTGGAGAACGCGCTCGAAGCGGCCAAAGCCAATCCGCGCACATCAGTCGTCGTCATCGAGACGCATCCGCTGGTCACGACGACCGCCGGCGGCCATTGGTGGGACGTAGTCGTTCCCGAGACTTCTACGCGCAGCGAAGTCGACGCGGCACGGAAGAAGTACGTCGAAGCGCGGCGCGATCAGCGTATGTTCGACTGAGGTCCAAGAAGGAGCCGACCATGTCCCATCTGCGCCTGCGCTCCGCGCCGTCCGGCAGTCTCGTCTGCGAAGTGACGCCTCAGAGCGCCGGCTGGACCTATGTCGGCTTCGCGCTGCGCCGCCTCGCCGCGAGCGAAACCTACGCCGCCGAGACCGGCGCGCGCGAGGTTTGCCTGACGCTCGTCGCGGGCAAGGCCAAGCTCGAGATCGATTGCCAGGAATTCGGCGACATCGGCGCGCGCATGAGCCCGTTCGACGGCGCGCCCTGGGCCGCCTACGTTCCCGCCGGCTCGCGCTACCAACTGACGGCGACCACGCCGCTCGAACTCGCCGTCTGTTCGGCCCCCGGCGCGCCCGGCTTTGCGCCCAAGCTGATCCCGCCGGGAACCCACCCTAGAATCGTGCGCGGCAAGGGCGCCAACACGCGCTATGTCACCAACATCATGCCCGAGGACGACGCTTCCGCCCGTTCGTTGCTCGTGGTGGAAGTGATCACACCCGGCGGCAAAAGCTCGTCCCACCCGCCGCACAAACACGACAGCGACGACATCCCCGCCGAGAGCCTGCTCAAGGAGACCTACTATCATCGCTTCAATCCGCCGCAGGGTTTCGGCTTCCAGCGCGTCTACACCAACGACCGCTCGCTCGACGAGTCGATCCTCCTGGAAGACGGCGACATTGTCATGGTCCGCGAGGGCTACCACCCCGTCGCCACGGTCCACGGCTATGACAGCTACTACCTCAACGTGATGGCCGGGCCAAAGCGCGTCTGGACGTTCCACAACGACCCCAAACACGAGTGGTTGTTCACAGGCGTGGGGGCGCCGAAAAGCTGAAGCGGAGGGGCGACGCAGACCGCGCCGCCAACGGCGACCTCGTCCCTCGACAAGCTCAGAACGAGGGCGGTTGATTGCACAGGCGCGTTGGCTGCGTATATTTCCGCTGCGGCTCAAACAATGCGGAGACGCCGACTTTCGCCGGCGCCTCGAGTCGTCGACTCATACGGTTTCCGGGCGATTATCTCGCGTCAGGCTCCGGCTTGCGGGACTACCCCCTTCTCCCGTCGCGCGGCAAGCACTCCGCGTCGCCAAGCCGCGGACGCTTCGTCGAGTCACCGACGCCTGATCCACATCCGAACTCCGCACTGTAGCGCGGCAGCGCGAACCTGAAGCGGTTCTGCTCGCGCTATCGATGCGTTCGCGAACGGCGCAGTACAAGATCGGCTAGAACGTCACTTTCACTCCGCCGTAGACGGCGAACGGCATGCCGGGAACCGCCGTGGCGTTGCTCGTCACCGGCATCGACCACGGCACCTCATCCACCGGGCCGAACGTCCCATATGTGTAGTACCGTGTGTCGAAGGCGTTGTCGACCAGCGCGAAAGCTGTGATGTTGTTGGTGATCTTATAAGACGTGTGCGCGTTGACGATGAAATAGCCGGGGAGCTGCGGATTGAGGTTGGCCTCGTCGCCGAAGTAATATTGCGAGCTCTGCGCGATCGCCGTCGCGCCGACCGTCCAGCGGTCGGTGACGTCATAATCGATCACAGCGGTCGCTCTGTGGCGGGGAATTCCCGGGATATGGTCGCCGGGAACGACCTGCTCGTTGCCGTTGGCGTCAGCCTGAGGGTTCGAAGGGCTGCCGAGCAACAGGGAGGTGAGATAGATGGCGTCGGTATAGGCGTAACCGAGCCCGATATGCAGCGCCTTGGTGTCATAGTGAAGGTTCAGCTCTACGCCCTGCCGCTGCGTCCGGCCCGCATTGGTGTAATAGGCGAGGTTCGGGTTGTAGTCCGTGACCTCATAGATGAGGTCGTTGTCATCGACAGTGTGAAAATAGTCCGCGTTCCAGCTCAATCGGCCTGGGCCAACATCGTCGAACGCGCCGCGGGCGCCGACTTCGTAGGTGTTCGCGACGACCTGCTTGAGCGGCGGGTCGCCGACGAAGAAGTTGAGCAGCGAACAAGGGGTAGCGGCGCTCGAGCACGACAGTTCTTGCGGGGTCGGGACGCGATTGTTGACCGAATAACTCCCATAGACCTGCAGCCAAGGGGTGAACCTATAGGTCAAGCCGGCGCTCGGATTGAAATGGACGAACGTGTACTGGCCGTTGACCGGTCCGCCCAGCAGATCGTCGAGTCCGGTGTGCGCGTAGTTGAGGCGGCCGGCGAGGTTCAGGCCGAGCGCTGGCGTGAGCGCCAGGATATCCTGCCCGTAGAGCCCGAAGGCGTTCGACGCGCCTTGGACTTTCACGGGGTTGACGCCTTCGTCGGGCTGATCCTGAATCACCCCGGGTCCGATGTACTCCCTCGTGATGGGATCGAAGCCGCCGATCGCCGACGTGCCGGAAAAGTCGCTCACCGAGCCGTCGTAGCTGGCGCCGACGACGAGATGGTTGGGCATATTGCCGAAGGGGTTGGTGTTCGTGACCTGCGCCGAGCCGCCGTAGCTGTTGCTGTTCAAAGACTGAGTGCTCAGGCCCGAATAGGGTCCTCCGTTGAGAAAGTCTGGAACCAGCTGGCCGCCGAGACCCGTCACATACGTGCCATCATCGTTGCAAAGCAGGCCCGAACCGTCGTTGCAGGGCGCGACCTCGACGGTCGTGCCGTTCGGGACCTTCTGGTTGAAGTTCTGGAAATAGGCGACGGTTTGCACCGAGTTCGTCGAATTCAGCGAATAGTCGCCATTGAGGTTGAAGCCGATGAATTTGTTGGTGACCGAGTTCGGCGCGGTGAAGATGTTGGCGATGTTCGCTTGCAGCGCCTGGATCGGCGCCGCGCCGGGATTGCCGAGAACATTGTCGGCCCCCAAAATCGAGAAATGGGTTTCGCCCGAGCTGCCGCGCCAGCCGAAATCGGCGAACATACGGCGGATATCGGACTCCTGCGTGTAGCGGAAGCCCTGGTCGTGGGTCAGCTCGCCGGAGAAATAGTACGCAAAATCGCCGAATTGCTTGCCATATTCGAGGCTCGTCGAAAGGCGGCCGTAGCTGCCGACCATTCCGGTGACCGACCCCCCCTGACTATTGAAGCCGTTCTTCAACTGAACGTTCACCGACCCGCCGAGCGCGTTGAGCCCGAACACCGGATTGGAGGCCTCGACGTTGACGGTCCGGATCGCCAACGAGGGAATCAGGTCCCAGTTCACAGTGTCGCCGAATGCGTCGTTGAACCGGACGCCGTTCACATAGACGGCGAGACCTTCGGGCGTTCCCGCGACCGGAGAGGCGGCGTAGCCGCGAAACAGGATGTCGGGCTGGAAGACGTTGCTGTCGACGTCATTGACGGTTGCGCTCGGGATGCTTTCGAGGATCGCTCCGGTGAGACTGGGGTCCCCGCTCCTCGATATGTCCTTCGCGTCGAGCACATTGGTCGCCGCGGGAATTTGGTCGCGGTCCACGCCGGATCCCAGAAGCGGGGTCGAGCCGACGACGTCGACATCGGGAAGGACGACGGGCTCGGCGTTTGGCGCCGGCGCGGTCTGCGCGCTCGCGACGCTGCCCGCCGCTATAGAGAAAACACACAACGCCGCGAGGCTCGAAACATGCAAACGCCCGATCATACTCTCGTGCCCCCACCATGATCATGAGAATCGAGGCCACCCCCGGCCGAGTTGTTCGACTTGCGCCCCCCTCGTCGTCCCCGCGGGCAGCCCCCACGAGCGACCCTCGCGAGCGCTGACCTCATCGTCGAGAAACGCGACCAAGCGTCGCCGCTCATCGTTGTTTGTTGAGGCGAGCGGGCGGGCCAATTCCCTCTCCCCGTCTCGGGGAGAGGGTTATTGCGCTCAGCAACGGACGATCGGGTCAGAGGCCGTCACCGTCGTCGTCCACGTCCGTAAGGTCCGTCGTAGCCTTGAACTGCGACGGCGGGCGCACCGTGGTCTCGCCGGGATACGGCTTCTGGAAGTTAGTGGCCTCGTACCAGTCCAGATGGTTGAGCGTGTCAGTGTCATAGATGTCCGGCTTGTGCAGGTTGCCCGCGAACATCTTGGCCTTCGCCGTCTCCCAGGCGACTTCCATGTCGCTCTTCACCGCATTGGACGCCTGCACGCCCAAATCCAGGGGAACCTGGTTGAGGACGTGAGAGACCGGCTGGAAGTTCGCTGCAGGCGGAGTTCCCACGACGAAATCGGTCATCATCGGCGAAGCGATCAGATCGAACTGGTTCATCGGCGGCAAGCCGAGGATCTGTTCGATCGTACGGGTCATGTTGACCTGCGTATAATACGTGTGGTCGGTCGGCCCGTACTGGACCGCATACGGGCTGACGACATAGCCCGGGCTGCGGTGGCCGTCGATGTGATCGACGCCGTTCTGCGAGTCGTCCTCTTCCATGAAGATCGCCGACGAGGGCCACACTTGGCTGTGGCTGATATAGTCGATGATGCGCCCGACCGCGAGGTCGTTATCGGCCTGCTCCGCATTCACATTGGGCGGGCCGCCGGTGTGGTCGTCCATGATCCACAGGATGCTCAGGTTGGGGACCGTGCCGTGGTTGGCGTCATTCTGGAAGTCCTGCACCCATTCGTCGACCCGGAACTGGTCCGGAATGCCCAGATCGAACTGCGGGAAGTGGGCCACGAGGTGTCTCGCCACCACGGGGATCGACGACTCGACCTCGACGTATTTCTGCAACGCGAGGTTCTTTTCGACGCCGGCTTCCCACTTCTGCGAGTCGGCGTAGAACGCCGACCAGCTCGGCTCCTGATTGTTGAGGGCCGGGAAGGTTTCGTTCTCGACGTATTCGCCGTAGATCTTCACGCTCAGGCTGGCAGCCTCCACCTCCTGGAAGAGGAAGCCCTTCGACTGGTAGGCCAACGCGTCGCCGGCGTTGCCGCCGGGATAGCTGCGCACCCAATCGGGCGACTGGATGTCGTCGGAATAGGGCGCCATCGCCTCGACGATCCACTGGTGACCGTCCGCCGACTGGCGGCTCGGCGTGTAGAAATTGTCGAGCAGCGGGAAGCGCTGCACGAGCATGTGCGCGTTCGGCGTGTCCTGGCCGCCGAACACCGCCATCCCGGGATCGCCGTTGCCGGCCGCCACGTCGCCGAGAATCTGGTCGTAGGTGCGGTTTTCGCGGATAATCAGGAACACATGCTTGATCAGCGAGGGATCGCCGATCTTGGCCGGGATCGCGACCGGCTTCGCCCCCTTGCTGCCGCCGGCTGCGGACTGGATGTTTTGCGTCAGGTCCCAGTGGTTGTTCTGGTAGACCTGCTCCGTCCACGCCGCGAGCTGTGTAGCGTTGGGGAGCGGGACGATGCTGACCGTGCCGTTGTCCTGGTGGCTGTTGTAGCCGGTCACGCCATGGTCGGTCTCGAACGAGTTGCGCGTGCCGATGCCTTTGTCGTTGGCGACGAGCAGAACTTTGTCCTTCTTGTCCAAGACGACCGAAGCCGGCGCATAGGCGACGGGGATCAGGCCTTTCACGGGGTGCAACGCGCTGCCGCTGAGATCCACGACCGCGATCGCGTTGGCGGTGTAGAGCGCGACATAGGCGATGCCGCTGTCTGCGTCGACGGCGATCGAAACCGGCTCCGCGCCAAAGGCGGGCGTGCTCTGTCCCGGCGTCTTGATCGGCAAGCCGAGGTCGATCTGGCGCATCACCATGTTGGTGCCGGTGTCGACGACCGAGATGTTGTCGCTGTAGGCGTTGCAGACGAGCAACGTCGAGCCGAAAATCGCCATGCCCGTCGGATGCAGGCCGATGCCGTCGGAAATAGTGGTCGTGACCTGCATGGAACTTTGATTGGAACTGAGATTGACCACGGACACCGTGCCGGTGGTCGAGGAGCCGTTCACCGTGTCGGCGACGATCGGTGTGCCAGCGGAAAGGACTTGGAAGTCGGTCTCGGCGGCTGCTTGGCCGCCCTCATTGCTGACGTAGGCCGTCGTGCCGTTGACTATGATGCTGTGCGGCGCATTGCCGACGCGGATTTGCGCGCCCTGGGCCGGCGGGGTTGCGGACAGGTTGATCTGGGTCAGGGTATTGTTCTGATTGAGCAGCGCATAGGCGCTCGTGCCGTCCGCAGAGAACGCGAGGCCGCCCGGATACGAGGTGCTGGTGCTATAGAACGTACCGCACGAGCGTCCGTAGTCGCCGATCGGGCTGTTCGGGAAGCACTGGATAAAGCTGTTGTTGGGAGGCACGCTGATTTGCGCCATGTCGCTCAGCAGCCCGCCGGGCGACACCTTGGCGACGGTGACGTTGCTGCTGTCCTGGCTGAAGATCAGGGAATCGCCGTTAGCGGAATAAGCGATGCCGCTGTAGCTGCCGCTCGGGTCGGTATTCTTCGCGGGCGTGTAGTTCTGCAGAACGTTGCCGGTCTGCGTGTCGAACACTTCCACGGCCTGGGCTGCGCCCAACACCAGAATGGCCGCGGTGTGGGTGCTGGACCGGGGATTGAGCGCGATGGCCTTGGCGCGCACGCGGTCGCCGAGGTCGACCTGCGTGCCCGCCGGAGTGATCACCTGGCCACTACTGACCACCCAGGACCCGTCTGGCTGCGGGCCAGTCTGGTAGGTCGGGAAGGGCTGGGATGGATCGGCGAAAGCCGGGGCGGTCAGTCCGACAGCGAGCAGCGCCGCGAGCGGACGCAGGCGCTGCTTCCTTCGTTCAGTTCGAGTTTGCCGGCAATGTGTTCGTGACATCAGAGCACCCCCCAAAGCGAAGTGAGCGACCGGGCCGAGATGACCAGCGCTCGCGAAGTCGACCTGCCGGGCGTCTCGTCCACGCGGCACGACCGCCGACCTGCCGTAGAGTAATGCAGCACGTTTGATTCAATCGTGTGACGTTACCATTACATTCCGGAGAGTCCTAACCAAAGATCTATAGCAAAGCCGCGGCTTTCCCCGCAAAGTCCCTCCAACCTGCTATCTAGTTAGTTGGAGGGTCCCTCGTGACGGATCGTTCTTTTGCTTGAATTCGAGGGCATCGCTGCGTTGATCGTCGAGTGCAATTTCATTTTCACGTGATCCGCCGCCCCCGGGTCGCGGCCATCGCCGCTTAGAACGAACGAGTTCTACAATTATTGCCAATAGGTTAGCGCCGAATGGCTCTTATCTATCTAAACTTACGACTCTCAAGTAGTCTTTGACCAGCCTTTCTTCGCTTCGCATGCGACAGTTCCCCAAGTTTTACGACCAGATCACGGTCGTCTCCGTTGTACCCAATGACGCGTCGTGGCGTAGCAGAAAAGTATATAAGTTTGTGAACGGCCTCACGAATCCGCTCATTTTGACGGGACTCGAAAAAGCCTGAATTTTGGATTCCTCGGGCGGCTTCACGGAGAATCAGCCAGCCGGGGAAGATATGCGAACGCCGAAGGAGCAATTTGATTTTGTTCATGAATTCGTTAACCGTGTGTTCAGCGGCGACTCGCATGCCAAGCGCGTCCTCTCCTTGGCCAGTGGAGCGCTCGGGGTGATGACCGGGGCGGCTCTGGCGGTTTGCCTGATCGGGCAGGCTCTCGCGAAAGCGCGGGGATTGTTCGCCAAGTCGGCGATCAAACAGGTCGACCGGTTGCTGAGCAACGCAGGCGTGGTCTCTTGGGACTTGTTCGGTCCGTGGGTTCGCGAGGTTGTGGGCGTGCGGCGCGCGATCGTCGTGGCGATGGACTGGACCGATTTCGTCCCTCGACAAGCTCGGGATGAGGGCCGACAACCAGTCCACCCTCGCGCTGCATCTCGTCACCCGCCACGGAAGAGCCACGCCGTTCCTTTGGCTGACCGTCGACAAGGACGAATTGAAGAGCCAGCGCAACGATTTCGAGGACCTGTGCCTGTCCCGGCTGAAGGCGCTGCTGCTCGAGGGCGTGGCGGTGACGATCCTGGCCGACCGCAGCTTCGGCGATGTCAAATTGTTCGCGTTCCTGTAAAGCCCGGGCTTTCGATACGTCATCCGCTTTCGCGCCAACATCCACGTCAGCGCGGCGGACGGCGAGACGCGATTGGCCGCCGACCGGGTCGGAAAAGGCGGACGGGCGCGCAAGTTGCGCGACGCGGAAATCTCAGCCCAATAAGCGCTGCCACTGACTCGGATTCGTTCGCGATCCGATTCACTTTCGTTCGCGCGCGATCACCGTCCAAAGACAGCTGGCGTCCAAAATGAGGGGCGCGGCTTCGGAGTTACAATTCCAAATAAAATGATCCCCAAGTCATTGAAATACCTAAAGACGCCAAAAAAATCCAAACAAAAAGCTTGGCGAAAACGATAGGAATTTTTGGAGAAATTTGGCGGCGGCTTGCATTTTCTTTGGCGCCGGACCGGATCGCGGCGGCGCCTTGTGGAGCGTCCTTCGAGGCCCCTTCGGGGCGCCTCAGGACGACGGGGCGGGCGGCGGCTATCCCTTCGCCGTGGCCATCTCATCGACGAAGCGCTGGAACAGATAGTGGCTGTCGCGCGGGCCCGGCGACGCCTCGGGGTGGTATTGCACCGAGAAGGCGGGGCGGTCGGTGAGCGCGATGCCGCAGTTAGAGCCGTCGAACAGCGAGACGTGCGTCACTTTGGCGTTGGCCGGCAGGGTCGCGGGGTCGACGGCGAAACCGTGGTTCATCGACACGATCTCGACCTTGTCGGTCGTGTAGTCCATGACCGGATGGTTGGCGCCGTGATGGCCCTGCGGCATTTTGAGCGTGCGGGCACCGATGGCGAGGCCGAGCATCTGGTGGCCGAGGCAGATGCCGAAGACGGGAACGCGGCTCTCGATGAGTGCTCGGATCACCGGCACGGCGTATTTGCCGGTCTCCGCGGGGTCGCCGGGCCCATTCGACAAGAACACCCCGTCGGGTTTCAGCGCAAAAATTTCCTCGGCCGAG
>JBKQKS010000407.1:0-15397 GCA_052147395.1 Roseiarcus sp.
CCCTCCGCTTCGGTCAGCGTCGTCAACACGTCGCATTGCGGCACCGACAAGCCGATCGCACGCAAGCGTTCGGCGACCGCCGACTGGATACGGCTTTCCAGCCTGAGGAAGCGAAACCAGACGCGGATCGCGCGGTCTTTCGATTCGTCGTCGGCCATGCGTCTCCATCTCCGGCGCCGCTTCGCCGGCTTTCGCCACAGCAGACTACAGAGGCGCGCTTCGGCCGGCAATTTGCCCTGGCGACCTCGACTTAAGTCGCGCCGGCGCTGCTGGCCCGCCTCCGGCCGCCATGGTAATAGCATGGAAACTAAGGACAACCGCACGCCGCTCGCTGCGGACGCGCGCCGACAAGGGAGGACTGCAATGCTCGGGCTGATGCAAGATTGGCCGTTGCTGATTCACAAAATCATCGATTTCGCCGCCTTGCAGCACCCGCGCCGCGAGGTCGTCAGCCGCCTCGTCGAAGGCCCGATCCACCGCACCAACTACCGCGAGCTGCGTGGGCGCGCGCTCAAAGTCGCCCAGCGGCTCGAGCGCGACGGGATCAAGCTCGGCGACCGCGTCGCGACGCTCGCCTGGAACAACCACCGCCATCTTGAAGCCTGGTATGGGATCGCCGGACTCGGCGCGATCTACCACACCGTCAATCCGCGCCTGTTCCCCGACCAGATCGCCTGGATCATGAACCACGCCGAGGATCGGCTGGCGTTCGTCGATCTCACCTTCGTGCCGCTGATGGAAGCGCTGGCCCCGAGGCTGCCGACGATCGAGCGCTACGTCGTCTTCACCGACGCGGCGCACATGCCGGCGACCAAGCTCAAGAACGCCGTCGCCTACGAAGACTGGATTGCCGAGGTCGACAGCGACTTCGCCTGGAAGGAGTTCGACGAACGCACCGCGGCCGGCCTCTGCTACACCTCGGGCACCACCGGCAATCCCAAGGGCGTACTTTATTCCCATCGCTCGAACATCCTGCATTCGATGATGGCGAGCACGTCCGCCTGCCTGATGATAACAGCTGATGATTCCGTCCTGCCCGTCGTGCCGATGTTCCACGCCAATTCCTGGGGCCTCGCCTTCTCCTGCCCGATGAAGGGCGCAAAGATGGTGATGCCGGGCGCCAGGCTCGACGGCGCCTCGGTCTACGAACTGCTCGAGGCCGAGAAGGTGACGATGACCGCCGCGGTGCCGACGGTGTGGATGATGCTGCTCGCCTACCTGCAGAAGACCGGGGCCCGGCTCAGCGCCCTGAAGATGGTGGTGATCGGCGGCGCCGCGTGCCCGCCGGCGATGATCAGGGCGTTCGAGGACGACTACGGCGTCGAAGTGCGCCACGCCTGGGGCATGACCGAGATGAGCCCGATCGGCTCCACCGGCTCGATGAAGGCGCAGATCGTTGGCCGCAGCCACGACCAGATCCACGACGTCAAGGCCAAGCAGGGATGGGCGCCGTTCGGCGTCGAAATGCGCATCGTCGACGCGGCCGGCAAGGCGATGCCGTGGGACGGCAAGGCCTTCGGCCATCTCGAGGTGCGTGGGCCGGCGGTGGCGAAGCGCTACTACCGCGGCGAGGACGACAATATCCTCAGCAAGGACGGTTTCTTCGACACGAGCGACGTCGCGACCATCGATCCCGACGGCTACATGCACATCACCGACCGCGCCAAGGACGTGATCAAGTCGGGCGGCGAGTGGATCTCCTCGATCGAGATCGAGAACCTCGCCGTCGGCCACCCCGACGTCGCCGAGGCCGCGGTGATCGGCGTGCGCCATCCCAAATGGGACGAGCGGCCGCTGCTCCTCGTCGTGCCGAAAGAGGGCCGCCAGCCCAAGACCGAGGACGTGCTCGAATTCATCCGCCCCCACATCGCCAAATGGTGGATGCCCGACGACATGCAGATCGTGAAGGAGATCCCGCACACTGCGACGGGCAAGATCAACAAGCTCAAGCTGCGCGAGACGTTCAAGGACTACAAGCTGCCGACGGCGTGATCGCGACCGGGGTCGCCGGCCCTCGGGCGCTGAGCCGCCTTGATCGGCGCAACCAGCACTCCGTCATCGCCAGCGCGGAAGACGGCGCGGGGGGTCATTTTTGTCAAGCGTTTGGGTGATTTCAAAGGCTCGAGCTGTCGTTTTTGTCACCCCCCCTGCGCCGGTCCGCGTCGCAGAGAACGATGTCATTGCTTAAATATAGCAAATCTATGGATATGCTATCACTTGTCTTCTCACCACCGTTCGGCCCGAGCCAGGATCGCCGCCGGCTCGTCGCGCCCGAGCAGGCTTCGCCGGCGCAGCCAGCTCGCGGTCGAAAACGAGCCCGAGCGAAGCGATCCGGAAGCCGCATCGCGCGCCGTTTCCGGCGAACCGACGCGCCGCGTTCCCTGGATGGCGTCGCTCACGCTCGCCGTGACGTCTGTTGGTCGGCCAAAGCGAACTTGCGCGCCTGTCCGGCTAGAGCGGTTCCCGATCAATGTGAACCGCCGCCGTCATTGCGAGCGAAGCGAAGCAATCCAGGGCGGCCGGGCTGTGGCCCCTGGATTGCTTCGTCGCTGCGTTCCTCGCAATGACGGGGTGTCGGTTTGATCGGAAACCGCTCTAACGTAGACACCCGCAACATATAGAGAGGGCCGCGCGCTCGATGCAACGGCAGAGATGGGCGGATTGCTGCCCTTCAGGAGAGCGCTTTTGAACGGCGGGACTCCGCCCCAAGCCGACATCGGCGCCACTTCCAATGTGTCAGCTTTAGCCGCTATGATACCGAGTCCGGGGGGCTGAAAGCCATCCCGAGAACTTCTGGGGTTTTAGTTTAGCAATGCTTGTTGTCAGATTCGGAGCTTGAAAAGCTCCGCAATTCCGCCGCTCTTCCGCCTTGGGGCGCATTGTACTATTCTTACAAGATCGACCCCCGTGCATGAGCAGTGGGCGCACTAGATGAAGCAGCAGATACAATTCTGCACGTCGCAGGAAGGAATTCGGTTAGCCCTCGCCAAGGCTGGTGAGGGTCCACCGTTGGTTCGAACCGCGAATTGGTTCACCCACTTGGAGCTGGATTGGGAAAGCGCAATTTGGCGTCATTGGTTTGAGGCTCTTGCCGACGGCCGAACGCTGGTTCGTTATGATCCACGCGGTTCAGGCCTGTCTGATCGCAGTGTCGATGATTTTTCCTTGGAAGCGTGGGTTAGCGATCTCGAAGCCGTGGTGGATGCGGCAGGTCTTCGGCGCTTCCCGCTTATAGGGCTGTGTCAGGGAGGAGTCGTTGCCGTTGCGTTCGCGGCTCGCCACCCGGAGCGTGTCAGCCGACTGATCCTGTATGACAGTTACATGTTTGGCGCTTATGCCGAAGGCGTCGATCAGCGCATGCAAAAGCAGGCGCGTACGATGTCGGAAATGATTGAACTGGGCTGGGGCCGGGACGCCGGAGCGTTTCGAGAAGTTTTTGCAAATCTGCTGATGCCGGATGCAACCAGAGAACAACTCCGGTGGATTGGCGAACTCCAGCGTCGTAGCGCTTCCGCAGTGAATGCCAAAATGCTGTGGGATGCGTTCAATAAGTTCGATATTCGTGGAGAGGCCAACAAACTCAGAGTGCCGACCCTTGTTTTTCACGTCAGAGGTGATGCGATGGTGCCGTTCGAAGCGGGACGCCAACTCGCTGCGGCCATTCCAAACGCTCGTTTCGTCCCACTTGAAGGCAAGAATCATATCCTGTTGGCCAGTGAGAGGGCCTGGCAGACTTTTAGAACTGAACTTGGCAATTTTCTCGCGGCGGACGAACCGACTGAAATTTTGTCGCAGGGCAAACTCGAGATGTTGAGCCCGCGCGAGAAAGAACTTCTTGATTACATCGCCCGTGGATTGGCGAACGCTGAAATCGCTCAAAAGACCGGCATTGCCGAGAAAACCGTGCGCAATCACATCACGACGATTTTTTCCAAGCTTGCAGTTGGGCATCGTGCCCAGGCGATCGTCGTCGCTCGCAAGGCGGGCCTCGGCCGGGATTGATCAGCTGCGCCGCTAGGGCCAGAACCCCAAAACAAAGCCCTTTTTGAAACCAAAAGGAGACCGCCAATAGGGCCGGCGCCTCAATACAGAGCCGTGTTCCCGTTGCATCATTTCAAAACCAAACGTGCAAACCAAAAGGTGACTGCCATGACCAACAATATGAAAGGTATTGTCAAGCAACGCCAGGACCCCTTGCGGGAGCGCTATCGAACAGCGCTCGACGAGGCCCGCATAACCGACAGCGCCAAAACCGCAATGAATGGATCCGAAGATCCCTTTCATACCACAGTGGCGCCGGGAGAGGAGTATGGCGCATCATGGCGCGTTGGTATCCATCGCGTGATCGGTGGCTATCATGACTTTCCCAACCCCGGCGAAATACTTTGCGCGGCGCTCGCCTCCTGTCTTCATTCAACATTGCGCATTATTGCGGATCGGCTCGAAATTCCTATCGTGAGTCTTGAAGTCAGCACGCGCGCGGAACTTGACGCTCGTGGCACACTGCTTGTTGATCGAAATGTTCCCGTCGGATTCCAGCAGATCAAGTGCCAGATTCGCCTAAAGCCGGCTGCCAATGTTCCCCTGGAAAAAGTGAAGATGCTTCAGGCGGCAGCTGAATATAGTTGTGTCGTACTCCAGACGCTGCGCAACGGCGTACCGGTGCAGACGCAATTCGATGAAATCCAATCGCTCGCCGATCTGGCTGTGCAATAACCACAGCTTGAGCCTTAAGCGAAGCCCAAACAAAGGAGACAGGGCAATGCCACAGATCGATGTCCATCTGATCAAGGGCGTATTCAACACCGAGCAGAAAAAGCAGATTATTCAAAAGTTGACCGATGCCATGGTTTCGGTCGAAGGCGAAAACATGCGCGGCGTGACATGGGTGAAAATTTTCGAGGTTAACAGCGGTGAGTGGGGCATTGGCGGCCAACCGCTAACGACCGAAGCCGTAAAAGAATTAGCCGCAGGTCGACGGGCGCCGTGACACGTGTTCTTTGGCAGCCGTCGCCGGCAGCGTATTCCTGCTGGCGATAGCTACGATTCTGATAGCGGGCGATGCAGTGATTGAATGAACGATGTCCGCTGTTGGCGCATTCCCGCCGAGGGTTGGCCCGAGCGGGACCGTCAGCAATGGGTCGAAAGCGTTCGTTCGGGCGGTCTCGATCTGACGCTCGGCTACGTCTAGATGTAGCGGGTGTCTGCGTTGACCGGATAGGCATGCAAACTTGCTCGGGACAGCGGTTGCTGCGCCGCCTTCCGTCCCCTGGCGCCGCAACAATTGGGGGCGAGGGAGTCGGAGACGGCGTTGTCCTTCACCGTCAACTATCGCCCGCGGGTCGCCGACCCCGGCTACCCCCGCAGCACGGCGAGGGCGCGCAGTTCTTCGCTCGCGTGATCGAGGAAGGCGCTGAGCTTGGAGCTGCGCAGCGTCGCGCTGGCCGTGACCAGGTGCACGGGCAGCGGGTCGGGCTCGAAGTCGACGAGGATCCGCTTCAGCGCGCCGGCGTCGAGATCGGGGGCGGCTTGATAGGAGAGCAGCCGCGCGACGCCGCGCCCGGCGCGCGCGGCGCTCAGCACCGCCTCGTTGTCGTTGACCATGAAGCGCGGCCTGAGACGCGCCACGACAGGTCGTTCGGCCGGGCCGAAACGCCACTCTGTCGGGCGGGTCCACAGCGAACCGAAGATCGTGTCGTGATGGTCGAGATCCTCGGGCGTTTCCGGTTCTCCGCGCGCCGCGAGGTAGGCGGGGCTCGCTACGGCCAGGCGCCGGACGGCGCCGACGCGGCGCGCGATCAGGGTCGAATCGGCGAGCGGACCGATGCGTAGCGCGGCGTCGAGCCCTTCCTCGATCAGGTCGAGGTTGCGGTCGTTGAGAACGAGCTCGACCTCGGTCTCCGGATAGCGATCGAGGAAGTTCGCCGCCACTGCGGCCATGTGGCGGCGGCCGAATTGGATCGGCGCCGTGATGCGCAACAAGCCGCGCACCGGCGCCGCCGCATCGCCGTGCACCGCGGCTTCGTATTCGGCAATGAGGACGCGCGACCGTTCGGCGATCCTCCGTCCGGCATCGGTGAGCGCCAGTCGCCGCGTCGTGCGCTCGATCAGGCGGACCCCGGCGCGAGATTCCAACGCGGCGAGCGCGCGCGTCACCGCGGGCGGCGAAAGGCTCAGCTTACGCGCAGCGCCGGCGAGGCTGCCTTCGTCGGCGATGGCGCGAAGCACGGCGAGTTCCTGCAGGCGGTCCATCTATTCTTCCGGAAAGTGGAATGCTCTCTTGTCATTGAGAGCGCTTTCGTTCGCGTTCAGCAAGGGTAACTTCGCGGCGCCAACTTTAGAGGCTTTTGCCATGACCGCGCCGAACATCGTTTTGCTGGGGATGAAAGTTTCCGGCCACACGCACCGTGTCGAGCTGTTGCTCGGAATGCTGGAGTTGCCCTATCGCTTCGGCGAAGTGTCGGGCGCCGAACGGACCTCGCCGGCGTTTCTGGCGATGAACCCGCTCGCCGAAGTCCCGGTGTTGCAGGACGGCGAGCTCACGCTCGCCGACAGCAACGCGATCCTCGTCTACCTCGCGCGACGCTACGCTCCCGACAGCGACTGGCTGCCTGCGGATCCGGTCGGCGCGGCGAGGGTGCAGCG
Source organism: Roseiarcus sp. (assembly GCA_052147395.1). Lineage (GTDB taxonomy): Bacteria > Pseudomonadota > Alphaproteobacteria > Rhizobiales > Beijerinckiaceae > Roseiarcus. The sequence continues at coordinate 6,646 of JBKQKS010000407.1, forward strand.
CTGGCTGTCGATCGCAGCGGGCGAGTTGCGCTTCGGACCGGCGCGGCTCAGGGCGGCCGCTTTGTTCGATCGGCCGATCGATCCGGGACCCCCGCTCGCCATCGCGGAAAAGACTTTCGTCTTCATGGATCGGGTGCTCCAAGCCGGAAGCGCCTTCCTGGCCGCGGATCATCCAACGCTCTCGGATCTCGCCTGCTACGCTTATGTGGCGTGGGCGCCGGAAGGCGGCGTCTCGCTCACGCCCTATCCGGCGTTGCGCGGCTGGCTCGAGCGGGTGGAAGCGCTGCCGCGCTTCACGCCGATGCCGTGGACCCGTCTGCCGGCATTGTGAGGCTTGGCGATGAACGCAGACCCTTTTCATGAAGACGAGCGCACCGCGCAGCGGCTCGCCGGCTTCGACCCGCCGGGCGGCGCCATTCGCGGCTTCATGCCGGAAGCGCATCGCGCCTTCTTCGCCGGGCTCCCCTATCTGTTCGTCGGCGTCGTCGACGACTCGGGCGGGCCGGTCGGGACTGTGCTCAGCGGCGAAGCGGGCTTCATCTCCGCCCCGGATGCGACGACGCTGCGCATCGCCACAGCCCCGGCCGCGGACGATCCCGCGCGAGCCGGCTGGCGGCCGGGCGGCCCCGTCGGTCTGCTCGGCATCGATCTTTCGAATCGTCGGCGCAATCGCGCCAATGGATTTTTCGCCGTGGTCGAACGGGCGGCGGCGACGATTCATGTCGAGCAGAGTTTCGGCAACTGCCAGAAGTATATCCAGCGGCGCACAGCGAGACCCGTCGACGTTCGCGCCGGCAGGCTCGAGCGGCTCGGAAGTCTCGACCCGGCGGCGCGCGTATTGGTCCGGCGTTCGGATACCGCTTTCGTCGCCACCCGATCGCGCGACGGCGTCGGCTCGGGCGCAGGCGTCGACGTCTCCCATCGCGGCGGACCGCCGGGCTTCGTCGTCGATCTAGGGGACCGGTTGATATTCCCCGACTATCCCGGCAACCGATACATGAACACGCTCGGCAATCTGCTCGGCGAGCCTCGCGCCGCCGTGTTATTCGTCGATTTCGAGCGGAGCGACGTGTTGCAGCTGCAAGGAAGCGCCGAGATCGACTGGCGCGCAGGCGCCGGCCGCAGCTGGAGCTTCCATGTCGAGCGCGGCTGGCGCCGCCCTCTTGCTCTGCCGTTCGCGTGGACTTTTCTCGACTACGCTCGAACGACGCTCGACATCGCCGATGCCCTCGCCTCGGCGAACGGCTAGAATTGCGCGGCTTCGAGTGGGAGGGGGCGATGGCCGACGCGATTCGCTGGTTGAGGATCGCCTATTGGGTCGGCGCGATCGTCGAGCTCGTCGCAGTGAACTGCCGACGGCGCGAGGTTCTCATTGCGTCGTTTCGCTGCGCTCGCAATGACGGTGGAAAGGTTACGACAATTTCTTTCACCCGATTGCCCTGGCGGCAGGCTGCAATTCCATCCCCGGAACTCCGACGTCACGAGCTCTCCCGACGAGCTCCCAGACCTGCGTTCCCTTCGTGGCGACGACGGCGAATTTGACTCCTATGGCTTTCAGGACCGCGGTGACGGTCTCGAAGCCGGGATGCGCGCCGGGGCTGAGCGCTTCGTACAGGCTCTCGCGGCCAACACCCGCATCTCTGGCGATCTGCGCGATGCCCCCGCGCTTTGGCCTCGGCTTCGACTCTCCGCCGTTTCTCGGCGCTCATGGGGGCGCCGATCTGGTCACGTGAACGGAAACGCCCCGTCCCGCTGAGGCGAAGCGCTGAATCCTATTGCGAGGAGGCTAGGTTTCCCCTATACGGGCGTTGGTAGCGTATCTCATAGCTTCTCGACGCGAGACGGGAAGACGGTTTGAGAGTGGGTCCCGGGCGGGTCCCGCTCTTTTTTATTGCCGTGGGAACCATGGCCGAAACGAACGATACGTCGGGCGCGACGCTCGACGAGCCGAGATGGATCGAGGAGAGCGGGTTCGCCCAGCGCATCGCGCGGGTCGCCGACGAAGCGTTGCGCGTCGTCGGAATGCGCCTCGTCAGGGTGAAGATTTCCGCGGCGCAGGGCTCGACAGTGCAAATCATGGCCGAGCGGGCGGACGGCACGATGACCATCGACGACTGCGAGTTGGCCAGCGAGCAGCTATCGCCGACGCTCGACGTCGAGGACCTCATCAAGCACGCCTACCGGCTCGAGGTCTCCTCGCCCGGCATCGACCGGCCGTTGGTGCGCCGCTCCGACTTCTTGCGCGCGATCGGGCATGAAGCGAAGGTGGAGATGACGGTCCCGGTCGCGGGGCGCAAGCGCTTCCGCGGCTTCATCGAGGGCGTGGAAGAGGTCGAGGGCGCGCCGGCGCTGAAGCTCAGCATCCCCGCGGACGAAGCCAAGCAAGCGACGGCCGTCGCGCTGCCGATCGCCGATATGGGCGAAGCGCGGCTCGTGCTCAGCGAGGCGCTGATCCGCGCCGCGCTCCGGCGCGAGAAGGTGGAAATCAGAAAACAGAAGGCAGAGAACAGACGACAGAGACGCGCGGAGGACTTAGGACCCTGATCCGTGGTCCGCCCTCTGTCCTCTGTCATCCGAACAGGAGACCCAAATGGCCGTCAGCGCCAACAGACTCGAGCTCTTGCAGATCGTCGACGCGGTCGCGCGCGAGAAGTCGATCGACCGCTCGATCGTGCTCGCCTCGATGGAAGACGCGATGCAGAAGGCGGCGCGCTCGCGCTACGGTCAGGAGACCGAGGTGCGCGCCGAGATCAACCCGAAGACCGGGGAAATTCGCTTCGCGCGCCTGCTGCTGGTGGTCGATCAGATCGAGAACGAGGCGACGCAGATCACCCTGGCCGAAGCGCACAAGAAGAATCCGTCGGCGCGCATCGGCGACTGGATCGCCGAATCGCTGCCGCCGTTCGACTTCGGCCGCATCCCCGCCCAGGCCTCCAAGCAGGTGCTGGTGCAGAAGATCCGCGAGGCCGAGCGCGACAAGCAGTACGAGGTCTACAAGGACCGCATCGGCGATATCATCAACGGCCAGGTCAAGCGCGTCGAATATGGCAACGTAGTCGTCGATCTCGGCGGCGCGGGCGCCGGCGAAGCGGTGGTGCGGCGCGACGAGTTGATCCCGCGCGAGATGTTCCGGCCGGGCGACCGCATCCGCGCCTTCGTCTACGACGTGCGCCGCGAGGCGCGCGGGCCGCAAATCTTCCTCTCGCGCACCCATCCGCAGTTCATCTCCAAGCTGTTTTCGCAGGAAGTGCCGGAGATTTACGATGGCATCGTCGAGGTCAAAGCGGTCGCCCGCGACCCCGGCTCGCGCGCCAAGATCGCGGTGCTGTCCAACGATTCCTCGATCGATCCGGTCGGCGCCTGCGTCGGCATGCGCGGCTCGCGCGTGCAGGCGGTGGTCAACGAATTGCAGGGCGAGAAGATCGACATCATCCCGTGGTCCCCGGACGCGGCGACCTTCATCGTCAACGCGCTGCAGCCTGCGGAAGTGATGAAGGTGGTGCTCGACGAGGATTCGACCCGCATCGAGGTCGTGGTGCCCGACGATCAGCTCTCGCTCGCCATCGGCCGGCGCGGGCAGAACGTGCGCCTCGCCTCGCAGCTCACCGGCTGGGACATCGACATCCTCACCGAAGCCGAGGAGTCGGAGCGCCGGCAGAAGGAATTCGCCGAGCGCACCCACAACTTCATGAATGCGCTCGACGTCGACGAGACTGTCGGCCAGCTGCTCGCCTCCGAAGGCTTTCGCACCATCGAGGAAATCGCCTACGTCGACGAGCGCGAGCTTGCGCAGATCGACGGCTTCGACGCCGACACCGCGCTGGAATTGCAGGCGCGCGCGCAAAACCATCTCGCGCGCATCGAGGCCGACTTCGACGACAAGCGCAAGGCGCTCGGCGTCGCCGACGAGCTCAAGGAGGTCGAGGGTCTGACCACGCCGATGCTGGTCAAGCTCGGCGAGAACGGCGTCAGGACGATCGAAGACCTCGCGGGCTGCGCGACCGACGATCTCGTCGGCTGGACCGAGAAGACCGACGCCGGCGAGAAGAAGTTCACCGGCTATCTCAACGGGTTCGGCCTCAGCCGGGAAGACGCGGAGGCGATCGTGATGGCGGCGCGAGTGCGCGCGGGCTGGATCGAGGCGTCCGCGGCGGCGGACGAAGGGGAAGCCGGGGACGAGGCCGAAGAGGCGGAGGGCTGAAACTTGCGTGCGACCGCGGAGCGGACGAGCGACTCGCGGCGCACCTGCGTCGTCACCGGCGTCGAGGACGACCCGGCGGCGATGCTGCGCTTCGCGCTGTCGCCTGAGGGCGCCGTCACTCCCGACATCTTGCGCAAGCTGCCGGGGCGCGGCGTTTGGACGCGGCTCGACCGCGAAATCGTCGCGCGCGCCATCGCCAAGCGCGCCTTCGCGCGCGGCTTCCGCAAACCGGTGACGGTGGCCCCCGATCTCGCCGAACTCGTCGATCGGCTGCTGACCCGGGACGCGCTCGATTTCCTCTCCCTCGTCAACAAGGCGGGCCTCGCGATCACCGGCGCCGCGAAAGTCGAGGGGGCGATCCGCGCGGGCAGGGTCGTGGCGCTCCTGCATGCCAGCGACGGCGCGCGCGACGGCGCGGAGAAGCTCGATCGGCTGCTGCGCGGCGTCTCGGGCGAGCGATCCGGGACGATCGCGCGAATAAATCTCTTCGCTTCGAGCCAAATGGATTTGGCTTTCGGGCGGACAAATGTGATACATGCCGCGCTCAACGCGGGGTCGGTGAGCGCGGCATTCCTCGTCAAGGTTTTCCGTCTGGTCCGTTATCGGGCGGGCGAAGCAGCGGTCGCGTCGGTCGAGGCCGACGCCGAACCGGGTTTCGCTTCGCCGTTCGACGCCTAAACGGTCAGGGTTAGAGCCGGGGTAATTGGAAGAACGCATGAACGAAACGAATAACAGCGGCGACAACACCCTCGGCGGTCCGGGGGCGAAGGCGACATTGCATCTCAAGCGTCCGGTCGAACAGGGCACGGTCCGGCAGAGTTTTTCGCATGGCCGCAGCAAGGTCGTGGTCGTCGAAAAGAAGCGTAGCCTGCACCGGCCGGGAGAGCCTGCGCCCGCGCCTCAGCCACAGACGGTCACAGCCAAGGCGGCGCCCTCCCCCTCCCCGAAGCCCGGAGCGCCCTCCGCGCCGGCCGCCCCGCGCGGACCGAGCGTCGGCGCGCCGGCGCGCCCAGCTTCGCCGCCGCCGAAGACCGGCGTCATCCTGCAGACCCTGACGGACGATCAGCGCGAAGCCCGCGCCCGCGCGCTGGCCGATGCGCGCGTCCGCGAGGAAGAGGACCGCCGCCGCCAGGAGGCCGACGCCTCCGCGCGCCGCGAACGCGAAGCGCGCGAAAAGGCCGAGCGCGAGGCCGCCGAGGCGCGCAAGCGCGACGAAGAGACGCGCCGCGCCCAGGAAGCCGCATTCAAACGCCAGGCCGAAGACGAGGCGCGCCGCCGCCTTGCCGGCGGCGAGCCCGCTCCGGCGCCCGCCGCTCCCCCTCCGCCGCCGCGAAAAGTCGTCGCGCTCGCGCCGCCGGCGCAACAGCCGGCCGAGTCGGCTCCCATGGTCGCCGCGCCTGCGGCCCCTGGGCCACGCCCGCCGCATCCACGCGCCGCCACGTCCGAGACCGACGACAAGCGCGTCGTCGTGCGCAAGGCGCCGCCGCCGGTCTCCGGCAAGGCGATGCTGCCGACGCCGCGTCCGACGCGCAGCGCCGAGCCGCGCAATCGCAGCCGTCTCACGGTCGCCAGCGCCACGGCGGAGCCGGACGAGGAACGCACGCGTTCGGTCGCAGCGTTCCGCCGCCGCACCCAGCGCCTCAAGGGCATGGGCCAGCAGGACTCGCGCGACAAAATCTCGCGTGAGATCGTGCTGCCCGAGGCGATCACGATTCAGGAGCTCGCGAGCCGCATGTCGGAGCGCGCGGTCGACGTGATCAAATTCCTCATGCGCCAGGGGCGCATGGTGACGCTCACCGACGTGCTCGACCCCGACACCGCCGAGCTCATCGCCGAGGATTTCGGCCACACCGTCAGGCGCGTCGCCGAATCCGACGTCGAAGAGGGCCTGTTCGAGAACCCCAACGATGCCGGCGAGCCGGTTCCGCGTCCGCCTATCGTCACCATCATGGGCCACGTCGACCACGGCAAAACGTCGCTGCTCGACGCGATCCGCCACGCCAACGTGGTCGCCGGCGAAGCGGGCGGCATCACGCAGCACATCGGCGCCTATCAGGTCGTCGCGCCCGGCGGCGAAAAGATCACCTTCATCGACACGCCCGGCCACGCCGCGTTCACGGCCATGCGCGCGCGCGGCGCCAAGGTCACCGACATCGTCGTGCTGGTCGTCGCCGCGGATGACGGCGTGATGCCGCAGACGATCGAGGCGATCCGCCACGCCAAGGCGGCCAGGGCGCCGATCATCGTCGCCATCAACAAGATCGACAAACCCGACGCCAATCCCCAGCGCGTGATGCAGGAACTGTTGCAGCACGATGTGCAGGTCGAGGCGTTCGGCGGCGAGACGCTCGCAGTCGAAGTCTCTGCGACCAAGCACATCAACCTCGACAAATTGCTCGAGGCGATCGCGCTGCAAGCGGAACTGCTCGACCTGGTCGCCGATCCCGAGCGCCATCCGGAAGGCACGGTGATCGAGGCGCGGCTCGACCGCGGGCGCGGTCCGGTCGCCACCATCCTGGTGCAGCGCGGCGCTTTGCGCGTCGGCGCCATCGTGGTCGCCGGATCGGCCTGGGGCCGCGTGCGCGCGCTCATCGACGACCGCGGCGAGAACGTGGTCGAGGCGCTGCCCTCCACCCCGGTCGAGGTGCTCGGCTTCGATAGCGCGCCGGAGGCCGGCGACCGCGTCGCGGCCGTGGAAAACGAAGCGCGTGCGCGCGAGATCACCGAATACCGCGAGCGGCAGAAGCGCGAGAAAACATCCGCGCGGGGTGCGGTGGTTCGGACTTCGCTGCACGACATGATGAGCAACCTGAAGGCGACTTCGGGCCTCAAGGAGTTGCCGATCGTCGTCAAGGCCGACGTGCAGGGCTCGTTGGAAGCGATCACCGCGGCGATCGAGAAGCTCGGCAACGACGAGGTCGCGGCGCACATCATCCATAGCGGCGTCGGCGGCGTGACCGAATCGGACGTGACGCTGGCGACCGCCTCGAAGGCGGTGATCATCGGCTTCAACGTGCGCGCCCACAAGGAAGCGCGCGATCAGGCCGAACGCGACGGCGTCGAAATTCGCTACTACAACATCATCTACAATCTCGTGGACGATGTGAAGGCGGCGATGTCGGGCCTGCTCGCGCCGACGCTGCGCGAGACGATGCTCGGCAATGCGACGATTCAGGAAGTGTTCGCCATTTCCAAGGTCGGCAACGTCGCCGGCTGCAGGGTTACCGACGGCGTAGTGCAGCGCGGCTCGCACGTGCGGCTCATCCGCGACAACGTCGTCATCCACGAGGGCAAGCTCGCCACGCTCAAGCGCTTCAAGGACGAAGTAGCGGTCGTGCAGGCCGGCCAGGAATGCGGCATGGCGTTCGAGAACTATCAGGACATCCGCAAGGGCGACGTGATCGAATGCTACAGTGTCGAGGAAATCCGCCGCACGTTGTGACGCGCGACTGCCGCTGAGCGCGCCGACCCTGGCGGCTGCGACCGGATAGGAGATTTGCCGATGCGCGCGAGCGTGACCCGCGCCGCCGAAGGACTGGATCGTCGCGCCTTCACGGTCGACGAGATCCTTCGCATGCAGGAAGCGGGGATCATCTCGGAAGACGAGGACTTCGAGCTGATCGAGGGCGAGATCGTTCCGATGCAGGCCAAGACGCATGTCCACGAGTTGCTGAAGTCGGCGCTGAATCTCGGGATCGCGCGCGCGCTTCCCGATCGGCTGTGGCTCGGCGTCGAATCGACGATCTATCTGACGCCGAACACCTTCGTCGAGCCAGATCTCGTCGTCTATCCGCGCGGATTGAAACTCGAGACCGTCAAGGGTTCGGACATCGTGCTCGCCATCGAAGTGGCGCTGACGAGCCTCGCCTACGACCGTGGCCTGAAGAGCCGGCTCTATGCGCGCCATGGCGTGCAGGAGTTCTGGGTGGTCGACGCCGCCGAGCGGCGCACCTACGTCCACACCGGCGCGAAGGGCGAGGCTTGGCAATCTGTGGTCGAGCGCGGTCCCGAGGATAGGCTCTCGCATTCTGCGCTTCCCGGCTTCGCGCTGCGTCTCGCCGACGTTTGAGCCCCACCCTCTGTCTTTGCCGAAGATGTCGCGTTCCGATCCCAAGTCCCTGCGTCCCTCGCATCGCGCCGACCGTGTCGCCGAGGCGATCCGTCATGCGCTCGCCGATATTCTCGCCCGCGGCGAGGTGGCGGATGCGGTCCTCGAGCGCCATGTCGTCACCGTGCCGAGCGTGCGCATGTCGCCCGACCTCAAACTGGCGACGATCGCCGTGATCGCCCTCGGCGACAAGGATGCGGCCCAGACGCTGAAGGCGCTGGCCACGCACAAGAAGGAATTGCGCGCGAGAGTGGCGCATCGGGTCAACCTCAGGTATGCGCCCGATCTGCGCTTCGTACTCGACAACAGTTTCGACGCCCGGGATCGCATCGACGCGCTGCTGCGGTCGCCCGAGGTCGCGCGCGCCCTCGGCCGCGAACCCGAAGAGGACTGAATTTGACCGGCAGCGATGACCAGAGCCGCCCCCGCGGGGATCGCGCGCG
>JBKQKS010000408.1:0-3296 GCA_052147395.1 Roseiarcus sp.
ACGCTAGCGAGGGACGCTTTCGGACGCAATGCGCGAGTTCGCGCGCGGTCGGGTGAAGTCGACGTTCGCCGCGACGCTCGGCCGCACGTGCGCATGGCGATCGGACTCGCCACGGCTTTACTTCCAAATAGTATTACTATAGCGTTATCTTTGCAGGCGGTCGCTGTGGAAACGCGGCGCGGGGCGCGAAAGAAAAAGTCATGGGGAACGCCGAACGCGCAGGCAGTCGTTCGCGGGGGGAAACCTGGGTTCGGGGCGTCCGTTCGCGGAGCCCGACGGCCTTCTCTTCGGCAACGGAAAACCGATTCGCGCCCATCCGCCGGGGTCGGCGCGCCCGCCGACGAGCGGACGTTCATTCGCAACAGGAGCGATGACCTTGGCATCGGCGCCGGCCGCTTCGGACTTCGTCGTGCGCCTCGAGGGCGTACAGAAATTGTTCGGCGCCGTCCACGCGCTGCGCGACATCGATCTCGCGATCGGACGCAACGAGATCGTCGGCCTCATCGGCGACAACGGCGCCGGCAAGTCGACGTTGATCAAGGTGCTCACCGGCGTCCTGGCGCCGACCTCGGGAAAGATTTTTGTTCGCGACCGCGAGATTCGCGCCAGCGAATATTCCGTGCGCATGGCGCACGAGCTCTCGATCGAGACCGTCTATCAGGACAAGTCGCTCGCCGAGAAACAGCCGTTGTGGCGCAACTTCTTCGTCGGCCGTCAGATCACCAACCGCCTCGGCTTCATCGACATCAGACGAGAGAAGGAGATCGCCGAGCAGATTCTTCTCGACGTCATCGGCTTTCGCGGCGTCGGCATCACCGTCGACTCCACGGTCGCCAATCTGTCCGGCGGCGAGCGGCAGGGGATCGCGATCGGCCGGGCGATGCACTACAACGCCGACCTCATAGTGCTCGACGAGCCGACGGCGGCGCTGGGCGTCGCGGAGGTGCGCAAGGTTGTCGAATTCGTGCGCAAGATCAAACAGTCGGGGCGCGCCTGCATCTACATTGAGCACAATCTCGCCCACGTGCACGAGGTGGCCGACCGTCTCGTGGTGCTCGATCGCGGACGCATCGTGTCCGAACTCGACCCGAAGAACCTTACGGTCGCCGAGCTCACCGAATATCTGATCGGGCTGCAACGCAAAGGGTGAAGGGGGGCGCGACCATGGCTGAGGCGTCGATCGCCAAGCGCTTCGAGGCGCTGCCGATCATCGTCGTTTTCGTCCTGCTGCTGGCGCTGTTCATGTTCTTGTCGCCGGAGGTGTTCCTCAGGCCCTACATCTACACGACCTTCCTCTCGACCTGGCCGCCGCTGATTCTGCTTGCCGCCGGGCTCACCTTCGTCATCGGCGCCGGCGAGATCGATCTTTGCTTCCCCTCGATCATCGCGTTCTCCGGCTTTGTTTTCGCCGTGCTGTTCAGGGATTACGATTTCGGCTGGTTCGCCGTGCTCATAGGCCTCGCTTCGGGTGCGCTGGTGGGCTTCATCAACGGTCTCATCATCGCCCGGGTCGGCATTCCCTCGTTCATCGCGACCCTGGGCACGCAGTTCTTCTGGGCCGGCATGGCGACCTTGCTTTCGGGCGGCAAGTCCTATGCGCTGCGCGGCGTCGAACAGAGTTCGGTGTGGCAAGGGATCGTCGGCCGCCCGCTGGCGACGATCTCGAGTGTCGACTGGCTGCAGCAAGCCTCGATCCAGGGGCTGTGGACGGCGCTCATCGTCGGCTTTCTCTGGTTGATCCTCACCCGCCACCGGTTCGGCGAACACACACTGTTCATCGGCGACTCCAACGACGTGTCGCGCGTCGTCGGCATCGACGTCGATCGCGAGAAGATCAGGATCTTCACGCTGATGGGCTTTCTCGCCGCCTGCGCGGCGATCATCCTGACGCTGGAGAACAAGAACTTCTTCGGCAACCAGGGCCAGGGTTATCTGCTGACCGCCATCGCCTCGGTGCTGATCGGCGGCACTTCGATTCTCGGCGGGCAGGCAACGATCATCGGCACGGTGTTCGGCTGTTTCATCATCGGCATGCTCGAAGCGGGCCTGGTCGCCGCCGGCGCCACCGGCGCCTGGGTGCGCACCGTTCAGGGGCTCATCTTCCTGATCGCGATCATCTTCTACATGTACGTCGACGAGCCGCAGCGGCGAAAGGCGCTCATCGCGCGGCTCCGCTCGTTGGGGAAATTCGGCGGCGTCAAATCCGTCCGATAGCGCGTCCGGGCCGCGCATCGCGCGCCAGCCCGGCGCAATTTGGGGAGATGAAACATGCGTCTGTCCACGATTCTACTCGCCGGCGTCGCCGTGGCCGCGGTGACGGCGGCGGCAACGCCGGCCTCGGCGGAGGAACCCATCGGCAAAGGCCTGGTGATGTACATGCAGATGGGCGGCAACCCCGGCGACGGCGCGACGCTCGCCCGTCAGACCGGCGCCGCTCAGGCCGCCGCCGCGCTCGGCGTCGAGCTCAAGTCACAGTTCTCGGCCTGGGCGCCGGAAACGATGATCTCCCAGTTCAAGGAGGCGATGGCCGCCAAGCCGGCCTGCATCGAGATCATGGGCCACCCCGGCTCGGTCGCGTTCCATGATCTCGTCAAGCAGGCCTTCGACGAGGGCATCGAGGTCACCAGCGGCAACTCCCCCCTGACCCCGTTGCAGGAAGAATTCGGACCGAAGGGCTTCGGTTATGCTGGCGTCGACCTCTACGCCGGCGGCGCGCTCACCGCCAACGCGATGATCGCGCAGGGCCTGAAGGCGGGCGACCAGGCAGTGGTCTGGGGCATCTTCAGCCAGGCCGAGCGCGGCCAGTCCGAGAAGGGTCTCGCCGACACGCTGGAGAAGGCCGGGCTGAAGGTCGACCGGCTCGACATCCCGCAAGACGTCAACAGCGACGCCTCGCTCGGCATCCCGCAGTTCGCCGCCTATATCGAGGCGCATCCGCAACTGAAGGCGATCGGCCTGCAGCACGGCAGCGTGACCGGCGTCATGCCTCAGGCCCTGCAGAAGGTGGGCAAGAAGCCGGGCGAGATCATCCTCGGCGGCATCGACCTCGCCCCATCGACGATCGACGGGCTGAAGTCCGGCTATATCAGCGCCACTCTCGATCAGTTGCTCTACATGCAGGGCTATTTCCCGGTGCTGCAATGCGTGCTGACCGCCAAATACAAGATGCCCGGCCTGTCGCTCAACACCGGCGCCGGCGTGGTGACGCCGCAGACGATCGGCGACCTCACCAAGCTGATCGACGCGGGCATCCGTTGAGCGTGCTCTCGAGATAAGGAAGCGCCGGGGTTTTGCCC
>JBKQKS010000409.1:0-3111 GCA_052147395.1 Roseiarcus sp.
CATCGCATCGCCGCGCGACTCGACGACCGCTACGAACTGGTCGCCGGCGCGTTGTCATCGACGCCGGAAAGGGCCCGGCGTTCCGCCGCGGCGCTGGGCCTGCCGGCGGACCGCGTGTACGACGACTACGAGACCATGGCCAAGGCCGAGGGCGAGCGCCCCGACGGCATCGAAGCTGCAGCGATCGTCACGCCCAACGACATGCACTCCGGGCCGGCCTGCGCCTTCTTGAAGGCGGGCATCCATGTCATCTGCGACAAGCCGTTGACCGTCAGCCTCGCCGAAGCCGAGAAGATGAGGGCGGCGGTGATAGATTCCGGCCGGATTTTTGCGCTCACGCACAACTACACCGGCTATCCGCTCGTGCGGCGCATGCGTGAGATGGCGCGCGCCGGCGAACTCGGCGAGATCCGCCTCGTCCAGGTCGAATACGCCCAGGACTGGCTGACCGGCCCGACCGAGGCGACCGGCAACAAGCAGGCGGAATGGCGCGTCGACCCGGCGCGCTCGGGCGCCGGCGGCGCGCTCGGCGACATCGGCACGCACGCCTTCAACCTCGCCGACTTCGTCACCGGACTCGAGGTCACGGAACTCGCCGCGGAATTGACGTCGTTCGGCGCCGGGCGGCGGCTCGACGACAACGCCCAGATCTGGCTGCGCTACGCCACTGGCGCGCGCGGCGCGATCTGGGCAAGCCAGGTCGCGCCGGGCAACGAGAACGCGCTCAGACTTCGCGTCTACGGAACGAAGGGGGGCCTCGACTGGGCGCAGGAAAATCCGAACGAGCTCGGCTGGTCGCCGCTCGGCGAGCCGACCCGCATCCTCACCCGAGGCGGCGCCGGCTCGGGCGCGGCGGCGGCGCGCGTGACCCGCATTCCGCCCGGCCACCCTGAAGGGTATCTGGAAGGCTTCGCCAACATCTATTCCGAGGTCGCACTCGCGATTCTGGCCGCCCGATCCAGTGAGCGGCCGCCTGCCGAATGCAACTTCCCGACGATCGAAGACGGCGTCAAGGGAATAGCGTTCATCGAGGCGGCCGTGAAGTCGTCGAAGGCCAACGGCGCGTGGATAAGACCCGGGGCAGCGTGAACTGCGACCTTTCGACCAAGGCGCCGCGACGACCGGCGGCTAGGGCCGGGGCGAGGAGAAGCAACGATGCGGACACTTTTGTTGGGTTTCGCGGCGATGGCGGTGGCCGGGCCGGCTCTGGCCGAAGGCATGCCGAAGCATATCGGCCAGTGCGTGACCACCAAGGTCTATCGGATCGGCAATCGGCTGCAGGACGGGATGAGCGGCAAGCCGGTCGCCGGCTCGGGCAGCGCGGTCGATTTCGCCAACGGCGGCTATCAGGTCAGCTACGACCAGGTCCCTGAGGTCGACGCCTCGCGGCCCGGCGATCCGGTAAAGATCTGCCTCGTCTCGGTCCCCCAACATTGCCCGCCCGGCGACGAACGCGGCAAGGTCTACAAGACCACCAATCTGCGCACCAAGGGCGCCTGGGAGCTGCCGGACGCGGAGCACAGCTGCGGCGGGGCGTGAGGACCCCTCGCGCGGGCTGAAAACGCGGGTTTGGCGTTTGCCGTCGAATCCTCTACAGGAGGCGGCGCCTTCGCGGGGTTCCGCGCGGGCGAAGCGGCGCATCCCTTACGGACGCGTCGACGCCGACGCCTTTTTGACCGAACGACCAGAGATGAACGACGCGCCCGCCGAAGGCCCGGACTATTCCGGGACGCTGTTCCTGCCCAAGACCGAGTTTCCGATGCGCGGGGGCCTGCCGCAGCGCGAGCCGGAAATTCTCGCGCGCTGGGCCAGGGAGGACCTTTACGCCCAATTGCGCGTCGATGCCGCCGGCCGGCCGAAATTCGTGCTGCACGACGGCCCGCCCTATGCCAACGGCAACATCCACATCGGCCACGCGCTCAACAAGATCCTCAAAGACATGGTGACGCGCTCGCAGCAGATGGCGGGCAAGGATTCCAATTACGTCCCCGGCTGGGACTGCCACGGCCTGCCAATCGAGTGGAAGGTCGAGGAGGAGTTCTATCGCAAGAAGGGCAAGGCCAAGCCCGACTTCGCCGATTCGGCTGAGATCGTCGCCTTCCGCCGGGAATGCCGCGCCTATGCCGAACACTGGCTCTCCGTGCAGCGTGAAGAATTCAAGCGCCTCGGCGTCGTCGGCGACTGGGATCATCCCTACACCACGATGAGCTTTGCGGCCGAAGCGCAGATCGCGCGCGAGATCCAGAAATTCGCCGCCAACGGCCTGCTCTATCGCGGTTCGAAGCCAGTGATGTGGAGCGTGGTCGAAAAAACCGCGCTCGCCGAGGCCGAGGTCGAGTACGAGGAGCATACCAGCGACACGATCCATGTCGCGTTCCCCTGTCTCGCCGTCGTGCAGGATGGACCGGGCTATGACGCGCGCAAGGTCGCCTGGAACGAGTTCGCCAAGCGGGGGCCGGACGGCAGGCCGGTTCAGATCGTGATCTGGACCACCACGCCGTGGACCCTCCCCGGCAACCGCGCCGTCGCGTTCTCGCCCAATATCGACTACGGCGTTTATCAAGTTCTGGTCGCGCCGCAGGGCAATTGGGCGCACGTCGGCGCCCGCTACATCCTCGCCGACAAGCTCGCCGCCGAGACGTTCGCCGCCGCAAGGATAGAAAAGTTCCAGCGCATCGGCGACGCCGGCGTCGACGCGCTCGGCGTCGGCAAATGCGCCCATCCGCTCAGCGGCCTCGCCGGCGGCTATGCGTTCGACGTGCCGCTGCTCGTCGGCGGCCATGTCACCGACGACGCCGGCACGGGCTTCGTCCATACCGCGCCGAGCCACGGCCGCGAAGACTTCGACGTCTGGATGGCGTCGGCGCGCGAGCTCGCCGGCCGCGGCATCGACACTTCGATCCCCTATACGGTCGACGAGGACGGCGCTTTCACCGCCGAGGCGCCGGGCTTCACGGGAAAGCGCGTGCTCACCGACAAGGGCGAGACGGGCGACGCCAATGCCGCCGTGATCGAGGCGCTGATCGCCGCCCACGCCCTCGTCGGGCGGGGAAGGTTGAAGCACCAGTATCCGCACTCCTGGCGCTCGAAGAAGCCGGTGATCTTCCGCAA